>CACXIR010000177.1 GCA_902767785.1 Fibrobacter succinogenes | reverse complement strand
GTTTCATGATGCGCACAAATATAAAAATCCGCCTCGTGAGAGGCGGACTTTTATTTCAGATCTAGATCCTTCGACTTCGCAACTTCGTTGCTACGCTCAGGATGACACTTTAGGAATTAACCCAAGGTAACAGTCACCTTGTGCACACCCTTCGTAAAGATCGGGGCGACATCAGCGTCAATCTTCTTGCCATCGACGATCATCTCAGCGACACCCTTGCACACATGCTTCGGATTCTTCACTTCGATTTCGTAGGTAGCGCCGCGGAACTTACGGGTCACCTTGAAGCCATCCCAAGAGCTCGGGATGCAGGGATTCACGATGAGGCCCTTGAAGCTTGCGCGGACACCGATGATGAACTGCGTTGCAGCCTGGTAAGTCCAGGAGCTGGTACCGGAGAGCCATGCGTTACGGCCCATACCGAACTGCTTGTGTTCGTCACCGAGGATGTTCTGCGGATAGCAATACGGTTCAGATTCGAACTCGTCGAGCTTGGTGTTCTTGGCAGCCGGGTTAATTTGGCTGTAATACTGGAAGGCCTTGTCGCCACGGCCGAGAATCGTTTCGGCAATCATCACCCACGGGTTGGTGTGGAGGAAGATACCGCCGTTTTCCTTGGCTCCAGGAGGATAAGTGGAGATGCCACCCACGTTCGGGTCGAAGCCGCGGTAGCCCGGAGTAGAGCTCTTCACGCCGTTGGCGGTGTTGAGGAGCTTGTTCAGGCTATCCATGCCCATCACGGCACGGTCGCCAGTAGCAATGCCAGAAATCACAGACCAGGACTGGCTGTTGCAGTAAATCTTGCCGTACTTGGCCTTGTTGGTGCCGTAGGCGTTGCCCTGCTTGTCGAACCAGCGGACCCACCACTTGCCGTCCCAGGCGGCGTCGTTGAAGGCCTTCTTCACGTCTTCGTACCAGCCCTTGTACATTTCGACAGACTTGGTGTCGCCGAGAGCTTCGCAGATGTCCATCATTTCAAGGAGAGCCTTAGCATACAGGCCCGTGTAGGAGCGGAAGACCGTGCTTACCGAGGTGAGTACGGGTAAAGTTGAGAGAACGCTTGAGGTGTTCGAGCACAGTGCCCTTTTCACGCTGAGCGCGCTTCTTGCCGGCTTCGTAGAACGGAACTTCCTTCTTGAGGAGGTCCATCTTGCCGGTTTCCTTGAGGTAGTTGGCAATAGTGAGAACGATCCACAGGTGGTCGTCACCATACCAGTCAGCGTAAGCCGGGTTGCCGTTTTCATCGAGCACACCCTTCTTTTCGCGAGAGTCACCGGCGTTAGCTTCGTTGCCGTTGTCTTCGGCAAGGGCAAGCGGAGCGTACTGGTGCATGGCGTTACCTTCCGGACGCTGCACAGAGAGCAGGTTCAGAGCGAGTTCCAATGCTTCTTCCGGCATGTGGCTCATCACGCCCATGAGGTCCTGGCTGGAGTCACGGTAACCGATACCGCGGCTGGTGCCGTAGCCCAGCTGGTACAGGGAGAGATAGCGGCTCCAGTTCTTGGTGGTGTGGCACTGACGCGGGTTGTGAACGTTCACCATGGAGTTGAACGCTGCATCCGGAGTTTCCACCTGGATAGTGGCGAGGTACTTCTGCCAGAAGGCGGCGAGTTCGTCGAAAGCCTTGTCGACGTTCTTCAAGTCGCGGTACTTCTTGATAGCCTTGGCAGCGACCTTGAGGCTCTGTTCCTGACCGAGCTGGGTGCAGGTGCGGAAGGTCTTGCCGGCGGCAATCTTGCCAGCGTGGATCATGAGAGCGGCAATGTTGTCGCCACGATCGCATTCGCTGTTGGAAAGTTCTTTGTTGGCGAGGCTGAGCGGAGCGGCCCAGGAGCCCATTTCGTTGGCACCGAGGAACACGCGGCGGTCACCGTCGAAGCTACCGACCTTGCAGTTCGCGGTCACGTAGTTCACGGCGTAGTCACGCTTCATGTAAGCATACTGTTCGAGCACCACGTGGCCGTCCTTTTCCCAGTGGCCCTTGAGGGTCATGGTCTGCGGGACCCAGTCGGCGTTCGTGAGCTGCTTTTCAGCTTCGAAGTGGCTGAATTCATAAACTGGGATAATGTCCACTTCCTTGGAAGCCTTGTCGAGGCTCGTGACCTGGATGTCCTGGAGGAGAGTGTTGGAGCCGGTCGGAACAAAAATCGTCACCTGCGTGCGGAGGCCTTCGCATTCGGCAATCCAACGCATGTAAGACAGACCCACGTGGCATTCCCACTTCT
>CACXIR010000176.1 GCA_902767785.1 Fibrobacter succinogenes | reverse complement strand
ACTGGGAACGCCGCCTTCCAGGCGGCGGAACCCACCGCCCGGACGTGAGACGCGAGACGAGTCGGGGTGACGTGAGACGTGAGACGCGCCAGTTTTGCCGCCGTTCATGAAATGGCTTGCCCGCAAGGCCTCCCATTGGCCATTGGCAACATTGGAACTGGCAACACTTCCACATTGGCAACATTTTTCTACTCCCAAAAAACTTTTTTCGCGCGCAGCCTTGCGCCGCCGCCCGATATTTGGTACACTACCCGCTGACAAAGACAGCGATGTCGGAGTCACCGGGATGCGGGAAACTTTCCTGCCTTTGGCGAGGAGCAATCCTCGCCATTGTTTTTAGACGGCAAGAACCATGACGAAAGAGATAAGTATATTCGTTGACGAATCCGGCAGTTTCTCACCAGCCGGAGCAGATTTGCATTCTCCGTATTATATCCTTTGCATGGTCTTCCACGACCAATCAGATGACATATCAAGCGAACTTGCCCAGCTGCGCGAGGCTTTCGGGCGAACAGGGATTGATCCCGACCACACGATACACGCTGGTCCAATGATTCGGCGAGAAGATGAATACAGGGCAATGCCTAGGGAAATGCGAATACGCATATTCCGTCGCATGATGGTGTTCATACAGAAAGCCAAATTCAAGTACAAGTGCTTTAAGCTGTTCAAACCCTACAATTCTGGGGACAGCGCAATACATGATACGCTTCTTCAGGAGATTGTGGATTTCCTGATATCCCACCGCGACGATTTTAATGCCTGCGACCATCTCAAGGTCTATTACGACAACGGACAGGCTCAGATAACTGCGCTCTTGAACGAGGCCTTTGCAATCTATTCATCCAAAGTGATGTTCGCAACGGACGTGTACCCCGCAAGATACAGGCTCTTTCAAGTAGCCGACGTGATCTGCACACTTGAACTCGTCAAGGCGAAACTGCTTGAGAATGGTTCAATCTCGGAATCGGAAGATAGATTCTTCGGCGGAATCAAGAACTTCAAGAAGAACTACCTTAAGCCGTTGTCGCGCAAGGAGTACACATGACCTTTCCGCACCGCTCCCATTCCATTTCCCACCTTTGTTCCCTTTGCGTTCTTTGTGGCTAAAAACCATTCCCCGCGCCCGCCCCATTGGCCATTGGCAACATTTCCACATTGGCAACATTTTCCACTCCCCATCCCCATCCATCTCCAAAACGCCCAAAAACTTTTTTTCAACTTTTTTTCAAAACCCCCTTGCGCTCCGCCCGACAATATGATACACTTGCGCCAGTTCGAAGGTCCGAGAACGACCCGATAAACCGCGTGTGCGGCTAAGGGAAAACAAAAACAAGTAGAGGAAAGGAACGACAGAAGGCGATTCGGACATTCGTGACCAACGTCATCCGACTGGGATCGGATCACGCCCACGACCCAAGGATCAACTGAAGTATTTCCCTACTCTGCGCCCCAGAGGAAAAACTGGTAGGGCGGTCGCCCTGCGACCGCCGAAAAGCGAAAGGAAAAAGAGAATGAAGAAAGTTATGTTTGCAGCGGCGGTTGCCGCAGCCGGACTCGCGTTCGGCATTGAGTCGAGCAATACGGTGGGCTACCAGACCTACGAGTCCGGGATGGGCATTGAGAACATCGGTGCAGCATTCTCGCCGATTAATGCGTCCGGTACGTGGAACGCCACGTCGAACATCTATGACACGGCTGCTGTGGCTGGCGATGTCGTGATGTTCTTGAACCCTGAAGTCTTTGACCTTGACTATTATCAGTTCAATGGATACGATGGTAGTG
The DNA here is from genome assembly GCA_902767785.1 of Fibrobacter succinogenes. Classification (GTDB taxonomy): domain Bacteria; phylum Fibrobacterota; class Fibrobacteria; order Fibrobacterales; family Fibrobacteraceae; genus Fibrobacter; species Fibrobacter succinogenes_D. The sequence continues at coordinate 621 of CACXIR010000176.1, read as the reverse complement.
GCAATTCTCAGGGTTGGACATACAACACGACAGACCCCAACACAGGCGATCCAATTGATACGGCAGTCAGCAGTTTCACGCTTGGTAAGGGTCAGGTCACGTACTGCCAGCCCGCAGACGGCATCTCTGGCTTCTTGACCGCTGGTGAAGTCCAAAGCGGTACTTCGGCTACCGTAGCGTTCAATGACGATGGGTTCTTTGAATTTGTCAATCCGTTCCCGAAGGCGACCACACTTGGTGATTTGGAAACATTCTGCCAGGCTGGTGATATTCTGATGGTACTCAACTTCGAGATTTTTGACCTTGACTACTATCAGTTCAACGGTAAGTCTGGTGATGTTTCACAGGGTTGGACCTACAACACAAGCGATCCAAACACCGGCGATCCCGTTGATGAATTGGTTACGGATCCTACTACAGTGGTACTCCCTGCGGGTCAGGGCGGCTACTTCCAACCTGGCGATGGTGGAAACCGTTCGTGGACGGTCACGCTCTAATCAAACGATTTCGCATGGCATGGTGCCATGCGGATAACAAAGGAAAATGAAAATGAAAAAGTTGTTTGTAATTGCGGCGGCAGCAGGTCTGTCGTTTGCGGCAACAGCATCTACGGTAACGTGG
>CACXIR010000175.1 GCA_902767785.1 Fibrobacter succinogenes | reverse complement strand
GAAGCCTTGCCCGGAGAAATTATGCGCTGATCATCCATACTGCACAAATATACACTTGCGTAAAGGGCTGTGTCAAGTCTTTTTGTATAATTGCGTTAATTTTTTTATTTGCCGAACCGATGCTGCGGCGGGCAAAATGGCGAATTTGCAGGTTTTGCTAACCAAATGCCCGGAAAAAGCACTATTTTTTCACGCCAACTCGGATAGTCTTGCCGAGAACGCGTACCATATACACTCCATGGGCAAATCCAGCCTGCTTGAGCAACTCGGAAATTTCCCGTGCGGTAGCCGAGGCGTCTATATCGATGTTCCCAAGGAACTTGCCGGTCAGACTGAAAACCTTGCCACTTCCCGCAGTGGATATCGCAAAGCGGACTTTCTTCGCCATATTGTGAATCGAGGCCAAGTCCTCGTGGGTCTCCGTTCCGCGGAACTCGATATAGTCAATGTCCATCCAGTCTCCAGTTACGGTAAAGCGGAGTATGTGTTCGCTTTCGGTCAGGCTCACGGTCGCTTCAACCTCGTTGTAGTCGTCATAGTTGTCTGGAGGTGTTGTTTGCTGAAGCCACGGCGGCGTACATGGTGTAGGTCCCCGTCTTGGCGACTTTCACGGAGTATTCCAGCCATTCGCCAGCCCGGTTGTAGCCCACGATGTATCCAGTCGCCTTCTTGTAAATATCGACACCGGTATCCGGGCGGTAACTCGTGCCATCGTTACTTTCGGCACCATGGTCTTCGGAGTCCAATTCGTTGTAGGTGACGTTGCCACGGCCCACTCCGTTAATGTCAAAATCCTCCATTTCGATTTTTCCCGGAATGTCGAAAGCTTTTCCCTTGAACGGTTTGCGGGGCACAGGCTTGGTAATCAGACGAAGCAGTGCAGAACCATGGGCCGGAAGTTCTACGGAAACAGAAGTGAGTGGGCCAAGGCTCTTTTTTTGCCAAGCGTCGTAAACATCCACTTCGCCCTCTACGCCAATGTCTGCAAAGGTGCATTCGACGGTCTGGGTAGAAGAATTGTTGTTGAGAAGTGCTACAGCCACATCGCCATTCAGCAAGGGCTTGGTCCATACTTGCTTGCCGTTCACGTTGGAAATGCGGTGTCCCTGAACGCCCAAGGAATCCTGGTTGATGGCAATCATGTCCTTGTTCAGGTAAAGTTCCTTGGTCTCGTTGCTCATTTTGCGGACGTCGGAACTGATCATGATGGGAGCCGCCATAATGGACCACATGGTCATCTGGGAACGCTGTTCAGCGTAAGAGAGACCGTTGTTACCCACCTCAAGCATGTCCGGATCATTCCAATGGCCGGGTCCTGCATTCTGCCAATACTTGTCATTTGCGTCGATAATTTCATAAACGCCGCGATACCACGAAGTCGAAATCCATTCAGGGCCAATATCGAAAGTGGTACGCCACAGGTTGGCGATTTTAGGCATCCATTCCTTATATTCCCACATGCAAATGCTGAACACGATGTCGCGCCCGGAATTGCGGAGGGCATTGGACATTGTGGTGTAATCTTTTTCCTGCGTACTGGGGTCAGAGTCGCAGTTATCGTACTTCCAGTAGTCAACGCCCCATTCAGCGAGCTTCTTGGCATCCTGTTCTTCGTGGCCATTGGAACCGCTTTGGCTTTCCCAATTGCTGTTGTAATGGTGGCAGGTACGCTTGCCGCGGTCACCATAAAGGCCGAACTTCAAGCCCTTTTTGTGAACGTAATCGGCCAGGGCCTTCATGCCGCTGGGGAACGTCGTGGGGTTATTCTGGAGGTTGCCATTGGCATCGCGCTTGGTATCCATCCAGTTGTCGTCAAGGTTCAGGTAGATATAGCCCGCATCCCTTAAACCAGAAGAAACCATGGCATCGGCGATTTCTTTAATCTGGTCTTCATTGATGTTCTCGTGGAATACGTTCCAGCTATTCCACCCCAGCGGGGGCGTAAGCACCAGGCTATCCGGGTGAGCGAAAGCTACCGAAAACATCCCTAAGGACGCCACGACAAAAAACACATCCAAAAATCCCATTTTTCGGCCAAACATGACATTCTCCATAATAAGGCTATCCAAAAGATACTCTCCCGAATAGCACCAAAGGCACCCATTAGCTAAATTGCCGTTGTTAATTTGTCAACGGCAAAACATCTTGACTGTGCCACATAAAGGGATTAGTCAAGTTTTTTTGAAATAATTGTATA
>CACXIR010000174.1 GCA_902767785.1 Fibrobacter succinogenes | reverse complement strand
ATTGTTTGGCAAATAAAGGTTCAAGAAATTGGCACACCTAACTACCCAAAACGTGAAAATCGTCGGTGTGCAGGCCACTCCGGATTCTCGCTTCTTCACCCCAGAAGCTGAAGAACATGGCGTGATCGATGGTGTTGCCCCGTTCGCAAACGTTCCGGAACCGCCTCCTCTGCTGAACGATTCTTCGATCTATGACGAATACATTGAAGTCTCTACGCTCCAGGCTACAGGCGTTGCCCACGAACTTGCCGAACATGAAGGCCTCTTCCTCGGAACATCTGGCGCAGCAGGCATCTACGCCGCATCCATCGTTGCCGCCCGCCCGGAAAACGAAGGTAAGAACGTTGTTGTCATTACTGCAGACAACGGCTTCAAATACCTTTCCACCAAAGTGTACGCATTGAAGAAGTAAGACTCATTGTGTACAAGCTCCTTCCCGTGACCTCACAAGGGGAGGAGCTTTTTTATTCAAGGAGTTTAAATGAAGAATAAACTAATAAACACATTAAGAAGATTTTTACCCTTTTTAGGTGTTATTGTCGCACTTGCCATCCACTTGCTTATTGAAGACAGCGACGAACACCCAGAAGCTGAAGAAGCTTACTACACCTGGATTTTGTATTTCTTTTTGGCCACTACATTCATCCTCGGCATCGTCTCCACCTTTGTCAAAAAATTGAAGAAAGGCCTGGAATATTCCGGTGCGTTTTGGGGAGGCGTCGGAATCGTCGTCGCCATCATTGACATTGTCATCGGAAAGCTCGCCCTCTTCCCCGTCTTGTTTTTCCCGAAATACGACAACATTCTCGCCCAGTTTTTCGAAGGCTACGAAATCATCCTCAAGTGCATTTGGCACTCGACAAAACTCTTAGTCACAGGATTCCTCTACGGTGCCGGATTCGGCTTTGTCACGGGCGTTCTCCTTGGATTCAATAAAAAGTTCAATTATTGGATCAACCCTTACATCAAGCTGATAGGCCCAATTCCCGCAACAATCTGGATTCCGATTTCGTTGACAATTTTCCCGACAACTTTTGGCGCAAGCGTTTTTATCATTGCACTTTCCGTCTGGTTCTCGGTTGCGCTTATGACGAGCTCTGCAATACAGGCTGTCCCCAAAGCCTATTTTGAAGTTTCACGCACGCTCGGCGCAAGCAGCGCTTTCCAGATTTTCCGAGTCGGCATCCCGGCCGCCATGCCCTCCATTTTCCTTGGCGTATTCTACGGCATCATCAGTGCATTCTTGGCGCTCATGACCGCAGAAATGTTCGGCGTCAAATACGGTATCGGCTGGTACATCTCCTGGCAAAAGGCCATGCTCGTCTATAGCGGTGTTTACGCAGGAATCATCGTCATTGCAGTTTACTGCATGCTCATACTCACCCTGCTCTTTAAATTGCGCGATAAAATCTTGAATTGGCAAAAGGGAACTTTGAAATGGTAGCAGAAAATATCGAAAACGTAAAAGGCGCAATCCACATTGATAATCTTGTAAAGACATTTATCAGTAACGAAGGCGAAACCGTCGCCGCACTGAGCGGAGTCAATCTCGACATTCCCGCAGGCAGTTTCGTGAGCCTTATCGGTCCATCCGGCTGCGGAAAGACAACGCTCTTGAGGCAAATCGCAGGACTTGCCGAACCCACTTCGGGCGGCGTATTTGTCGATGGCAAAAAAATTACGAAGCCCGGTGCCGATCGCGGTTTTGCATTCCAGCAAGCAACACTTTTCCCATGGCTCAACATCCGCGACAACATTTCGCTTGGGCTCAGGGCCCGCCACGTGTACAAGGAACACAAGCAAGACGTTGACGAATTCATCGAAACGGTCGGGCTCAAGGGATTCGAAAAATCATACCCGCACGAACTTTCCGGCGGCATGAATCAGCGAGCAAGCCTTGCAAGAGCGCTTGTCGGCCACCCGGATATTCTCCTTTTGGACGAGCCCCTTGGTGCACTGGACGCTTTCACGCGCATGGCAATGCAAGACGAAATCCACCGCCTTTGGGAAAAGTACAAGACCACGATGGTGATGGTCACACACGATGTCGACGAAGCCCTTT
>CACXIR010000173.1 GCA_902767785.1 Fibrobacter succinogenes | reverse complement strand
CGGCGTTCGCTGTAATCGCGGACTATAGGTTGGTCGTTTTCTGCCGAATCCTGCTCGTCAAAGTAGGCTTCCGCGGACTCGTCCATTTCCTCGTCTTCAAAATCGTCTGTTTCTTTTACCATAACGCTTGTAAATATAGTAAAAAACTTGCCATCATCCCTATGTTTTTCTATTTTTGCGCCCAAAAAATCAACAAACATAGGCAATTCATGGACCAGACAAAAATCAGAAACGTAGCCATCATCGCCCACGTTGACCACGGTAAGACAACCCTGGTGGACCAGCTCCTCAAGCAGTGCGGAACATTCCACGAGAACGAGGAAGTCAACGAGCGCGTGATGGACAGCGACAACCTGGAACGCGAACGCGGCATCACCATCCTCTCCAAGAACACTAGCGTCATGTACAAGGGCTATCGCGTGAACATCGTCGATACCCCGGGGCACGCCGACTTCGGTGGCCAGGTGGAACGCGTGCTCGGCACGGTGGACGGCGTGATTCTGGTGGTGGACGCCTTCGAAGGCCCCATGGCTCAGACCCGTTTTGTGACCCAGAAGGCCCTTGAAATGGGACTTATTCCTATCGTCGTCGTGAACAAGATCGACCGCGACGGCTGCAACCCGCACGGCGCCCTCGACAAGGTGTTCGACCTGTTCTGCGAACTCAACGCTACCGAAGAGCAGCTTGACTTCGGATACGTGTACGGCAGCGGCCGCAAGGGCATCTGCAAGGCCGAAATGGAAGACCCCGATGGCGACTTCCACATTTTGATAGACAAGATTATCGAACGCATCCCGGCCCCGAAGGGCGATCCGAATGCAGAACCGCTTCTGCAGATTGCCTCCCTCGAATACTCGGGCTTCCTTGGCCGCTTGGCCGTAGGCCGCGTGCAGCAGGGTACCTTCAAGCCGAACATGACCGTTGCCCAGGCTATGACCGACGGGAAGGTCAAGAACATCCGTATCCAGAAGATTCTGCGCTACGAAGGCCTGACTCCGCAGCCGATCGAAGAAGCCGGTCCGGGCGACATCATCTTGATCGCCGGTCTCGACAACTTCGACATCGGTGATACCCTTTCTTCGACGAACAATCCGGTGCACCTCCCCCGCATCCACATTGACCCGCCGACCATTTCTATGCTCTTCACCGTGAACACCTCGCCCCTGGCCGGTAAGTACGGTGGAAAGTTCATGACGGGTAACCAGCTCCAGGAACGTCTGGAACGCGCCCACATGGCAGACCCTGCCCTCTTGGTCGAAAAGGTCGACGGCGCTTCTACCTTCAAGGTGTCCGGCCGTGGTATTCTCCACTTGACCATCCTCGTCGAAAACATGCGTCGTGAACTCTATGAATTCACCATCGGTTCTCCGCAGGTGATCTTCAAGAACGACGAAAACGGCAAGCTCCTGGAACCGATCGAAGAATTCAAGGTCGAAGTGCCGAGCGAATTCAGCGGCGCCTGCATTCAGGAAATCAACACCCGTAAGGGCGAAATGGTCAACATGACCACCGACGAAAACGACCGTGTGACTCTCGAATACCTCGTTCCGAGCCGTGGCCTTATCGGTATCCGCCCGAAGCTCCTTTCCCTTTCCAAGGGTTACGCCATCAGCCAGTCCATCTTCAAGGACTACGAACCGTACAAGGGCGAAATTCCGGCCCGCGTGAACGGCGTGCTCATCGCGAAGGAACCGGGCGAAGCTGCAAGCTATGCTCTTTCCAACCTGGAAGACCGCGGTTACCTCATCATCGGACCGGGTGCCGAAGTTTATCCGGGCATGATCGTGGGTGAACACAACCGCGACGTCGATATCATCGTGAACGTCACCAAGGGTAAGCACCTCACCAACATGCGCTCCAAGTCCGCTGACGACATGATCCAGCTGACTCCGTACCGCCGCCTGACTTTGGAAGAATGCGTCACCTTCATCAACGAAGACGAATGCATCGAAGTCACGCCGGAAGTGCTGCGCCTGCGCAAGACCGAGCTCGACCCGATCAAGCGTAAGCAGCTCTCCAAGCGCCCTGCTGAAGAAGATTAATCAACAACGTCATTGCGAGCCCCTTCGGGGCGAA
>CACXIR010000172.1 GCA_902767785.1 Fibrobacter succinogenes | reverse complement strand
CTTTTCGGTAAACTGACCCGGAGCGTTACGGCCAACGCCGCTCGGAGCGTTCTTGTAAGAGTTGTTTTCGACAGCAAAGCCACTAGAGCCTTCGTCAAGATAAATCGGCAAAATCCAGTAATCCGACCACTTGGACTGGGACATATCATGGATGTAGTTTTCCTTGATTTCGCTACCCGTGCCCTGGTTGCTCAATGTATAAATCGGACCGGAGTCGCAAAGCAAACGGGCAATGTGGTGGATGTTGTTCTTATTAATTTTGTTGTTCGTCATGGCTGTTTCGCTCTTGGTCCAGCCATAACCCACAGAGATACCGGAATAGTTTGTATAGGACACTTCGTTATTTTCGATGACGACATAACGCGGATACCCGGCGGCAATGCCCACAGCGCCCTGATGTTCATTCGTCACGTTTGTCACGAGGTTGTAACGGATTGTATCGCGGGTACTGATTTCGTCCTTGTCCTTTGGATTGTACGGGATGTGAATTTCGGTCGTGGAGTCTTGAGAGAACTTGCCGAGCATAATGCCGCAGCCGCCGATTTCATAGAATACGTTGCCTTCAATCACGTCATCATTTGTACCAGAGACAAAGTCAAGACCAGTTGCAGCCATCTGCGTGAACGTGCAATTCTTGATTTTGAAATGGTGCGCATTTTCGACGCGGAAACCAGCATCCGGACGCCAGAGGAGGAACTTATTGCTGCCGAGGCGGCCATTTTCCGGGAGCACGTCAATGTTGAACATACTTGCCTGCAAATCCAGGAAGCCTTCTTCGCTCGGACGCAAGAAATTGGAGTTTGCAAAGGTTATGCCTTCAAAAGACATGTAACCAACTTTGTTCTTAGTATCCTTACCGAGAATGCTGAAGAGCGTATTGACGCGCGGAACGACAACATTTGCGGTCGCCATGTTTTCGCCTGCGCGGGCCTTGTAATAAAGCGTACCGGTCGATTCGTCCAAGTACCATTCGCCCGGCTGGTCGATAAATTCGTAAGCATTTTCAAGGTAGTAAACCTGCTGCTTCGGCGGATTGCTCATGAAAGCCGTGCCAAGCATCGGGTATTTGCGCTTAAAGAGCTTTGTTCTTTCAGGGTCGCGCGGTTCAAGCTTTGTGACATTGCCGTTCTTTGTAGCCGATTCAAGGCGCAAAATGCTTTCGGCCCAGGCAATCATCAAGTGGATTTCAACTTTGTTCAAATTCTTCCAGTTGGCTTCGCCAATATCGCTGTTGTTGACGAGGAAGGCGCTGCCGGCAGAGTCCACTTTGTTCAAGCGGAAGAAGTTATGGTCGCCGTTATCGAGCAAGTTCGGCATACGCGCGCGAATTGCCTTTTTGCCGTTCACGTACATCTGGCGGAAACGGGCATCGACACCTTCGACCTTCCAGATGTTGTTCTTTTCATCGTGAATCGTCCAGCCAGACATCGGGATACCGCCCGTAATAAGCGGAGTTTCGTTCGGATAGGCTTTATAGCGGACGTAGAAACCATCCTTACCGCCATCAGCCTCAGTAAAATTGACCGTAGACGAAAGCTGGTAGGTACCGCCACGGAGAATGACCGAAATATCGCCCGTCATGGTGCCGTTGATGGCGCGCACAGCCTTCTGGGCCTGCGTAATCGTCTTGAACGGAGCCTCTTCGGTACCCTTGTTGGAATCGCTACCATTGGGAGCGACATAGAATGTAGCCTGATCAGCGGCTGTAGCAACAGTTGCACCAAGGAAGAGTGCTGAGACTGCGATAAGATGGCCAATTTTTTGGAAGCTCATACCTAACCTCACGTTTAAAAACCAAACATAGTTTGCCCTAACAACACTTTAAAATTATTCTCGAAAATGCGTTTTTTTCATGTTTTAAGGCGAGATATTGTGGACGGTTTATCCATAGCTATGAGAGGGTGGAATATTCTTTTTTAGAGGAGTAATATAAAGGGAGATGCCCGCTCGGTGGCGGGCATGACAAAAGCACAAAATGCCTCGCGAGAGTGCGAAGCATTTTGAATGCGTGAGGAGAGATTTTTTGCAAGAGGGCAACGCCCTCCCAAGCCTTCTACTTAGCGACGTTCACACGATGGATCTGGTTTCCA
>CACXIR010000171.1 GCA_902767785.1 Fibrobacter succinogenes | reverse complement strand
GAATTTCCTGGTCTTTGGGTCGTATAGAGCGTGCCTTCCATGTGGGTGAGTTTCTTTTGCACTGATTCGTCTTTGCAAATCTCGTTGCGGATTTTTGGGGCGTATCCCCTGATGAAGTCCAGTGTGGCCGGAACTTCGGAAAGGTCACCGCGGACAAAATAAGTCATCAGTTTCAAGTCAAATGAACAGACATTAACATCTTGCGCTAAAGACGGCGCACTCCAAAGTACGATTCCGAGAAAGAAAACGATTGCTTTCAGTTTGTGCATATTTTATAAATTAGCATTTATATAATCGGGAACATCATGCGTGTCCAGAGGGCGTCGTCTAGATCGCGTCTGGAATCAACAACGGCCAAGACTTTGACGCGGGTTTCTTCTTTGCAGTAAAAGATTCTCCAGGGACTTACAACGAGTTCCCGGAAGCCGTTGATTTGCAAATATTCCAATTCTGCAGGAATTTTGCCTAAATCAGGAAACTTTTCAAGAACTTGGCATTCTTTTTTAATTCTTGCAAGAGCGTCCTGTGCGTTTTTGGGGCTACTCGCTGCAATATGCATGATGATGGACTTCAAGTCGAGAGATGCCGATTCGGACCATTCTACAGTGATTTTCTTAGAGGGCATTCAGTTCTTTCTCCAAGGAATCAAAGAGGTCTTTTTGATTAATTGTTTTTCCTTTTGAAAAATCGGCTTCGCTTTGGGCAAAAAGCTTGAATAGCTTCAAGCCGTCTTGCATCATTTGGAATGTCTCGGTATCGAGGATTACGCCGCGAGCCTCGCCGTTTTGTGTGACAATGTAGGGGGCACGAGTGTCGTTTACATGGTCTAGCACTTTTGCAGCATTTGCCTTAATGTAGGAAATCGGCTTGATGTTTTTATAGGTTGGCATAAAACCTCGCATAAGACTGAATTCGGTATTAAATATAGTCTTTTTAACCTCCCGCTGTGCTGGAAGAGGGTGTTTTTTCGCCATTTTCGCCTTGTTCTTGGGGCTACATTATGCTATATTTGGTGCGTAAAATTCTAATTACCTTAAAAGGAAGGTCTAATTATGGCAAGAAAGAAGATTGCACTCGTTGGTGCTGGTCAGATCGGTGGTACAATGGCTCTCGTGCTCGCTCAGAAGCAGCTCGGTGACGTGGTCCTTATCGACATTCCGCAGACTCAGGGCATGCCCAAGGGCAAGGCTCTCGACATTATGGAAGGCCGTAGCGTCATCAACTCCTCTGTGGATCTTCAGGGCTCTACCGACTATTCCGCCATCAAGGGTGCCGATGTGGTTATCGTGACTGCCGGTTTCCCCCGTATGCCGGGCATGAGCCGCGACGACCTTCTGGAAAAGAACTGCGGCGTGATCAAGACCGTTGCCGAAGCCATCAAGGCCAACGCTCCGGAAGCCTTCGTCATCGTGATTACCAACCCGCTGGATGCCATGGTCTACAACATGCAGAAGCAGTCCGGCCTTCCGGCCAACAAGGTCATCGGTATGGCTGGCGTGCTCGACTCTGCCCGTCTCGCTTGCTTCGTGGCTGACGAACTGGGCGTTTCTGTGGAAGATGTGAAGGCCCTGGTGATGGGTGGCCACGGCGACACCATGGTTTCCATCATGGAATGCGTGTCTGTGGGCGGTATCCCCGTTTCTCAGCTCATGAGCAAGGAAAAGTTTGCCGAACTGGCCAAGCGTACCGCTGGTGCCGGTGGCGAAATCGTGAACCTCCTGGGTCGCGGCTCTGCTTTCTACAGCCCGGCTACTTCCGCCATCCACATGGCCGAAGCCTACCTGCTCGACAAGAAGAGCGTGTTCTCTTGCGCTGCCAAGCTGAACGGCGAATACGGCGTGAACGGCCTTTACTGCGGTGTGCCCTGCGTGATCGGTGCCAACGGCGTCGAGAAGATTCTCGAAGTCAAGATGAGCGCCGAAGAAAAGGCCGCCTTCGACAAGTCCGTTGAAGCCTGCCGCAAGAACGCCGAATGGGTAGATGCTCATACCTGACCGTTCGCGCTAGACTCTAGCATACAAGTGTAGGGCTGGCGCTCACTCTCGCGAACACGACCGGTTAATACCGGTCGTTTTTTGCTCACGGGTAATCTCGGGTTTGTCATCCCTGCGAAGGCGGGGATCTCCCTTTAAAACTCTCTCGATTAGGCCGGGGGAGTTTTTGTTATTTCAAGAAAACT
>CACXIR010000170.1 GCA_902767785.1 Fibrobacter succinogenes | reverse complement strand
AGAAACAACAATGGGATAGCTTTTTTTTTTTTTTTTTCTCCCTATAAAAACATATGCAAAGGAGATTCCTGCGGAACCTGCAAAAACACCCCGGGTGTCCGGGGCGTAATATACAAAACAGGTATTTGGAAAACCAGTCTTCTGGAAGACTACATCCAACCGCGTTCCGAAGACCCGGTAACGCCGCGAATCTTCAGTTCGAAGTCATCCCTGTTGGTAGCCGCATTCAAGGCCACGTCCAGGGTGATCTTTTCCTGGTTGTAAAGTTCCAGCAGGGACTGGTCAAAGGTCTGGCTGTGGTACTGCATGTGGCCCTCGGCAATGGCAGTTTCGATCAAGCCCAACTTGTCCTTGTCCTTGATGTATTCCGTAATAGCGGCAGTATTCACCAAGATTTCCGCTGCAGGCACACGTCCCTTACCGTCCTTAGTGGGCAGCAAGCGAAGCGAAATAATACCCGCCAGAACCTCGCCCAACAGCAGGCGGATTTCGTCGTGCTGGTGAGGCGGGTACATGGAAAGCACACGCTGGATGGTTTCCGTAGCGTTGGTGGTATGGATGGTGGCAAACACCATATGGCCCGTATCCGCCGCCGTCAGTGCAATGCCCATGGTTTCCAGGTCACGAATTTCGCCCACCAGCAAAACATCCGGGTCCTGACGAAGGGCAGCACGCAAGGCATTGGCGTAAGACAACGTGTCCACGCCAATCTCACGTTGAGATATAATGGCCTTGTTGTCGTTGTAGAGGTATTCGATAGGATCCTCTACCGTAATGATATTCACGGATTCCGTCTGGTTGATGTAATCCAGCATGGATGCAAGAGTCGTGGACTTTCCTGAGCCTGTGGTGCCAGTCACCAAAATAAGCCCACGCCTGGTCAACGCCAAATCCCGAACCACATCGGGAAGCCCCAGTTCTTCGAATGGAGGAATCTTCGCCTTAATATGACGAATCACCACAGCGATGGTACCCCTCTGACGAAACACGTTCACACGGAAACGTCCCATGTCGCGGGCGCCCACAGCAAAGTCGCATTCTTTATTCTTTTCAAAGCGCTGCTTTTGGTCCCGGTTCATGATATCATCCAAGAAGGAATCCATCATGGCACCATCGACACGGGTATCAAAAATTTTGACCAGGGATCCATTGATACGGAAAATAGGCGGAGTTCCCACGCGGATATGTAAGTCAGAGGCCTTGCTCTTGACCATTTCACGAAGAAGCTGTTCTATCTTCAAATCTGCCATGAATTACTCCCCAATCTTACCCTTGTACATTTGCTTTACTTGAGACAGGCGTTCCTGAATTTCTTTGTTATCCGGTTCCTTTTTGGCAAGGTCCTGATAAATGTCCAGGGCCTCCTTGACCAAGCCCTGTTCCAGATATATCTCAGCCATGGTGCGAGTCTTGGAACCTTCATCCAAATCCGGCGACATGTTTTCCAATGTGGCCGAAGGATCCTTGATGAGGCCAGCGGATACTTCGTCATCGGAATCCCCAGACATCAAGAAATCCACTCCCTTATTGGAAGGCTTTTCTTCTGGCAAGTCATCATCATCGCTTTCGAACAGTCCCTTAAACGCTCCGGAAACTTCAGATTCCAATCCTTCCAAATCCGCAGTCGGTTGAGCCGGAGCTGCCGCCGGAGCAGCAGAATCCTCTCCACCGAACAAATTGTCAAAAGACTTGTCCAGGTCATTCTCTAAAGACCCTTCGGGAATGCTCTTTTCCTCAATGGCGGCACCAGTATTTTCTTCTTCGCCACCAAATAGGCTATCAAAGGCTCCGCCCATCTGTTCTTCCAAGTCGTCCTTCGATTCGGAAACAGGCTCCGCCGCGGCAACGGGGGTTTCTTCAGGCAAATCGTCTTCTTCGCCAAAAATGGAGTCAAGGGCCTCGCCCACACCATTTTCGATTTCCTTGGCATCGCCAGCGGCAACCGTCGGGGCGGCCTCTTCTGCAGGAGCATCCAGCTCGACAGCGGGCTGTTCCAGAGTCTCCTCTACTGCAGGTTCCTCCGCTACAAGTTCTTCCGAGGGCGAGCTTTCTTCTGCGGCCGGTTCGGCTTCTGCAGCCGATTCAACTTCGGCAGACTTCTGGAACAAGGATTCCTCGGGCAAGTCCTCGTCATCGCCAAAGATGGAATCAAAGGCGCTTCCCACGCTATCCGAAGATTCGCTCTTGGCATCTTCCGCCGGG
>CACXIR010000169.1:1256-3471 GCA_902767785.1 Fibrobacter succinogenes | reverse complement strand
GTATCGTACAAGGTTTACACCATGCAGGGCGACGTACTGGACGTGCACAATCCCTCCGGCCTGCCGGCTCCCACTCTCATCGACCATATCGAGGAGCCGTACATCCGCGCGCAGATCATCAGCAAGACCGAGTTTTTCGGTCCCATTATGAAGCTCTGCCTGGACCGCCGCGGCACGCTGGTAAGCCAGCACTACATTACCGCCGACCGCGTGGAACTCAACTACGATATGCCGCTGAGCGAGATTGTGTTCGACTTCTACGACAAGCTGAAGACCATCAGCAAGGGGTACGCCTCATTCGACTACCACATCACCCAGTACCGTCCCGCCAAACTTGTCAAGCTGGATATCCTGCTTAACGGGGAGCCCGCCGACGCGCTTTCGACTTTGATTCATGAAGACAACGCCTACACCTTCGGGCGCAAGATGTGCGAGAAGCTAAAGGACCTCATCCCGCGCCAGCAGTTCGACATCCCCATCCAGGCCGCCATCGGAGCCAAGATCATCGCCCGCGAGACGGTCAAGCAGGTGCGCAAGGACGTTACCGCCAAGTGCTACGGCGGCGACGTTACCCGCAAGCGCAAGCTCCTCGAAAAGCAGAAGGAAGGCAAGAAACGCATGCGCCAGATCGGCACGGTCCAGGTCCCCCAGAGCGCCTTCATGGCCGTCCTCAAGCTGGACAGCTAGCCCCCTCCTCATTATCAACCACTTACCCCTCTCGACCTGGTAAAAACGCACCAGGTCAGTTTTGGTAAGTAGCTGATAATCAAGGGGCGGTTGTTTTATTTGCTCCTTTCTCTAATTCTTGCGACCTTTGTAGCTATTAACTAAACACTGCTATGAAAGGCCACAATAGAAAGTTTTATTCAGCCAGCCTGAATCATTGTTACCAAAACACTAAAAACGGTTATCTTCTGTTCTATACCGTTTTTGACTGCCTCGTCTTTTTCACTATCTTCTGCACCACGGCCGCAAGGTATAATGTTAAGGTGTATAAATTATGCCTTATGCCTGACCACATCCACATTTCAGTCTATGCAAACAGTCGCAAGGAACTCTATTCATTTATACGCGACTACACCAAATTGTTCTCAAAAATCCAGAATGAGTATTACGGACGAAGCGGAGCTCTTTTCAATTCTCCTTTCGGAAGTACTCCTAAGACAGATATCAAAAAGATACGAACAAACTTGATTTATGTTGACAATAATCCCGTCGAGCGCTGTCTTACCGAAAAAGCGGAAGATTTCAGATGGAATTTCATTGCCTTCGCAGTGTCGGCACATCCATTTTCCGACCCGATAGATCCTAATAAAGCTTCGAAAAAGATGAAATTATCAATGGCGTTGGTACAAGAGAGACAAAGGGCTAACAAACCACTGAATTACCAACTGGCCAATATGCTTTTCAAGAACCTGGACAAGAAAGAAAGCGAGCAGTTGACGGATTTTATCATATCCACATTCTCCGTCATCGACCATTCAACCGCCATTCGCTTTTTCGGAAGTTACGAGAATATGCTGACCGCCGATCATTCAAAAACTGGCAGCGAATACGAAATACGGGAAATCTTCTCCGGAAAAAGTGACAAAGTGTATAGCCAAATTACTGAGCTGCTGTTGAATTCCGGCAGATTCACTAGTATCAGGGATGTGCTCAGACTCAGTTCGGATGAAAGATTTGAATTGTTTATACAACTTTCGGGCAAAACAGCCGCCACGCCTGAGCAATTGGCAAAATATCTCCGCCTGCCTCTTTTACGCAAGAAGTAAACATGGCCTCATTTTCAAGCAGTTACCCCTCTAGACCTGGTTTGATTTTACCAGGTCAAGTGGCATAAGTGATTGATAGTCAAAAATAGGAAAGGCAGATGTAAAGCGAGGAGGTCTTAAACCAAGGCGCGGTTTTTGCGTCTAAAGTGCGTATGCAGGAGCAGGAGAAATATTTCAACGAGCTTGTAAAGCAGTACAGCGAGCCGCTGTACTGGCACGTTCGTGCCATGGTGGGCAGCCACGAAGACACGGACGACCTCCTGCAAGAGATCTTCATTAAAGTATGGAACGCCCTCGGCCGTTTCCGCGGCGACTCCGACGTCTTTACCTGGCTCTGGCGCATCGCCACCAACGAGACCTTGAGTTTTCTGCGCAAGGCGCGAGTAAGGGCCGCGCTGAGTTTTTCGACCCTGGACGCCCAGGCCGAGAGGGTATCCGACCCG
>CACXIR010000169.1:0-1216 GCA_902767785.1 Fibrobacter succinogenes | reverse complement strand
CGCCGCGATGCGCTCTCTCCGCAAGGCTCTCCTAAAGCTCCCCGACAAACAGAGGCTCGTGTTTACGATGCGCTACTATCAAGACCTTCCCTACGAGACCATTTCTGATATCACAGGCACTTCGGTTGGCGCGCTTAAAGCCTCCTACCACATTGCCTATGAGAAAGTTAAACAACATTTACTCGATTCCGATTAAACCTTTGGATCAGTTTTACGTCTAAATAAGCGAAATGAAAAAGCAATTACCATATTCCACGCCATCGGGGTATTTTGATTCTCTCCCCTCGCGGCTTTCCGAGATTCCGTCAAGGCGGTCGAGGTTCAATCTTGTACCTTACCTTGCACTTGCGGTGAGCTTTGCCCTATTGGTAATGCTGGGCAACTTCATACTCACCAAATCGACGGCAAGCCAGCCGGCAAGCGACGAAGAGATCATCGAATACCTTATCGACTCGGGCATGACACTTGCCCAGTTGGAGAATGCGGTTATTATTAACGACTAAACAAAAAAACGGTTATGAAAAAGTTGGTTTCCATTTTACTTTCCTTAAGCATCGCCGCAGTTGCGCTTGCGCAAAACCAGGGCGGACACAAACACGGGGATTGGCAAAAGCACTTCGAAAAAATCAAAGCCGAAAGAGTGGCATTCATCACGAGCGAGGTGGGTCTGACATCTCAGGAAGCAGAGGTTTTTTGGCCCGTGTACAACAAAATCGAGGCAGCTCAAATAGAGCTTAACAAGTCGGAGCGTAAGGCTTATATGGCTCTGTGCAAAGCACTGTCAACCGGAGAGGGAGATTCTGCCGCCCTTCTGGATGCATACCTCGAGGCAAAGGCTGCTAACGTCAACCAGCACGTACTCAATGCCAAAGAGTACAAGAAGATCCTTTCGGCCGAAAAGGTTGCCAAGTTCTTCACATGCGAGGAGAAATTCCGCATGCAGCAGATAGGCCGCCTTCAGGGGTTCAAAGGCAAAGGCGGTGGACAAGGCGGCTTCAACAGAGGCCCGCGTGGTGAAAAACCGTCAAGGGATAACAAAGGCGATCAAGGCGGAAAGAACATTTAGCTTTTTTGCTGATTTGTAAGAATTTACTCCGGGCCGTGAGGTTCGGAGTAATTTTTTTGTATTTTTGCTCATCAAAACAAAAAAAAAATAAAAAAGTTATTTACCATTTTGGCTATTTTCTCTGTCGCCCTCACCGTTTCCGTGCCCGCT
>CACXIR010000168.1 GCA_902767785.1 Fibrobacter succinogenes | reverse complement strand
TTCTTCGGTAATGTCCTTGCCATCCAAGGAGAGCTTGAAGCTCGAGGTAGAGCCAGCCGCAGCAACAGCCGCGAACATGGTGTAATCACCTGCATCCTTTACGTTCACGGTGTATTCGAGCCAGTCGCCTTCGCTGTTGTAGCCCACAATGACGCCGGTCGCCTTCTTGTAAAGGTCAACGCCCGTGCCCTTGCGGTAATCGCTATCGCCGTGGTTTTCGGAATCGGCGTCATAGTAAGAGGTGCCATCTTTACCCTTGCCCGGAACGTCGAAGTTTTCTGCTTCGATCTTGCCCGGGAGCGCAACGGCAGGGCAATTTTCACCAGCAGCGCAGAACGGAGTCTGCGGAACAGGTTCAGAGCCAGCGCCATCGAGATAAATTTCATCGTTCACGTCGGTACCGACCTTGAACCAATCAAAGTCTGCGTAACCACCGGCCTGCTTGGTCGCAAAGTTGAAGAGGCCCCAACGGACGCCCACGAACATGTGGAGGTCGTAATTGAGCTTCACGTCGCTACCGATTTTTGACCAAGTATTGCCATCGGTACTGTAGTAGAAGTAGGCGGTGCCGCGGTCAATCGGCAAGTCAAAATCAATTCGCAGGTAAACCTTGGAACCAGAAATCGCCTTGCTATCCTTCAGGCTTTCACCATTCTTGTTTCCGGTGTACATCACCACCTTGTAGCTACCGCCATCTTTAGCGAGCGCCACAAAACCCTTGTCGTCCTGCAGGGCAACGAGGCCGGCCATATCGCCATCCTTCATGCCGGTGCCATCAACAAGCGTACGGCCAGAACTCTTGGGGCCAAAGGAACGCTGTGTCAAGGTGTTCTTCGCAGTCACCACGCGGCTATCGGTGCGACTCGTAGTAATGCGGTAGAAGCCCGGATTTGCGGAGAGGCTCCAGTTCTTGTTATCGGGGTTATGGTTGAACTGCCATTCGAGAGCAAGTTCGCTAGATTCAAAGTCATCAGAAGTCACCATGC
This sequence comes from Fibrobacter succinogenes, assembly GCA_902767785.1. Taxonomy (GTDB): domain Bacteria; phylum Fibrobacterota; class Fibrobacteria; order Fibrobacterales; family Fibrobacteraceae; genus Fibrobacter; species Fibrobacter succinogenes_D. The sequence continues at coordinate 1,337 of CACXIR010000168.1, read as the reverse complement.
CGTAGCCCGGCAGCGGAGATTCCGGCAAGTCAATCGTGGAAGGAGCCTTGGAACCGCTCGTGGGTACGGGCCAACCGTCTTTCCATTCCATCGGGACCAGGTGCGACATACGGCCAACCGGACCGGAATCGCGGAACAAAAGTGCATACCACTTGCCCTCGGGAGTGTCAAAAATGCCACCCTGCGCAACGCCGTTATCGGCCAAGAACACCCTGCCGGTATAGCCCGAAAGCAGGCTCTTGGAACGGTAAACCACTTCGGTACGGCAGGAGCCATTCGGCCAGGAAATCGTGAACAGGTAGTATTCGCCGTTCACCTTTTCCATGTGCGAGCCTTCCTGCTGCACAATATAGCCGCTCTTACCGGTTGCCTGGTTCACGCTCACGCCGCCGAGCTTGCCGCTACGGCCACCCTGCTTCACTCCGGTCGCATCGCCATTCAATTCCACATAGCTGATCTGGTCGCCGCTGCCGTAAAACACCCACACGGTGCCGTCGTCATCGAAGAACAGAGAAGGATCGTGGTAGAACGGGAGCTGCACTTCGGACCACTGGCCACTTTCCACGTCGGCGGTCTTGTAAAGGTGCGTCTTGCCCGTCGTATAAGACGGAGTCAGCACGTAGAAGAATCCCTTGTGGTAACGGATGCTCGATGCCCAGGAGCCCTTACCGTAGGCATCATCGCCATTCAAGTTCATCTTGTTGTTATTGGCGAGAGTCTGGTAGGCATACCCCACCGTGCGCCACTGGGCCAAATCCGTGCTCTTGAAGACGGGCACGCCCGGGGCAAAGTGCATGGTCGTCGTCACCATGTAATAAGCGTCGTCAACGCGGACAATCGAGGGGTCCGGGCTATCGACGTACATAATCGGGTTATTGACGGTCGCGGCATAGACAGCGCACGAGCAAACGAGGGCAGCGCCCAAAATCTTCAAACATCCCATAATTATGGCTCCTATTACCCCAAAAATATTTTCCGGAGACCCTTTTTACTATGGATTTGGCCAAGGTTCTATGGATTTTTTGTCAACGATAGGGCTTGTTTGCGAAAAAAAACCGGCAAGCCGAGCGTCGCGGGCAAGCTTGCTTGCACATGACCGAGGCGAAAGGGGTAGAATTTGCGAAGCAAATAAAAACCCCGGCTTGCGCCGGGGCGTCATGTGTTTAGGAGAAATGTTTTAGCCGTAGATAAAGCCCAAAGTCACGGCAATCGCCATGATGAACACTATCTGCTTGACGATGACGAGTTCGTTACTGTTCATAGACTACCACCTTTTGCATGGTCCTGGATTGGCCCTTTGTGTTAGAAATTACAAAATACACCCCTCCAGAAACCAT
>CACXIR010000167.1 GCA_902767785.1 Fibrobacter succinogenes | reverse complement strand
CATAGAACTGGCCGGCTACGACGCCAACAAAATCGTAGAAGACCTGGATTCGGCAAACGCCTATGCCGCCCGCATTTTCCCCGACGCGAAAGTCTCCGTGGTGGGCGAAGTCGTGAACTACGCCGAAATGAACGGCAAGCTGGTCGGCGGACTATTGCGCTCCTTCGGCGGGTCGTTCGTGATTATCGCCATCATGATGATTCTTGCGTTCGGGAGCATCAAGGCGGGCCTTATCGGGATGATTCCAAACGTTGCGCCGGTTCTCCTAATCGGCGGCGTCATGGGCTATTCGGGCATGCCGCTCGACATGATAACGATGATCGTGATGCCAATGATTTTGGGCATCGCCGTCGACGACACCATCCACATGAACAACCACATCAAATACGGATTCGAGCGCACGGGCAGTTACAGGCACGCGTTACTGCTCTCTTACCGCGAAATCGGAAAGACCATGGGCATGACCACCTTCATCCTTTGCGCGATGTTCTTCGTGTTCATCTTCAGCCCTATGGGGGCCCTCCACAACGTGGGCCTGCTCTCCATCGTGGGTCTCGGTGCCGCACTCCTTGCCGACTACACGCTCACCACCGCACTTGTTTACCTGAGCAAGCCGTACAGTCGCGAGTCATCCTGAGCGGAGAACCGTAAGGTTCATAGTCGAAGGATCTAGGGCGTTCCCCGGCCCAAGTTCCCTGAGCTTGCCGAAGGGTGGGCCGGGTCGGGCAAAATTTAGGGATTAACGAGCCACCAAAATTATTCTAAAAAAACTTTTTAAAAAGGTAAGTCGTCATCTTCAACGGAATCAGGCTTTCTGCCTTGATTCTGTCTCATTTTAACATAATCGTTATGTTTTTCTTGAATGTTTGCAGACTTATTGTTAAAAGAACTCAACCTATTGTATAATGCATCTATTTGCTTTGGAGAAAGAACTCTTTGGGATGAGCTAATTTTTCGCCTTAATACAGAAGACAAACTATTTCGTTTCAATATAATTCTATTAGACGAATTCTCTGGAACATCCTTCAACTCACATCTTTCACTGAATACGATAATTGAGTAATAGGGATAGTCATTACCAAGTATTCGTCGAATTGCTTTGATATGGCCTTCATTTTGCTTAATCGGATTATAAAAGAACTCTTTTTTTCTTGGCATTGTTTTGCACCAGTTTTTAGAGTTCAAATTACCGAAAATCCATCCTGAATAATTTTTGCTTTCAAACACATAGACTCCGGTTTCGTGAATCCAAACCATATCAATTTCCGTTTTCACCCCGATGTATATATTGCTTATAATTTTATAGTAAAAATCGAACCCTTGACTCAAATTAACAATTTCTTTAAATGTGAGAAACTCTCCATATTCACCCAAATTTGAATTCCCTGGATGAATATTGAACAAGTCATGCAAAGCAAATCTATTGGAGTGGGCTAACGATTTGTAATACTTTTGATTCTTTTTTGCCTTGTCCGGTATATCAGCAAAGATTTCATCTTCTTCGTCATCTTCAAGACGAGATTGCCTAGGAATATTCTTTGATATGGCAGTATCGAGAAAGCGCACTGCTGCTATTATTATAAGTATTACGAAAAAGCCTAATATCAACTGCAACATATTATACGCTCAAAATCAAGCCCACAAAGACGTTATGGATAATATATATAACTAATCCCCATAACGACAATTTGCAGAATAAAATCAATAAATTTTTCAAATTTTGCAGGTTTAAATCAGCTTTTTCAACAAAATTTGCGGTTTACAATCTACAAATTCGCCAATTCTTTTTTAGGTCCGCAACCGAAAGGAGCAGATTTCTCCACATTTTAATACTATAATTGGAACATGAACGAACCTGTCTTACAAATTGTTCAAGGTCTTGCCATTCCGTTTTTAGGGACGGTTCTCGGTGCCGCCTGCGTCTTCTTTATGAAGAAGCAGATGGAGCAAAATCTCAAGCGGGGTCTTCTCTCTTTTGCGGCGGGCGTCATGGTGGCAGCTTCTGTATGGAGCCTGCTTTTGCCCGCAATCAGCGCGAGCGAATCGATGGGCAAACTGGCTTTCATCCCGGCGACGGTCGGATTCTGGGCCGGCATCCTGTTCCTGTATATTTTAGACAAAATAACGCCACACTTGCATTTGGGTAGCGCCACGCCAGAAGGCCCCAAGGCAAAACTCAAGCGCACGACCATGCTTACGCTGGCGGTAACATTGCACAACTTGCCCGAGGGCATGGCTGTCGGTATCGTTTTCGCAGGCTGGCTTTCGGGGAATGTGGCCATCACGCTTTCGGGTGCGTTTGCGCTTGCCATAGGCATTGCCATCCAGAATTTCCCTGAAGGGGCGGTGGTTTCGCTCCCGCTCCGTGCCGAAGGGGCATCCCGCAAGAAGGCTTTTGCCCTTGGCGCGCTTTCCGGAGCGGTAGAACCCGTAGGTGCCTTAATCACGCTGCTTGCGGCTGAGGCGCTTTCGCCGTTTATGCCCTACCTGCTCTCGCTTGCGGCGGGTGCCATGATTTATGTCGTAATCGAAGAAATGCTCCCCGAAGTCAGCGAAGGAGAGCATTTTGATGCCGGCACCATCCTTTTTGCCGTGGGCTTCACGCTCATGATGGTGCTGGATTCCGCTCTGTAAAGTCAATATGAAGATGACGATACCACAAACGCCCGGTATTGACCGGGCGTGGCAACGAGAGTGATGCCGGGTATTCTTGTTATTTCACGCTGGCGGTCAGCAGCTTGGTAATCGCCGCAACATACTCTGCCGGGTTCGGGAGCGGAGAGCCTTCGGCAAGCAGAGCCTGACCGTAAAGGGCCTTCGGCCAATCGCCCAGGTCTTCCTTGGCTTCGGCTTTCTTCTTGAGCATTACGCAAATCGGGTGCGTCGGGTTGATTTCCAGAATGCGCTTGCTCTTCGGCAAGTTCTTCTGGCCCATCGCCTTCATCATGCGTTCCATCTGGGCGCTCATGGCGTCTTCGCTGGTCACGAGGCAGCAGGGGCTATCCTCGCTCATGGCGTCTTCGCTGGTCACGAGGCAGCAGGGGCTATCCTTCAGGCGGCTAGACACGCGGACTTCCTTGATGTCTTCGTCCAAGACCTTCTGCAGGTTTTCGCAGAGGCCCTTGAAGATACCCTTGTTGGCTTCTTCGGCCTTCTTTTCGTCTTCGGTCTTTTCGAAGTCCACGTCGCCGCGGGCGATGTCGTGGAATTTCTTGTCGCCGAATTCCTGGAGGCTAGACATCATGAATTCGTCGATGCCATCGCTCATGAGCAAGACTTCGTAGCCCTTAGCCTTGAAGGCTTCGAGCATCGGGTTGGACTTCACAGCGTTCTTGTCACCGATGAGGTAGTAGATTTCCTTCTGGCCTTCCGGCATGCGCTTCACGTATTCGTCGAGGCCCACGAGAGCGTCGCCTTCGGTCTTGGTGCTTTCGAAA
>CACXIR010000166.1 GCA_902767785.1 Fibrobacter succinogenes | reverse complement strand
GTACTTGTCCAAGCTGACGGACAGGTCCAAATTGCGGAGGCGTCCGGTAAACCACTTGAATTCCTTGACCTTTTCGGCCTGGGTCTCGTATAGGCGCACGGAACGACGAACAGCACGAAGGTTGTCTTCTACGCGAGCCATGTCCAGCTGGACACGTTCTAGCTGACGGACTGCCTCTTTGCGCTGCTGGCGGTACTTGCTTACGCCGGCAGCTTCCTCGAACAGTACACGACGGTCGTCGGCCTTGTCCGAAAGAACCGCCTTGATCATGTCGGCGTTCATCTGGGAATAGGTGCTGGAACCCAGGCCCGAGTCGAAAAGCAGGGCGTGAACGTCCCTCAACCGGCACTCCTGGTTGTTAATCAGGTATTCACCAGAACCGTCCCTGTGGACGCGCCTAGTCACAATAATTTCAGAATATTCAGAGCTCAAAGCTCCATCGCTGTTGTCGATGACGATGGAAACCTCGGCAAGGCTCATGGCGGCACGTTCTTCTGTACCGCTGAAAATCACGTCCTGCATTTTGCTCATGCGGAGCGTAGCGGCACGCTGCTCGCCAAGGACCCAGCGGATGGCGTCGGTTATGTTGGACTTGCCGCAGCCGTTGGGACCCACCACCGCGGTAAGGCCCTTGGTGGGGAAATTGATTTCTGTCTTTTGGGCAAAAGACTTGAAACCGAATATTTTGAGCTTTGTTATCTGCACTATGGATTAATGTAGTAAAAATGTATGAAACTATTACCGCGACTCGAAATGGAGCGTTCCGTCAGGATTCCTCGTAAAAACCAGGTAGAGGCTGCCGCCGGACAATTCTATGTTGAAAAAGCCCTTTTGCGCACTAGCTCCAACACTATTGGCATACACAATTCGACCCTTGAAATCCCCTACCCAGTCTTCTTCATAGACACGGCTCACCGAACTGTCCTTGATGGTATCCTGAATCCAGGGGCGGATAACCGTTTCATCCTTTGATACAATGTCTATCTCGACAATGTCGGAACCCGTCCTATTTTCAATCTGCAGGCGGGTAGTAGAGTCCTCGAACCAATGGCTGAGGCATCCCGAAAGGAGGGCGGAAACCATGCAAAGGAACGCCGTTACAGACAAATGCCTAAAAGTCATTTTCATCACTTGCCTCCTTCGCTGCCGGACTTTTCGTAACGGATACCCTTGGCTTCTATTGTCTTGGGTTCGCTCTTTGCGCCACTCATCAGGTCAAGACCCTTGTTGTCCTTGCTCTCGAAATTCTTCTTCTTTTCGATATTCAGGGTTTCCATGGGGGCGGAGCGGGTTCCGCCACGGGCAAACAGCAGACCGTCGATGGTGGCCAGGTTGAACTGGAATTCCACCAGGAAAGTCCCCTTGGCATGGAAGAAAGTCTCGTAATCGTAGCTGGAGTTGTAGGCAAAGCGTACAAAGGGGAACTCTATGCCGCCGCCCCAAAGCAGATCCTTGGAACCGGGCCGCACATTGCGGCGCAGGCAAGTGGCCTCAATAGCCACCATGCGGGAGGGGTCCGGGTAATACTTCAACGCGCCGGAATGGAACTCCTTGCGAGGGAAATCGAAAGACACCTCGCCATAAAGCACCTGGGCAAACAAGTTCTGTTCCCAGAAAACCCGCACGGAGTCCTTGTCACCTCGCCCATTGTAAAGGGTCACATCGATGTTTGGGAAGTAGGTCGTAACTCCGCTCTTGCGACCGCCATAGACGGCCCTGGACTCCAAATCCATGGAGATACGCACGGACCGCCAGTGGGACTTGTAGAAACTACCCTGCACACTGGTCCGGCCCCAACGTACATGTCCCCAAGAATACAGCAGGGAGTCGTTTTCGTTGGGATAAATGTCACCCACGTATTCCACATTCTGATGCTGCATACCGCCAGCAAGGGTGATGTTCATGGCCGATTGGGTATAGGAAAAGCCCCAGGTGGTCACGGAACGGGCCAAGGAGAAATCGTTATACATGGGCCAGAAGAAGAAGTCCTCTCCATCCCAGCCGGAACGTTCATGCCACAGCAAAAAACCCAGGTGGTTGTTTCTTGCCACTTCGCCACTGCCAAAGCCCGCCACATGATGCTTGAAGGCGTAGCCCTGGTGTTCGCCAAATTCTCTTTCCAAGGGCGTCTGGGTCCTGAAGGGCAGGTAGTTGAACCCCAGGTCAATGTAACCGCCTCGGCCACCCCGCATAATGTCACGGATTTCCCGGAGCTGCTGATCCCGCATGGTGGCCCCAGCAGAACTTAGGGCTTCGGTAGGTATAGCGTCCGCCAAAACAGACACCGCAAAAAACAGGGCAGCCCACAGGGCATTCCTAAAAAGCGGAGTCCTA
>CACXIR010000165.1 GCA_902767785.1 Fibrobacter succinogenes | reverse complement strand
CAGAGATCATGGCATCGATAATCACCATGGTTTCATACTGTCTCATAATGAGTCCCTTTGGTCTTTCGCCCAGGTCCACCATTGGCCCTGGGAGGGTTCCGGTCCAAAACCGGTGGTCCAAATATAGAAAAAAGGGGATTTTTGTCAAACCCCAAGGACAATCCCAAGAATCAGGTAATTGGCCCATTCGGTAACACCGCGGTTAAAATACCGCTGTCCCCCACCTTCCAGGGTTATCCACAGGGAATTGGTGTTTTTTTGGGCCCAATCCCACACGCTCCGCAAATTGAAGCCCAAACCGGGGGTCACGGTCAGGAGCTGGGCCTTGCTGAAGCTGTATTCGTACTGGACCGCCACCAGAGCCCCCGCATATTTTGAAAAAGCCCAGCCCGCGCCACCTTCAATGCCCACGGTGAACCCGTCCAAGGAGAACATCTTTTCGCAATTGGACTTCTCGCTCAAGGTGTCCACAGCCTCTCCGTCCTCCTCGTCATGCCCCTTCACATCCTCTCGAATCTCAGAAATGTCCGTGGTTTCCAAGCCCACCATGGGCGAAAGGTAAAAGGACAAACTCTGGAAAGCCAAATGGAACTTTCCAAAAACCCGGTAATGGGAGTAAAGCAGGGTATTTTCGGAATCCATGTCGCCACCAAAAAAGCGAACCTCAGCACCGCCACTCAACCAGGGCGTGTAAAAATAATCCATTTGGCCCTGCCAAACACCCATGCAATCGCATTCTTCGGAGGGGTCGAAGGCACCCGCGCCAATGCCCACGGTAAATCCCCTTCCCGTATAGGCGGATTGTTTTGGCAAGGGGATGTCGGGGGCAGACTCCTTAGCGGAGAGCGGTCCGGCAGAAGAACTGTCTACCGCAGGAACGCCCGCAGTTTCGGCAGCATAGACCGAACCGCAAAGCAGCGCTATGGAGAGAAAACGTGCAAACACAGTCTAAATGTATAAAAAATGCGAAAAAAACGCATCTTTTTCATTTTATCGTGCTTTTCCACCGCAAATTTCATATTTTATCATGCGTATTAGGAGTTTCTATGCCCATGTTCAAACGTCTTGTCGCCCTCGTGACCCTAACCGCCGGACTTAGCTTTGCACAACTCGCAGCCGAACCCAAAGTGGCAGACATCCAGCTGATGCAGGATTCCGCCACCCAGGCCCCCATGAAGATGGATTTTTCCATCCCTCTGGCAGGCATCAACGATCCAGGCATTTTGTTCAGCCATTTCGGCAACCGTCCGCTGCTCATCTACTACTTTAGCCCCAAGTGCCCCCACTGCCAGAGACACTTCCCTGAAATTCAGGACCTGATCAAGGAGTACGAACCCAAGGGACTCACCGGAATCGCCGTGGGCCTGGGTGGCGGCATCAAGAAAAACGACATCAGGCTGTTCATCGACCAGTTCCACGCCGTGATTCCCGTATTCCAAGACGCCAACAGCAAGTTCGGGCCGGCATACGGCACAGGCTACATCCCGGTACTTTACTTTGTCCAGAGCGACGGCACCTTCTACCGCTACGAGACTTTGGACGAAGCCAACATGAACCACCTGAAGGCCACACTGAACAAGGTGCTGAAGAAATAACGCCATGTGTCATCCTGAGCAAGGAGCCGAAGGCACCGCGTCGAAGGATCTCGGTTCAAGAAAATATTAACAGATTGTACAATACAAGAACCCGGGCCAAGCGGTCCGGGTCTTTGTTTTAAGGAGACGATACTTATTCTCTTGACCGGCGGTGATTACATCATGCCGCCCATGCCACCCATGCCCGGGTCCATAGCCGGAGCAGCCGGCTTGGGTTCCTTCTTCTCGGTGATCACGCAGTCTGTGGTGAGGATCATCGAGGCAATAGAGGAGGCGTTCTTGAGGGCCGTGCGGGTCACCTTGGCCGGGTCGATGACGCCAGCCTTGATGAGGTCTTCGTAGGTGTCGGTCTTGGCGTTGTAACCGAAGGCGTCCTTGCCTTCCTTGACCTTGTTCACCACCACGGAGCCTTCGAGGCCAGCGTTCTGCACGATCTGGCGGAGCGGTTCTTCGATAGCGCGGCGGATGATGGCAGCACCGGTCTTCTGGTCGGCGTTATCGAACTTGAGGGCGTCAATGGCCTTTTCGGCACGGATGAGGGCAACGCCACCACCCGGAACGATACCTTCTTCAACGGCAGCACGGGTTGCGTGCATGGCGTCGTCGACGCGGTCCTTCTTTTCCTTCATTTCGACTTCGGTAGCAGCACCGACCTTGATCACGGCCACGCCGCCGGCAAGCTTGGCCAGGCGTTCCTGGAGCTTTTCGCGGTCGTAGTCGCTGGTGGTGGTTTCGATCTGCTTCTTGATCTGACCGATACGGCCCTTGATGGAGGCAGCATCACCGGCACCTTCCACGATCG
>CACXIR010000164.1 GCA_902767785.1 Fibrobacter succinogenes | reverse complement strand
CTGGTGGACAATATCAAGAGCCACGGAAAACTTGCCGATGACCTCATGAAGAAGATCGAGGCGGAAGAGTAAAAAGCTATATTTTCAACACTTTCAAACAAAAGGTACCTATTATGGAAATGACATTCGCAATGATCAAGCCCAACGCCGTAAAGTCCGGCCTCATTGGGCGCATTATCGACCGTTACATCGCTGCAGGCCTCTCCGTCTGCGCCGTGAAGATGCACCAGATGACCTCTGAAGATGCCCGCGGCTTCTACGCCGAACACGTGGAAAAGCCGTTCTTCCCGGAACTCGAAGCCTACATGACCAAGGGCCCGTCCGTGATGCTCGCCCTCGGCGGCGAAAATGCCATTGCCAAGGTCCGCGCCATCAACGGTGCAACCAATCCGGCTAAGGCGGAACCCGGTACCCTCCGCTACGATTTTGCCCCTTCCATGACCGAAAACGTGGTCCACAGCTCCGACAGCCCCGAATCTGCCAAGCGTGAACTGGACTTCTGGTTCAAGGAAGACGAACGCTACGCCTACGAGATGCCTAGCCTCAAGGCTTGCTGCGTCCTCTAAGTTTAAACAACCCCTCAAGGAGACACAACTCAATGCAATGGATCATCAAGTATCTTACCTCCTCTATTGGTAAGAAGCAGATCATGGGATGCACGGGTGCGTTCCTCGCACTGTTCATCTTTGGCCACATGTGTGGCAACTTCCAGCTCTTGAATTTCGACCAGGCTGCGGCTCAGGCTTCCTACAACGCCTACACCGAGTTTCTGACCGGATTCAACCCGCTCCATTTCCCCATCAAGATGATTTACCTGGTTGAACTGGTGCTGGTGGCCGCTTTTGCCCTCCACATTTTCTTGGCTATCAAGCTGAAAATGGAAAACAAGAAGGCCCGTGGCGGTGTGGACTATGAAGTCAATGCTCGCAAGGGTAAAAAGACCTTCGCCACTTTCACCATGATCTGGTCTGGCCTCTTCATCCTGGCCTTCCTCGTCCAGCACTTGGTGATGCTCAAGTTCGGCGAACACTACCTCTACATGAACGCCGAAGGCGAGATCGTTCGCGACATGTGGCTCACCACCATTACCATGTTTGCAAACCCCGCCTGGTCCGCATTCTATGTGATCAGCATGTTCGTGATTGGCATGCACCTGTTCCACGCCATTTCTTCGGCCTTCCAGACCATGGGCATCGCCCACCAGAAGTGGACCCCGATTATCGACATGGCCGGAATCCTTTATAGCGTGGTGGTTGCTTTGGGTTTTGCCGTTACTGCCGTTGCCGCCTTCTACTTTGGCAACCAGCCTGAAACCCAGGCCCTGATCGAAAAGTCCCGCGCCCTCCAGCCGCAGTACGAACAGCAGCAGAAGGAAAAGGCCGCTCATAAGGCTGCCTTTGTGATTCCTTCTGTTGGTGAAGTTCAAGTTTCTTTTAACACTGAAATTTAAGGAGACCACTAATGATTCTTGATTCTAAAATCCCCGGTGGTTCCATCGAAGAAAAGTGGACCAAGCATAAGTTCGAACTCAAGCTGGTGAACCCCGCCAACAAGCGTAAGTTCACGGTGATTGTGGTGGGTACTGGCCTTGCCGGTTCTTCCGCTGCCGCGTCCCTTGCCGAACTCGGTTACAACGTCAAGTCTTTCTGCATCCAGGATAGCCCTCGCCGTGCACACTCCATTGCCGCACAGGGTGGTATCAACGCTGCTAAGAACTACAAGAACGACGGCGACTCCGTTTACCGTTTGTTCTACGATACCGTGAAGGGCGGTGACTTCCGCGCTCGCGAAGCCAACGTGCACCGTTTGGCCGAAAACTCCAACCTCATCATCGACCAGTGCGTCGCTCAGGGCGTTCCCTTCGGTCGTGAATACGGTGGCCTCCTCGACAACCGTTCCTTCGGTGGTACGCAGGTTTCTCGTACGTTCTACGCTCGTGGCCAGACGGGTCAGCAGCTCTTGCTCGGTGCCTACCAGGCCCTTATGCGCCAGGTTGCCGCCGGTAAGGTGAAGATGTTCCCCCGCCGCGAAATGATGGACCTGGTCGTAATCGACGGCAAGGCTCGCGGTATCATCGTGCGTAACCTCATCACTGGCGAACTGGAAAGCCACGTGGCTGACGCTGTGTGTCTTTGCACCGGTGGTTACGGTAACGTCTACTACCTTTCTACCAACGCCCAGGGTTCTAACGTCACGGCTGCTTTCCGTGCCTACAAGCGCGGTGCCCTGTTCGCCAACCCCTGCTACACGCAGATCCCTGCTACACTCAGATTCACCCGACCTGCATTCCTCGCCACGGCGACCTGCAGTCCAAGCTCACCTTGATGAGCGAATCTCTCCGTAACGATGGTCGTATTTGGGTTCCGCGCAAAGCGGGCGATACCCGTAGCCCGGACCAGATTCCGGAAGAAGATCGTTACTACTACCTCGAAGAGAAGTACCCCAGCTTCGGTAACCTCGTCCCGCGTGACGTGGCTTCCCGTAACGCCAAGCAGGTCTGCGATGCTGGCCTCGGCGTGGGTTCCACCAAGCAGGCTGTGTACCTCGACTTCGCCGACGCCATCCAGCGTATGGGCGTTGCCGGCGTGTCTGCCAAGTACGGCAACCTCTTCCAGATGTACGAGAAGATTACCGACGAAGATCCGTACAAGGTTCCGATGCGCATCTTCCCGGCCATCCACTATACCATGGGCGGCCTCTGGGTTGACTACGATTTGATGTCTACGATTCCGGGCTGCTTTGTTCTCGGCGAAGCCAACTTCTCCGACCATGGTGCAAACCGTCTCGGTGCTTCTGCTCTTATGCAGGGCCTCTCCGACGGTTACTTCGTCATTCCGTTCACCATCGGCGGTTACTTTGCCGGCACCAAGCTGGAAAAGGTTTCCGAATCTGACGCTGCCTTCGAAGACTGCAAGAAGCAGACCGAAGAACGCATCCACAAGCTCCTTTCCATCAAGGGTCACCGCACTGTTAACGATATCCATCGTGAACTCGGTAACATCATGTGGGAATACGTGGGCATGGCCCGTAACAAGAAGGGCTTGGAAACGGCTCTCGAAAAGATCCCGGCCCTCCGCGAAGAATTCTGGCAGAATGTCAACGTGCTGGGTTCCGAAGGTTCCTTCAACCAGAACCTGGAACGTGCCGGCCGTGTGGCTGACTTCCTTGAATTCGCCGAAGTGCTTACCCTCGACGCTCTGCACCGCGAAGAATCTTGCGGCGGTCACTTCCGTGAAGAAAGCCAGACCGAAGAAGGCGAAGCCAAGCGCGACGACGAACACTTCTGCTACGTGGGCGCCTGGGAATACAAGGGCGACGGCGTGAAGCCGGAACTCTCCAAGGAACCCCTTACCTTTGATAACGTCCACCTTGTTACTAGGAGCTACAAATAATGAGCGGACTCAATTTGACTTTGAAGATTTGGCGTCAGAAGGATGCCAAGACCAAGGGACAGTTCGAAACTGTCAAGATCAACGATGTTTCTCCGGACATGTCCTTCCTG
>CACXIR010000163.1 GCA_902767785.1 Fibrobacter succinogenes | reverse complement strand
CTTCGACAAGTCTGTTGAAGCTTGCCGCAAGAATGCCGAATGGGTCGACGCACATACGTAGACCGAATCGGCTAAAGACCGGAGCCGCTTCTCCGGATTGCCGATTCTCTCGCAACCGCCCCAGTTTAATAACTGGGGCTTTGTTGCTCACGGGTAATCTATAAAATGTCATGCCCGGCTTGACCGGGCATCTCCCTTTAGAAAACTCCCTCGGCTAGGCCGGGGGAGTTTTTGTTATTTCAAGAAAACTTACTTCAAGAATGCGAAGAACACCGCGCCGATAATCAGCACAAAGGCCACGACATGGTTCCACTGGAGTGTCTCGGTGCGGAACATGGTGATGGCCATGGTGGTGAACACCGTGAGGGAAATGGCCTCTTGGATAATCTTCAGCTGCATCAGGCTGTAGGGCCCGCCGTTGATGCGACTCCCGATGTTGTTGGCGGGAATCATGAAGAAGTACTCGATGAGTGCGATACCCCAAGAGGCAAGAATGACAAGGATTAGCGGCCAGTCGGTGCTGATGTGCATTTCCTTCAGTTTCAGGTTGCCGTACCAGGCAAGGGTCATGAAGAAGTTGCTGATGATGAGGAGGACGATTGTAATTATTCCGGCTTTCATAAAAGTGTACGTTGTGAAATGTGGAGTTTAATGTGAGGTGTGGAGTGTGAGGTGTGTAATTACTCATTACACACTACACATTATCAGTTATTTTCTCGTCTTAATCTATATGGCTTTCCTGTGCTCATTTGATAGGCGAGGCGGGCACGGACCTGCTCCAGGTAGGCGATGTACTTTTCGCTCTGGTAGTCACGATAGGTCCAGTCGAAATGGTGGAAGTGTCCGTCCTGAAAGTACAGGGTGGGTTCCACGAAAATCCCGCGACCAATGTAAACCCGCTGCCGTTGGTCCTTGGTGGTGGCCAAGAAAAATTGTCCAAGGGTCATGTAGCCCGGGTCCAGGTTCACGGGGCGAAGCCCCGGCGTTCCCGCACGCTCGGCAATTTCAAGTTCCAGGTCGTTGGTCCAGAGCTTGATATCCACGATGGTTTCCCGATCCACCAAAGGCTCGTAGCTGAAAAAGGCCCGCACGGGAGCGTCGCCGATTTCTTCTTTGTAGTAGTTGGTGAAGGTAAAGGGGAAGGGGGCCAGGTTCAGGTCCTCTTCGCCGAACTTTTCGCGGAGGGTAGCCCGCACGGCCTCGATGGCGGGAATGTCTTTTGCGAGGATTCCCACGATAATCTTGACTTTGGCCGGTGTCCTGGTTGCGCCCATGGTGACCCAAATATAATTTTTCTACATATAGCCCTATGATTTCGCTTTTGCGTAGAGTCCTGTTTTGTATGGTTGCAGGTGCGGCACTGGTTTATGCCGATACCCCCCGAGTGGTGCCGACCATCGTGGATTCCATACCTCATGAGCAGAACCACTTTACCCAGGGGCTCTTTTTTGATGGCAAGGACCTGATTGAATCGACGGGGCAGTACGGTGAGTCGGGCATTTACCGCCGCACCATGGACGGCAAGGTTCTGGATTCCCTGCGGCTGGAGGAACGCTATTTTGGCGAAGGTTCCGTGGCGGTAGGCGAAGACATCTTTTACCTGACCTGGAAATCCAACAAGGCTTTTATCTTGAGCCGCAAGCCTTTTGCCATGAAGGGCGTGTTCCGGATTCCTACGGAAGGCTGGGGGCTTACCTTCTGGCGTGACGCCCTTTTGATGAGTAACGGCAGCCATGAACTTTTGCAGGTTGGGCTTGGCGGTTTTGCGGTGGTGGGGGTGATTCCCGTGACCGATGGCGGCAAGCCTGTGAAGCAGTTGAACGAACTGGAGGTGGTTTGCGATACTTTGTATGCAAACCTCTGGATGACGGACCTGATTGCGGTGGTGGAACTGCCCAGTGGTCGGGTGCTGAAATACCTAGATTTTTCGGCAAAGGTGGCGGAACTGCGCAAGCGCTACCCCGGCATGGACGTGCTGAACGGCATCGCCTTTGACGGCAAGGATTTTTGGATTACGGGCAAGAACTGGCCCTGGATTTACAAAGTTAGATTTTAGGTTTGGTTGATGGGTGTGATGTATTTTTTTTACCTTTGGGCATAAAAAGCTTCAGAAAAGGAGAAAACAATGAAGAAAATCCTATGTGCAGGTATGGCGTTGATTGCCTCTATCTGTATTGTGGCCTGTGACGATAGTTCCAGTGACAGCTCGAGTGGAGCTGCTGGCAGTATTGCCGAATACAAGAGCAAAGACAACCTTCCGGACTCTTGTAAGATGGATGTTGCCCTAGTAGGGGACACTTATTTTGCATGTTTTGATAACAAGTGGGTAGAAGTGACTGATACGGCTACCATTAACAAGTTCAAGGAGGGCTTGGACGACTCTGAATTGCAAAAAATTCTGGGGGACCTGGAAAGCCTGATCGCTAAACATTCCAATGCCCCTGGAAAGAAAGAAGAGTCTTCTTCAAGTGGTGACCAAAGCGATGACCAAAGCGAT
>CACXIR010000162.1 GCA_902767785.1 Fibrobacter succinogenes | reverse complement strand
TCCGGGCGAAGGCGGTACTAAGGCTAACAAGGGTTGTCCTTGGGATGATCCGGACATTGACGGCGACGGCATTTGCGACCCGTGGGTGACCGAAAAGAAGATGGGCTACTACTTCGAAAAGGCTGCCGAAGACAAGGAAATTGCCAAGAAGTGGTTTATTGAAAAGTCTTGTAAGGGTATCGACAAGTGCCCGACCGAATCCGGTCCGGCCAATAACGAAGGTTGCCCGCTGGGTGAACCCGATACCGATGGTGACGGCCTCTGCGACGCTTGGGTGACCGAGAAGAAGATGCTCGACCAGTTCGATGACATTTGTAAGGGCATTGACCAGTGTCCCACCGAAGCCGGTCCTGAATGGGCTAAGGGATGCCCCATGGATAATCCGAATGTCGATAACGACTCTCTCTGCGCCTCTTGGGTCTTTGAGAAGTCTATGCACGACCAGTTCAAGGATCTTTGCCCCACCAAGACTCCTGACCGTTGCCCGACGGAAAATGGTCCTGCTTGGAACAAGGGCTGCCCCTTCGATGACGATCCTGACCCGGATGGCGATGGCGCCTGCTCCGAATGGGTTGCCACCAAGAAGCTCCAGAAGCAGTTCGCTAACGTTTGTACCGGTATTGACCGTTGCCCGGACGAACCGGGTGCCGATGGTCACGGCTGCCCTGTCCAGGCTCCTGAAAAGCTGACGGGCGTGACCTTCAAGAGCGGCAAGGCCACCCTTGAATCCAACGCCAAGACGGTGCTGAAGGGCGTTGCCAAGAAGCTCACTACCGAAGACCGCTATAAGGAACTGAACATCGTTATCCAGGGTCATACCGATAACGTTGGTAAGTCTGCCAAGAACCAGAAGCTGTCTCTCGACCGTGCTAAGGCGGTGATGAACCTCCTCATCAAGTCTGGCGTGGACAAGAAGCGCATCAAGGCTGTGGGCTGCGGCGATACCGCTCCGGTGGCCGACAACAAGACTGCTGACGGACGTGAAGAGAACCGCCGTATCGAAATGCACTACGCAACGCCCGATGACGACGGTACCAAGTGCGTTCCCACCTTCTTGGAGTAAGGCTTCTCCGCCACTGACTCTGTAGATTATTTGAAAAGTCCCAGGCTTAAGCCTGGGGCTTTTTCTATTTTCTGGTTATGACGAAGATTGACGAAATTCTTTCGGCTGGCGGGTACGCCAATCACGATGTAGTTGAGCAGATGCCAGAAAACTTGAACCACAAGATGGTCCAGAAGGCCCGTCTCGGAAAAAAGGCGGTTCCCCGCCATACCCAGGACCTGCTGGTGGAAGCGTTGAACCGGTTGGTTCAACCCGAAACAAGATTTAGGCGAGAGGATTTGTTTCCCGAATCGGAGATGTGATGTCGGCACTTCTGAGAATCCAGAATCTTTCGTTTCGATATCCGAAATCCTCGGCAATGGCTTTGGATGGAGTCTCGTTGGAAATTCCACGAGGTTCCTTTTTTGCTTTGCTTGGCCCCAATGGTGCAGGGAAGACGACGCTGTTGCGGCTGATTTGTGGCCGCCTGCTGAATTACACGGGTTCGCTGGAGGTGGCGGAAGAGTGCCGGAGTCCTTCGGGATTTTTGGATCCCCGCCATTATGGCGTGCTTCTGGAAAATCCTGGGACCTATGTTCGATTGACTGTGGGGGAGTACCTGCACTATTTTGCCGGCTTCTATGGGATTGAAAAGAAAGCCGTGGACGAACTCGGCCATGAAATTCTGGATAAATTAAAGGGACCGGCATGGAACATGAAACTGTCGGGACTTTCGCTGGGCAACCGCCAAAAGCTTCAGATTGTGCGAGCTTTGATTCACCGCCCGCAAGTGCTGATTTTGGATGAGCCTGTGGCCAACTTGGATCCAGAATCCAGAGAAATCGTGTGGGATTACATAGGGGGCTGGAGAAAAACCTTTGGCGGTACGGCCATTGTCTGTTCCCATATCCTTGCGGAAATGGATGCGGAGGCAACGGATTTCGCCATTATCGACAAGGGGAAAATCCTGCGACAGGGTTCGCTTAAAGAGGAACGTGTCAAGGAGGATAAGACGACTCGTTTTGACGTGGAGTTTCCAGGCCCTGTCGATGAGGAATCTTTGCTTCGGGTTTTTGCTGCAGCAAAAATGGGTTCCGTAAAGCTTAGGCTTCACGGAACATCTTTGGCTGACATTTACAAGGAAACCATAAGGCAGTAGCCTTGGCTAGAATGCCTGAGAAAGGTCGAAGGCGAACCTGCTCCAGGCAAAGTTTTCCCAATGCCCTAGGTTCTTCATCTTCTTGTTGATGGCATAGTCCAGGCGGAAGGTCAGGAATTGCCAACGGTAACGGATGCCAAGGCCCACGCTGGCATCGGATTCTTCGATGTACAGTTTGTCCTCTTCGTCCATGACTTTGGCCCAGTCAAAGAACTGCACGATCTGCCAGTGGTTCCAGGACTTGTGCGGAATGGTCCAGCGGATTTCTTGGTTGAACCGGTAGTAGAGCGGGGTTAGGCCCGTGTTGATGACTTCTTTTGTTGATGACTTCTTTTTGCTCCTCTGTGCCATCGGCTTTTGTGACGGTTTCTTGCGATGTATAGCTGGCGTAGATGCTTCTGAACCGGTAGCCGCGAACAGAACGGGAGCCACCTTGATAGAACACGCGGGCGTCATCTTCCAGGGCGGAGTTGAAGAACTTACCCACGCTGCCGCTAATGGCACCGTAGAAGGTCCAGAACAGGGGGTGGTACAGGTTTATGGTTCCTTCGGAATAGGTGTAAGGGTTGCCGATAAGTGTGGGGTTGTCCAGGGAAGCGGTCAAGTTAAGTCCCATGCCTACGGTAGGTGCCAGGCGTATGCCCTTGGTGGGGTTGAAGTAATCGTCGGTATAGTCGAAAGTAAGGGCGATTTCTTGTTTCTGCTTGATTAGGGTCATCTCGTTGCGGTTTACGTAACGGGAGTCAATGGTTCCGCGGAAACGGATGTTCTTGGTAATGCCAAAGGTAAGGTCCGCACGGTTGATGACTTCTTTTTGCTCCTCTGTGCCATCGGCTTTTGTGACGGTTTCTTGCGATGTATAGCTGGCGTAGATGCTTCTGAACCGGTAGCCGCGAAC
>CACXIR010000161.1 GCA_902767785.1 Fibrobacter succinogenes | reverse complement strand
GGATTTATTACCAGCCCGAAGAACGGAGCCTGTCGCCCTATTTTGGGACGGTAGCCAAGGCGGACGTGTGTATTGAAATTGGTCCCCAGCAGCACGGAACCCTGGATGCCCGTCTTTTCGAAGAGACCGAAAGTCTGGTGAGGCGTTATCTGGAACTTGCGGACGAATGGAATCGGGGTGAGCTGCAGAAACGCACTCCGATTCAGGTGGAAGTGTTTACCCAGCTGCGGGACTTGGGTTACCCCAAGGCTTGGGCACTTTCTCCCGTCGAGGCCATGATTCACCCGGATTTGTTGGGTCGTGACTTCTGCGAGCTGAAGAAGGGGGACAAGGTTTTCCGCACTTTCGATGGCAAGGACATTCTGTACGAAGGCGAGGCGGATGGACGGACCAGCGTGTGGCCCATCTTTATCAACGAGCCTGCCTATTATGAAAAGGATATCGCCATGAGCCTTACGGTTAGGAGCGTGGAGGAGTGGTAGCTATGAGTGATTTTGATGAAAGCAGCGTACCCAGTGCGGAACTTTCCATGGTTCCGGGCGAGGAACGTCTGAAAAATTTTATGGAACTGGTCCAGGCTGAAAAGACCAAACCCTGGGAGTCCAGGCTTTTCGACATTTTGGATTCCTTCGAGGATTTTTTGACTTTGCGGCCGGACCCGCCCCAGTCGTGGCAAGAAAATTATGCGGCTAGCGGTAAGAAGTTTGATTACCATCAGGTGGTGTTGCCTCAAGATTTCCAGGACCCATACGAGGACGATCTGGGAAACATCCGTAGGCTTCGCGGGGAGTTCGAGCGGGTGCCAAGCACCATGGCGCTGGAGCATGAACTGATTAGCCGCAATTACTTTATTTACGAGAATGGACATGCGGACCCCATCGCAGCCCCACGCCCCATGCTCATGCTGGAAAGCAAGGACCGGGACGACGACCAGGAAGAAGAGGAAGGGGACATTACCTGGGATTGCTGCATTTCCATATTCCCCGATGGGAGTTACGTGTCATATAACCTAGAACACGACGACGAGGAGGTTCTGGGGGAGGATTTCAAGGCTGTTTTCGAAAAACACATAGGAACATTGTCCAAAATGCAGTTGGTGATTCCCGTGGAAGGCCGAGATTATGGTATATTGAGGAGTGATGCGTAGGACTTTGTTGACAATTTCCTTCTTGGTGTCCCTTTTTGCGGGGGCGGCCTTTGGGGATTTTATCCAGAGCCCTATACCTCCTGGAACCCAACAGAATTTTTTGAGGGATACCGATGGCGATGGACATATGGACCAGCTGGAAATCCGGTTCCTAGGGAATTTGACCAAGGAATACGTTTCCGCCATGTTGGACAGCTTGACCTTCGAGTGGGTGGATTCCTCGGGAGCGTTCAACCATTATGGGGTGCCTGCGGAAAAGTTCCAGTTGAACGCCTCTAACAAGCGTAGCCTAGTGATAGACTTGAAGGGCGTCCAGAAGGGATTCCGCCTGCTGACGGCGCTTTCCGCTGTGGAATATTCCTCTTCGGTTTACGGCACGGCCTTGCTTTATCAGAAGGATGGTTCCGTTTACCCCATTGTCTTGAAGGATGCCATGGCCCCGGCCATTTTGGGCGCTCACCTGAAGAACATGCGGGGCAAGTCCAAGGATTCCCTGACGGTGTTGTTTTCGGAACGGGTGCAGGTTGCTTTGGGTTGCGCCTCTATCCTAGAATACAAGAGTGCCAAGGATGGGAAGGTCCGCAAATTGAAATCGGAAGATTTGCGTTGGAATCCCTGGATGAATTCTGCGGTTTTAGTGCTGGATAAGAAGTCAAATCCAGAAACTCTTTCTTACAGGGATTCCCTGCGCTTGGTGAATGGCTGTGTAGAAGACACCAGCGGGAACGTTTCATCGCAGGTTGCGAAGTTTTTCCCTATGACGGGTTATTCGCCTTTCGACGTGTTTGTTCCCTCCATGGTGGTGGATGGAGCTGCAGATAAGGAAGGCCTCCCGATTTTTCAATTGAACTTTGCTCCATTGCCATTGGCATCCAAGCAGGATACGGCTTGGGGCATCTATATGGATGTGTTGGGGGATGAGTTCGAAAATGCCTTGCGGGAGGCCCTGGCCTTTGATGAGAAAAAGCCTGTGGAACTTTCCAAGCTGAAAATCCATTTCGATATTCGCATCTACACGAACTTGGGATCCTACGTGGTAGGGACCCGTGCTGACATCAAAGGCGATGACGCCAGGTTCGCAGGCAAGCCCACACAACTTTCCCTCCGCTGGAATTACATGGATAACCGTGGCCGCCGCGTGGCAACGGGAGTTTACCTTGCCAATGTGACCGCCATGGTAGAGTACGACGGCAAGGCGGTATACCGCAATGGTTCCGAGTCTGTGCGCACCTATGTTTTCGGGGTGACCCGCCGTTAGGCTGCGAAACTATGGACCAGGAAGAGTCTCGAATTTACAAGGCCTATCGGAGTTTTATCGAACAGTGTTTTGGAAAAAACGCTGCGGTTGAGGCGTGCCGGGGGCTTGCTCAGGAACCGCCAACTGTTACTTTATCTAGAATCCTGGACCGCTATGACGCCTTCTGCTTTGACGGCTATGGGACCTTGTATAACCGGGGAGACTTTGTTTATCGCAGCTTGCGTGCGGCAGGTAAGCATTTAAGGCTGGTGACCAATGCTGCTTCCAATACGGACGGTTTTTTGGCGGCAGATGCAGCGGCCCGCGGGTTTGACTTTACAGAAGCGGAAACCATATCTTCGGGAAGCCTGCTTGCAGAGTTAACTGCGGGGAAACCTGTGGGCGTGTTTGACCGCAATTCTACTGAGAACGGTGATGGCCGCGGTTGCAGGTGCCTGGACCGCAAAATTCATCAGGCCTATTACATTGGGCGGGACACTGGCGTGAACGTGCTGGCCCGGGCGGGAATCGCTTCGGCGGTGGATCCTGTTGACCCTGTGGTGGCGGTGTCGTCTTATACGGCCACCGCCGAAATGTTTGAACATGCGGTACAGATCTTGTGCCGCCCGGGCGCCTTGTTGCTGGTGCTGAACCCCGACGCCTGGGCCCCGAAAATTGACGGTAGCCGCAGTGCGGTTTCGGGTACATTGGCGCAGCGCCTGCGGGTATCTTCTGGCTGCAGGACTTGCTATTTGGGTAAGCCGTTCCCCGCCATCTGGGAAAAGGTCCGGGAATCGCTACCTGAGGGTGCGAGAATCCTGGTGATTGGCGATACCATCGGGACGGATGTGTATGGAGCGAAGGTTGCGGGTTTCGATAGTGCGTTGGTAGTGGGGCGGAACGTCCCTGCGGAATCCTTGCAGGAAGATGAAACTGCCCTTGGAGTTCGTCCCGATTATTACTTGGTTCCGGGCTGAACAGCCTGACCGCTGTCGGCAGGTGCTTGCGTCGGGCTAGCGGCAGGGGCTGCTGCTTGTGACACTGAATCTGCGGCAGTTTGCTCAACGGAACTTGTAGCGGAATTTGTTTGTGCCGTTTTGTTTGCTAAGATAACGTAGAGGGTGTCGTGGACAACTACAGTGTCCCGCACGAAGACGGTATCTGTTTTGCAGGTGGGGGCCACGGTGTTTTGCGTGGTGCTGTCGAGTGCCGTCACGGCACTCGAAATGGCGACGCTAGAAACAGCAGCACTTGAACTTTGCGGTGGATTCTTCTTGATTTGCTCTGCTAGAGCTTCTCGCTCTTCCTTAAGCTTGTCGATTTCTTTGCGGATGTTGGCCTTGTTGTTTGGCCTGCGTTCCCTGGAATACTTTCCCTCCAGGGTGTTTATCCTTTTGTCCAGTTCCCTAAGCTTGTCGTATTCCGGGCCTTCCCCTTCTACGGTAGGGGAGGGGGAAAAGAAATCCTTGAATTTTTGCCATAGGGATTTTTCTTCGGCATGGGCCAAAGTGGCAAGCCCGAGGGCGAGCAGGGTTGTGGGCAGGAACGCCCGGGAAAAGCAGGAAAAAAGCATGCCTCAATGATAGAAAAAATATCTTTGGGTTGTCGAATCCCTTTACAGAGTGCGTTTTTTTATTAAATTTGGAGAACTTTCGCGGGAGTAGCTCAGTTGGTAGAGCGCGACCTTCCCAAGGTCGATGTCGAGGGTTCGAACCCCTTTTCCCGCTCGAAAAAATAATAGGTCCCCATTCGGGGGCCTATTATTTTTAGGCGGGTGTTAGAAAGGGTGAGAACCCTCGAAGAGGGTTTGGCACAAAATTGCCGTGGGCACAATGTTGCCCATGAAATAGGCAATTTTTGAGCTTAACGTGAGCATGCGAACGTTAAGCCCGTAAGGGTTGGCAATCAGCCGCGGAGCGGTGTCTGATTGGCAACAACCCCTTTTCCCGCTCGAAAAAACTAGGCGAGCCCTTTTGGGCTCGCTTTGTTTTTTTGTAGTGGGAAGCTAGAAGGTGGGTCGAACCCTTTCTTTCTTACCTACACATTAAACAGGAAGTACATGATGTCGCCATCTTGTACCAGGTAGTCCTTGCCTTCGGTGCGGACAAGGCCGGCTTCCTTGGCGGCGTTCCAGCTGCCGTGCTTCAAGAAGTCGGCGTAGCTCAAGGTTTCAGCACGGATGAATCCCCGTTCGAAGTCGGTGTGGATAACGCCTGCGCACTGCGGAGCCTTGTAGCCCGCGTGGAACGTCCAGGCACGGCATTCCTTTTCGCCGGCGGTGAAGAAGGTGCGAAGCCCGAGAATCTCGTAGCCCTTGCGCACCACTGCGTCCAGGCCCGATTCCTTCATACCCAGTTCTTTCAAAAATTCTGCCTTGTCTGCAGGCTCCATAGCGGAAAGCTCTTCTTCGATCTTGCCGCTGATCATGATGACTTCATGGCCGTTCTTGGCTGCGTATTCCTTCAGCTGGTCCACATAGGCGTTGCCGGTAAGGATGTCGTCTTCTTTTACGTTGGCACAGTAGAACAGCGGCTTTGCGGTAAGCAGGGCCAGGTCCTTTACGATGCCTTCCATCTCTTCGCTGTCATGCATCACGGTGCGGGCGGCCTTGCCCTCTTGGAATGCAGCACGGAGTTTTTCGCAGGCGGCCAGGCGGGCCTTGGCCTCGGCGTTGCCGGTACGGGCACCCTTGGCTTCGGTGGCCAGGCGCTTCTCCACGGAGTCCAGGTCCTTCAAAATCAGTTCAGTCTCAATGACTTCCACGTCGCGAATCGGATCGACGGAGCCGTTCACGTGGATGATGTTTTCGTCGTCAAAGCAACGCACCACTTCCATGATGGCTTCGCATTCGCGGATG
>CACXIR010000160.1 GCA_902767785.1 Fibrobacter succinogenes | reverse complement strand
TCTCTTTATCCGTAAAATCACGATAATAAATATTCCCCATCTCATTGGATACGGAGTCATAAGCTTCTTTAAGTTCTTTGGCTTTATCTGTGAGGAACAAAAGAGTTTTTGCCATTCTTTTGTTGTATACCTGTGTGATTGAGGTAGGTGCCGCTTTGTCGATACAGCTGTGGCAAGGCTGCCAGCAACCCGTCATGCCGCTGTTTGCCGCGTTTACGATTGCATCTACCCTGAGAGTGGTGATGTCGCCGCGCCACAGGAACAAGGAATCGCCAAACAGGTCTGGCGCACCCGCACTGAACCGCCTGCCAACACTTTCGATGTCCGCAACATCCGTTATTCCGCGGTCACGGATAGATTCCTGCAGGTATTCGTCCTGAATCCTGTAGAATTCATCGCTTGCGGGGGCGGCCTCCCGCACGTTCATCAAGGAACGCAACAGGATTTTCTGTCCTTCGGCGTCCGCGGGGATGGTCGTGCCGCTGTACCTGGGACTTTCCGCCAGTAGATACTTTATCAGGAATAGTCTGCGCTCTGCTTGATTCATGATTCCTCCCGGATGGTTCAGGGGCGGTCTTGAGTTGTGCGGCGAGGCCCTTCAGAGTCGTCTTCTCCAGTTCCATTTCCAGAGCCGTCTGCGCCGAATTCAGGGCCGGGTCCAGCAGGCGATGGATGTTCCTGCCTACGGGGCACAACGGATTCGGTTCCGGGTGGAAACTGAAGACAATCCGTTCCTCGTCGTTATCGTTGATGGCCTTGTAGACATCCAGGAGCGTTATCTTGTCGGCAGGACGCGCAAGGTGAGAGCCCCCTACGCCAGGAGCCGTCTCAACCAGGCCCGCCTTTTGCAACTGCAAAAGGACCTTGCGGATGATGACCGCATTCACGCCGGTGCTGCTCGATATGAATTCCGAGGTCACCCGCTCCGCCCCCTCGAAGAAGTGGATGCAAAGCAAGGTGTGGACCGCTGCCGTAAAACGAACGCTGACTTTCATAATCCGCAATTTAACAATTGTTGCCTGCGTTCACACGCACCTTGGTCTATTTGTAGAACATTCCCGCCGTCATGTCCAGGTATTTTTCGCCAGAGTAGTTCGTAAATTCCTGCTTCATGGCGCTCTTGAATGCCGCCGGGTTCACGTTCTTGAGGGCGATATTCTTCATCACCTTCAGGTACTGGATTTTTGCACGGGCATCTTCCAGATTTTCCACCGTGTAGTGTGACGTGAGAATCAGGGAAATTCCGCGGTCGATGTAATCCGTAAGCTGCGCGATGATGGCATCGGCGTGCTTGCTCCCTGCCACGATGGAATGGACGTCGTGGCCCATCATGTGGGTGTAGACAACGTTGATTTCGGGAAACTCGATATTGAATGCCTCCTGGGTCGCGACAATGCGCATGTCGATGCCCGCAAGATTCAAAGTCTCGCCTTCGATAAAGTCTGTCGTCGCGTAGATGGAACCGTCGAACGCATCGCCAAAAGCCGCCGTGAAATTCTTAACTAGGGCCGCACCTCCCCCGTTATGGTTGTAATCGTCGGCATGGCGGGTGCTGTACACGGGAGCACCCTTCATGAAAGTCGCGCCCGCGCCATGGTAGGCAATCACCGTGCCCACGAATTCTACCGAAAGGCCCTTGATGTAGGCTTCCAGTTCCCTAATGTTGTCGAAGAAACAGGGGGCTTCGACCATGAACATCTTGCCGCCCTTTTCCAGCAAGAAACATTCGTCGGTTATCAGGTCGTTTGTCTTGTAGGCATGCAGCTTGACCGCGCCGAAATCGTAGATTTCCACGACGCCCTTGCCAAGATTTACGGTCTTGAAGTTGTTCTTTTCCATTTTGAGTCTCCTTGGGCCATGCCCTTTTTTGTTTTTTGTTGTTCTTTAATTGTTACAACACAAAATATATCCAATTATCGTTGTAATGTCAACAGAACAACCAGAAATTTAAAGTAAAAATTTGGTTACAAAAGAGGCTAGTTAGAGCTTTCGCTGTTTATTCCACCGAGAAAGTAGCCTTCACGTTCCCATTGCCGAGGATCTGCTGGAGGCGTTTCTTGTTCACGTTGTCGATACGGGCGAGGCGCGTGAAGTTCCAGGAATTCTTGTCGTAGTAGATGGTGATGGAGTTGCCCTGGTAAAGGATGATATCGCCTGCGTCGGTGTCGATTTGCTTGTCGTTACGCGGGAAACTGCGCGGCAGGTCAGCCACCTTCTCGAAGCTGCCGTAGTCGTGCATGTCGAGCGTCATGTCGCCCTGCGCGAGAAATTCGGCGAAGGCCTTGGCCGAGGAATTTTCTTCGAGCGTCGCCGTGAAGGTGGTGTCGTTCACATGGATTTTGAGTTTCACGGGAGCCTCCCCCACTTTAGATGTTGAACTTGCGGACGATTTCGGCGTCTGGGTTTCGGGTTGCGTCGGTTTGACAGACGACGCCGCGTCAGAAGAGCAAGCTGCGAACAGCAATAAAATGACAATGTATAGGATACGTCCTTTCATAAAAACTCTCTGAAAAATTTAATTCAATAATAAAAAGGAGATCCCCACCTTGGTGGCCATGCGCACTAAGCACTAAAGTGCTAAGTGCTGTCCGCCCGCCTACGCGGGGATGACATCAGTCAAGTTACTTCAAGTTTGTCTTGAAGAATTCGTTCAGCTTTTCGAAGGGGATTTTTTCCAGGTTGTCGTAGAGGTCCACGTGGGAGGCTCCGGGGATGACGAGGAGTTCCTTG
>CACXIR010000159.1 GCA_902767785.1 Fibrobacter succinogenes | reverse complement strand
CCTTGGATGGCCTATACGGACTTGGGCGTGGCCCTGGTTTCCCTGTTTATCCTTGCATTCGTCGCCATGGCGACCTTGAAGGAGCAAAAGGCAGAGGACCTGACCCGCACCGAAGAAGAAGTCCTTTCTTGCCAAGAAGAAATGCGGAAGATTGCGGCGGAACGCAACGCCCTTTTGTCCCAGAGCCTCAAGTCCTCCATTGAGCAGGGGCTTATCGCCCTAGAAGACGGCAAGATTCAGATTCAGGCCAGTTTCCTGTTCCCCCTTAACGGTGCCAATTTGACTCCCGAAGGGGAGCGGGTGATTCAGGGAATCAGCAAGGGACTTTTGGATGCCATGGCGCCTGGTGACGTCATCATGGTGAGCGGGTTTACCGACGACTTGCCGGTACGCAATTCTCAGAACTTTTCTAACTGGAACCTTTCCACGGAACGTTCCGTCAGCGTGGTGAAGGCCTTGATTGCCCAGGGGTTCCCGCCCGACAAGCTTTTTGCTGCAGGCTTTGGTGAACATCGCCCCAAGTATCCCAACGATAGCGAAGAACACCGCAGCCTTAACCGTCGCGTGGAAATAGGCATTACGCCTTTGCAGACCATGGACGCTACAGAGAAGAATTAACCCTATGCAAAACCGCATTGACCAGGTTCGGCAAAGCCTTGGAGACTTGAGGAAGTCGGGCAAAATGCCCCACTGGCGTTTGGTCTATGCGGAAAACATGCTTTCCCGTGCCCAGGACTATGTGGCCATCGACCGCTTGCCCGAGGCGACCACCGTGCTGGAAAAGCTGGACCGCTGGGTAAAAACCCATAAGGTTAAGGAACACAGGTCCTTTGAAAGCGAAACGGTGCCCATGTGTTTCTGGACCAAGGAAATCTTGGAAAAGACGGTGGCGCAAATAAGGCAGACCCTTGCCGCCAAAGGAATGCTGGTGCCGCCCATGGAGCGGGAGTCCATTAACCATCGGTTGAAATTGGTGGAACAGTGGCTTGGGGAGGGTAAGCTCCAGGAAGCCCACGACGAACTTATGGTCTTGCGAAATTCCCTGATTACCCGTTTGCGCCGTAGTTTCAGGGCCCGTATTTCTGCGTTGACCGCCTACAAGACCGGCGTACAGCCTGAGGGTTCCCTGGTAGGGCCTTACAACGCCCAGCATACCTTGGAAGAGACCATGCATATCGTTGGGGAGCGGGACCCCATCTGGATCGAAGACTTTTTGGAAATCTACAACGAATTGTTCCGCGTGGTGGAAAAGATTGTCCCCCAGGACAAGCGGTAGCCAAAAAGTGAAAAGCATTTGCATTTTTCTTGCTTGTGCCCTGCTGCTTTTGACGGGGTGTTCTACGCAAGAAAATACGGGGCGAAGGCACCTCTTTTGGAAAGTCTCTGATTCCAATTCTACTGTTTATCTTTTAGGGAGTCTTCATTTTGCGGATTCGACTTTCTATCCGCTTGATTCTGTCATCGAAAATGCTTTCGATCGGTCGGAAGAACTTGCGGTGGAAATAGACATAAGCAACGATTCCATTGTTCATTTGATTGCCGCCCTGGGTGAAAAGTATGGCAGGTTGCCAGACAGCTTGAGCCTTGATAGTATTCTTCCGGACAGCATTTCTTATCGCTTGGATAGCCTATGCCTTTCCTGGAAGTTGTCTTTAGGCACTTTTAATCGTTTCAAGCCATGGGCGGCAGCGATGTCGGTAGAAGCTGTGGGAATCATGCGCTTGGGATATGACGATCAATTGGGAATAGACCGGCACTTTCTTTCCAGGGCCCACGAGGCAGGAAAACCAGTTTCTTCCATTGAAACGGTAGAAGAACAGATTTATGCGCTTGCTGGGATAGGCACTTCTGATTCTCTAGGATTGTTCTATCTATCGACAGTCTTGCGTGAAATGGCTTATCAGGATTCGTCAGTCAGAGGGCTGATGCGGGCGTGGAAGGCTGGAAACGACTCGCTGTTCTGTGTTTTTATGAATTTGGATACAGTACGGCTGACCCCATCGGATTCACTGCTCAAGAAGCAAATCAATGATCTTCTTTACTATTCAAGAAACCGCAGTATGGCTGAAACCATTTCGCAGTATTTAGCGGAGGACCGCAAGATTTTTGTGGTTGTGGGTGCGATGCACCTAGCCGGCAATCACGAGAATGTCATTGACATCCTCCGCCGCAAGGGCTTTACGATAGAGCAACTTTAAACGTGCTGCTGCGACGTGAGAATGTCATCCTCGCGAAGGCGAGGATCTTTGTTACTTTTTGAACTTCTTCAAGATCGTCGCTGCTTTCACAAACTGCTGCTTCACGGACTTGGGACCCGTGCCGCCTTCGATGTTGCGGCGGGACACGCTGTACTCGAAGGTGAGAGTCTTCTTCATCTGCTTCACGTTGGGGACGCCGGCGCTGGCCCAGGCCTCGTCGCTAAGGTCCGTGAATTCCAGGCCTTGGCGGGCGGCTTCGCCGACCAGGCTACCGACCACGTGGTGGGCGTCGCGGAACGGCACGCCAGATTCGACCAGCAAGTCAGCCAGGTCGGTAGCCAGCAGCGCCGGCAGCATCTTCGCGTGCATCTTGTCGAAATTGAAACGGGCGCTTTCCAAGGCTTCCTTCATCACGCGGAGGATCACCTTCACGTTATGGACGGAGTCAAATACCGGTTCCTTGTCTTCTTGCAGGTCGCGGCTGTAGCTCAGCGGTGCACCTTTCACCAAAGTGTAGAGGGCACTGAAGTTGCCCAGCATGCGGCCAGAC
>CACXIR010000158.1 GCA_902767785.1 Fibrobacter succinogenes | reverse complement strand
GCCCACTTGCCATTTTCCTTATACATCTTCGCAAATTCATAGAAGGTACCGCCCTGCACCTTGCTCACGCTAATGGAGAAGGGCAGCACGATGGTTGACTTTGCGTTGGTGGCAAAGTCACGATTGAAGGTCACTGCAGACACCGTGACATCCGTGATTGTCGGAATGTCTTCCTTGGAAGTTGCGTCAATGACAGCTTCTTTATGACCATCCGCATAGGTGTAAACGGTGATGGCACCGTACTGATCAATCTCTACATCGCCCTCGATCCAGTGTGGGAAGAGTGTTATGTCAGCATTTGCAGAATAAACAGCCCCCAAGGCGTAGGCTTTCTCACCACCGTCGCTGGTGCTCCAGCCGTCCTGGGTGTAACCTTCGCGGGTATATGAGCCATTTTCGAGCACAACAGGTGTACCATATAGTTCTTTGACCGACAACAATTCACCAGCACCATAAGATCCCGCACGGTAAGTAACCGTATATGTGGAAACCGACCACTTTGCATATACCGTTTTGTCTCCGCTGGTCCCTTTTACAATCGTATTGGCCTTGTCCGAAAGGTTTTCATCGTAGAACCAGCCTTCAAAGGCATATCCGTCAGACAACGTCGGATCATCTAAAGCAAACGTTTCCGTTTCAACCGTATAATCAAGCGGATTATTGTGAGAACCCGTAGCCCCATTCAAGTCGTATGTAATGTGATATGTCACAGGCTCCCACGAGGCATACAGGGTTATGTTTTCTTGAATACCTGAACCAAAATCGAATTCTTCGCTGCAAGACTCGCTAGTTTCGCACCATCTTTGGAAATT
The DNA here is from genome assembly GCA_902767785.1 of Fibrobacter succinogenes. Classification (GTDB taxonomy): domain Bacteria; phylum Fibrobacterota; class Fibrobacteria; order Fibrobacterales; family Fibrobacteraceae; genus Fibrobacter; species Fibrobacter succinogenes_D. The sequence goes on along the minus strand of CACXIR010000158.1, from coordinate 1,964 downwards.
GTACCCGTTATCTGCGGTCGGGTCATCGGGTTTCTGGGTGGGCTGGCCCTTGTCAACATTGACATAGTCAATCAAGGTCGTTCCATGACCATTGGGATTAAATGTCACTGTCACAATCTGAGCGGCAGTCCATACGGCATAAATCGTTTTATTTCCGTCAACCGTCTGATCGGCCAAATGAACCGTATCAGGCACAGCATCAGCCGGCAGCAAATCCTTTTGAGTCAAAGCCCAACCCGTAAAGAAGTATTTCTTATTTTCAATCCTTGTTGTATCAGGGACACTAAAACCTTCTTCTGATATTATCCCACCTTCGACAACACGAACTGTTTTTACGGTTTCGCCATCGGGGAAAGTCCCCTGACTAGCATTAAACGTAATGGTATATACAGACTTCCAAACAGCGTAAATAGTCGTCGATCCAGTTACCGTTCCCAAATCACTGGACGGCTCGGAAGCATTTTTAGACGTTGCCCAACCGGCAAAGGCAAAGTCATCCCCACGCGAAGGCGTCGCAATTTCTTCGGCACTAATCGAGGCATTCAATGCCATGGGTTTCGTAGTCTTTGCACCAACAGGGAATTCACCACCATTTGCATCAAACGTGATCTTGTACCCATCGGACCCCTTAAAGGACAATCCAGAAACACCAACAGACCAATCAGACGATTTAGCATTTTCGCACTTTACTTCATTTGCATTCCAGGTCCCGCCATTCAAGACGCAAACGATTTCTTCATTGTTTACGTCCGAAGCCCCCGTTATGTTTCCATTAATCTGCTCTTCTTTTCGACCACAAGCGTTACCAATAACCGAATCATCATAATAGACATTTTCAACATTAACTGTCGAATTTGAGAAAGGCGTGCCTACAATGGCTCCGGCTGCGGATTCATAAATCTTCCCATCAATTTCGCCTGAACCTTCTGCGTAGACTCCTCCACCCGCATAAACGCATGAAGATATAGAAACCGTATTTTTCGTATACCCAACTATTCCGCCAGCATAGGCAACACCACTGGCATTTACGGTCACTTCGCTTACAGATCCCGTTATGGAACCACCTCCAGCATTACCGACCAAGCCACCAACCGACTGACCAATTCCACTAGTCACAATTTCGCCAGTTGCACGACAATTTTGAACTTTGCCATTAGCCCAACCAACTAAAGTACCTATAGAGACTGGTTTTGCGTAAGCATTCCCCCCGGTTACATACTTTCCGCCATTTCCTTGGCCAAGAACAATTACATTTTCAAGGGTCAAACCCTTTAATGTACCCGTAAAAGCACCTATAAAGCCAACATTCTGTACATAGAGCGGATTTATCTCCTCCAATTCAGAACTGACCATTTTTAGGTTTGAAATGGTATGACCATTTCCGTCAAATGTTGCTGCATATTGACAATACATCACCTTATCAATTCCGGTACCACCCGAGCCAGCACAAATTGGAATCCAAAGATGGGAACCCATATCCAGGTCAGCAGTTAATTTGGCATTTTCAGTAAATTTTGCAGAGTGTGTCTGATTTGCTTTATTGGCAAACCAGGCCAGTTTGGCTTCACTATCGATGATGTAGTAACCGCCCTCCATTGACGCAGTTTCCATCGACACACCGTCCCAAGCGGAAAAGCCCTGACCAAACCCAAGCATCAGGAACAGCAGGAATGTTACAATCGCGTTTGTTCTACGTTCTTTCATATTCACCCCACAGTTCCAAACACACTCTTTGTTACTTTACAATAACCCTCTTACCGTTATGGTAGTAGGTTCCCCGAGTCTCGGGCTTGCTGTTCAGCCTGCGGCCCTGCAGGTCATACCAGCGGTCCATACGGATTTGACCCGTGACCGTGTTCATGACTCCGCGCTCGGTGACGTTGTTCTGCTCGTCCAGAACAACGACCTCGACTTCTTCAGTCAATTCCGTGAAAGCGGAATTGTAATTCAAACTTGCCGTCTTG
>CACXIR010000157.1 GCA_902767785.1 Fibrobacter succinogenes | reverse complement strand
AAACGGGGCCTGGGTCCATTTTTCCAAGGAAACCTTGGAACAGGACACCAAGGCACTAGCCCTCGCCTTCAGGGAAAGGGGCGTCAAGCCGGGACAAAGCATAGGCATCATTGCACGCAGTTCGCCTCACTGGCTCATGGCAGACATTGCCACCCAAATCAACCATGCCCGCACCGTACCCCTGTTCCCCAACATTTCTTCGGAGAACTTTTCGTTCCAATGCGACGATTCCGATGTCAATGCCATAATCCTTGACAACGTGGGCGACCTGGACCTGAACCTCAAGGAACTGCTAAAGCGGTTTTCTACCGTCGTCTGCATTGACGGAGCCTCCGAAATGCCGCCCCAGGGAATATTCTGGGACGACCTCCTGGCCGAGGGTTACGCCCTGCTGCAGCAAGAAGAAAACCTGCACTGGATTGAACAGCAGGTGGATTCCATCGCTCCCGACGACCTGTTCAGCATAATCTACACCAGCGGCTCCACCGGCAGGCCCAAAGGGGTGGAACTTACCCACAGGAATATGCTCTCGCAAATAGAGAACATCCTCCCCCTTTACCCCGTAGACCCCCAAAAAGACACATGCCTCACCATACTCCCCATGGCCCATGTATTCGAGCGGATGGCGGTCTATTACTACATCCTCAACGGAATCAGGGTGTATTTTGCAGATTCTCCCAAGAACGTAGCACAAATCATGACCGAAATCAGGCCCACGGTAATGATTGTGGTACCAAGAATTTTGGAACGGGTCTACGAGAGCCTTACCGCCGCCGGCGACCACAGCATGGCACCCAAGCGGGCAATCATCACAAACGCCATCAAGATGGCAAAAATCGAAGATCCTACTCAAAAACCCAGCGTCCTCCGTAGGCTTTACGACAAACTAGTCTACTCCAAAATGCGAAATGCCATTGGAGGGAATTTCAGGCTTATCATTTCTGGCAGTTGCGCCCTGAACAAAACTATCTTACGGTTCTTGCTGAACATTGGCCTACCCGTCTATGAAGGCTATGGGCTTACGGAATGCTCCCCCGTGGTTAGCGCCAACTGCTCCCGGGCAGTTTCCCTGGGAACCGTAGGTAAGCCCCTAAACCACTTGCAGGTCAAAATCGGCGAAAACAACGAAGTGCTGGTAAAAGGCGACAGCGTATTCGCAGGCTACCACAACATGCCGGAACTAAACAGGGAAATCTTCACAGAAGACGGATTTTTCAAGACAGGAGACCAAGGGAGCCTGGACGAAAACGGATTTCTGTCCCTTACGGGACGCATCAAGGAGCTGTTAAAGACCAGCACCGGCAAATACGTGTGTCCAAGCCCCATCGAGCTGGAAATAAGCCGCCACCCCCTGGTGGAACAGGCCATGGTCATTGCCAACGACCGCAAGTTCACCTCGGTACTTATCTGGCTCAACCCCGAAGGGGCAAGGCGTCTCTTGAAGATACCCAAAGAATTATTCGACAAGGAAAAAGCTCTTCATTCCGTGCACGTGCAAGAGGCAATCCGCAGACACGTGCTACGCACCAACAAAAAGCTAAGCCACTGGGAGCGAATCCGCAAGTGGACGGTTATCGGCGACGAACTCACCATCGAGTCTGGGTTGCTGACTCCCACATTAAAAATCCGGCGCACCATTGCAGAACAACGATACGCCGAAGAAATCGATAAAATGTATACCTAAACTCGGGTCTGGACCTGACTGTCAGAATCCAGTTCGAGCGGTCTCCCGTGAGCCGCAGGCGACTCGTATTAACGAGTTGTCGGAGGCGAGAGCGAGGACCAGCCCTACACTTGGAAACTGGAGTCTAGTCCGAGCGGTCTCCCGTGAGCCGCAGGCGACTCGTATTAACGAGTCGTCGGAGGCGAGCTTTGGCCACTTAGTGCTTTAGCACTTATGTGGACATGGCCACCTTTAGGTGGGAGCGAGTTCTCTTAGAAGTGAATCACGCGGACCTTGATGACCTTGTCGAGCTTGCCGAGCTTTTCGATGATAGAATCATCGACCTTGCTTTCGACGTCAACGAGGTTGTAACCGATCTTGCCGTTGCTCTTGTTAGAGAAGCTGGCGATGTTGATGCCGACCGCACCGAACACCTTCGTAATTTCGGAAATCATGTTCGGAACGTCCTGGTTGATGACCACGACGCGGCTCTTGACGCCGGCGTGCGGGTGATCGACGAGGGCCGGGAAGTTCACGGAATTGCGGACGCAACCGTATTCAATGTAGTCCTTCAATTCTTCAACGGCCATCACAGCGCAGTTTTCTTCGGCTTCTTCGGTAGAGGCGCCGAGGTGCGGGAAGCAAGTCACCTTGTCGTTCTTGATGAGGTCGGCATCCGGGAAGTCGCAGAGGTAGCCCTGGAGGGAACCGGAAGCGAGCATCTCGTTGACCGGGGCCATTTCCACAATGCCACCGCGGGCGAAGTTCATGATGTAGCTGCCCTTGAAGCCGGCGAGGTTCTTGCGGTTGAGGAGATTCTCGGTCACGCCCTTGATGAACGGAACGTGCACAGTGAGGAAGTCAGACTTCGCAATCACGGTGTCGAGGTCGGCAATTTCGACCTTGTTGGAAAGTTCGTGCATGTTGGCGGCGTTCGGATACGGTTCGTAAGCGATGACGCGCATGTTCTTCCAACGGGCATAGTTAGCGACGAGCACGCCAATCTTGCCGAGGCCAATCACGCCGAGGGTCTTGCCAGCGAGTTCCATGCCGGCGAACTTCTTCTTGCCGCTTTCGACGGTCTTTGCGAGGTCCGGGTCGGTGGTGTCGAGGTTCTTGACCCAAGCAGCGGCCTTGTCCACGTTACGGACGGCCATGCCGAGTACGGTCATCACGAGTTCAGCAACGGCGTTGGCGTTTGCACCCGGAGTATTGAACACGCAGATGCCCTTTGCAGAGGCCTTGTCGATGGTGATGTTGTTCACGCCAGCGCCGGCGCGGGCGACAGCCAGAAGGCCGTCAAAGTTGTCGGTATCAACCTGGGCGGAACGCACCAAGATGGCATCGGGTTTTTCGACGGAGTCGGAAACCTGATAGAACGAGCCAAACAGGCTCAAGCCTTTCTTGGAAATGTTTTTCATCGTCTTAATAGTTGCCATTTTTATGTCCTTTGT
>CACXIR010000156.1 GCA_902767785.1 Fibrobacter succinogenes | reverse complement strand
AACTTGACTTATTCCAAGTTGGACTATGCAAAGGAATCTACAGCCCTTTTCAGCTTGATAAAGGCGTTTACGGGGTCCGCATAGTTCCAAATCCCGCCCAAGGTGGCGATGCCTGCAGGGGCAAGTGGCTTTACAAGCTCCAAGCATTCTTCATCCATGCCGCCAAAGAGGACCAGGGGAATTTTTTCGGGATTAAAGCCGTCGACGCCCATCTTCAACTGTTCGAAAAGCAGGTCCTGGACCGGTTCCGTGGCCGAGAGGGGCTGAAAAACAGGTCCCAGCATAGCTTCCGCCACCCAGGGCGGGAGTCCTACAATTTCTTCGGGCTTGCTACACAAGGCCACCGTATTGGAACGCCACCAGCGTCGGGGAACATCTCCTAAAAGCTTGCCGCATTCGCATATGCAGCCGTGAACCTCCAGGCGTTCCGCCATGTCGGGAGTACCCCGCACCCAGATGCGGTCCCGACACTCCATAGGGAGTCCCAAAAGCCAGCGTTCATAGTCAGCTTCGGAGGCCTGGGTGGCACCGTTCCTCCCCCGCTTCTGCAAAATCAAGCGGGAAAGCCCGCGGCTGAACATCTGTTCGATGTCGTCAAATTCGGCAGAAAAGTCGTCGGAAGGGGTTATGAGCCACAGGTGAAGCATGGGCAGGAATATAGTAATTAGGGATTGAGGCTTTAGCAGTTCAAAAGTAAACGAATGTTTACACCGAAAGTCTGTTTTACACTTTATGTTGGGGTCTTAGGGGTGTCCCCTAGGCAAGGGGGTGGAGAGCGACGAAGTGCGAACCAGGGGGACAACAGTCCTAAGGCGAGTGTTGTGACAAACGAAGTTTGGCATAACCGAGCCGGTCTGTTGGGGCTTGAGCGTAGCGAAAGACCACTTTTCCCCCATCTAAAAAACCCTATATCAATGCTTATTTTCAAAAATTTCTTTTTTTCATCTTTTCAATCTTTATATTTTTTTCATTGGATTTTTCGCTTTTGGCTCCAAATGGGCCGAAAGTGCACTTAAATCAGATTTTTTCGAAAAAACCTAAAAATTGGAGACACACATGGCAAAAAAGATGATTGCGTGTGATGGTAACGAGGCCACCGCTAGCGTAGCATTTGCTGTTAGCGAAGTTGCGGCTATCTACCCGATTACACCGTCTAGTCCTATGGCTGAGCACGCCGACAACTGGAGTGCTGCAGGCAAGAAGAATATTTGGGGACAGGTTCCCCGCGTGTTTGAAATGCAGTCCGAAGGTGGCGCTGCCGGTACCGTTCACGGTGCTTTGCAGGCCGGTGCTTTGACCACGACCTTCACCGCATCCCAGGGTCTTCTCTTGATGATCCCGAACATGTACAAGATTGCGGGCGAACTGACCCCCACGGTCTTCCATGTGACTGCCCGTGCCCTTGCCATGCAGGGCCTTTCTATTTTCGGTGACCATTCCGACGTGATGGCCTGCCGCCAGACCGGCTTTGCCATGCTCGCCTCCAGCTGCGTGCAGGAATGCCAGGACCTCGCTCTCGTGGCCCACGCTTCCACTCTCGAAAGCCGCGTTCCGTTCATGCACTTCTTCGACGGTTTCCGCACCTCTCACGAAGTGATGAAGATCGAAGCTCTCGAAGACGGCGTTATCCGTAACGTCATCGACGAAAAGTACGTGAAGGCTTGCCGTGAACGCTGCCTCACTCCGGACCGCCCGACCATGCGCGGTACCGCACAGAACCCGGACGTTTACTTCCAGGGCCGCGAAACGGTGAACCCGTTCTACGCCAAGGTTCCGGAAATTGTCCAGAAGTACATGGACAAGGTCGCGAGCTACACTGGCCGCCAGTACCACATTGTCGATTACGTCGGTGCACCCGACGCCGAACGCGTGATCATTTCCATGGGTTCTTCGACCTGCACCATCGGTGACACCGTCAAGTACCTCAACTCCAAGGGCGAAAAGGTCGGTCTCGTGAATATCCGCCTGTACCGCCCGTTCCCGATGGAAGCCGTGGTTGCAGCCCTCCCGAAGACTGTCAAGAAGATTGCCGTCCTCGACCGCTGCAAGGAACCGGGTTCCGCTGGCGAACCGCTCTTCCAGGACGCCCTGACCGCTATCAGCGAAGCCGTGATGGCTGGCAAGATGGCCATGCCGAAGATGATCGGCGGCCGCTACGGTCTCTCTTCCAAGGAATTCACCCCGGCCATGGTCAAGGCCATCTACGACGAACTTTCCAAGGCCGACCCGAAGGCTCGCTTCACCGTCGGTATCAACGACGACGTGTGTCACACGAGCCTCACCATCGACCCGAACTTCAAGCTGGAAAGCGACTTCTTCCAGGCTATGTTCTTCGGTCTGGGTTCCGACGGTACCGTGGGTGCCAACAAGAACTCCATCAAGATTATCGGTAACGAAACCGACAACTACGCCCAGGGCTACTTCGTTTACGACTCCAAGAAGTCCGGCTCCATGACCACCTCTCACCTCCGCTTCGGTAAGAGCATCATCGACGCCCCGTACCTGATTGGCGAAAACGAAGCCGACTTCGTGGCATGCCACCACACTCCGCACCTGGAATCCGTGAACATGCTGAAGTACGCGAAGGATGGCGCTACCTTCCTCGTGAATACTCCGCACTCCGCCGACACCGTGTGGGATACCTTCCCGCGTCCGGTGCAGGAAGAAATCATCAAGAAGCACCTCAAGGTGTACGTGATCGACGCCTACGCCGTTGCCGCAAAGACCGGCATGGGCCGCCGCATCAACACCGTGATGCAGACCTGCTTCTTCTCTAAGCTCGGTAACGTGCTCGATGCCGAAACCGCCATCAAGTACATCAAGAAGTACGCCGAAAAGACCTACGCCAAGAAGGGTCAGGAAGTGGTCCAGAAGAACTGGGACGCTATCGACGCATCTCTTGCTAACCTGTTCGAAGTCAAGGTTCCCTCTGCTGTCACCAGCACGAAGGAATTCCGCGCTCCGATCCACGGCGACGCTCCGAAGTTCGTGAACGAAGTCACCGCAGAAATCATCAAGGGCAACGGCGAGCTCCTCCCCGTCTCCAAGATGCCTTGAACGGCGAGCTCCTCCCCGTCTCCAAGATGCCTTGCGACGGCGTGTTCCCGACCGCTACCACCAAGTACGAAAAGCGCGACCTCGCCCTCAACATCCCGAGTTGGAATCCGGACGCTTGCGTGCAGTGCGGCAAGTGCGCCATGGTCTGCCCCCATGCAGCCATCCGCGTGAAGGTTGTGGACGAAGCTGCCGTGAAGAACGCTCCGGAAGGCTTCAAGTACACGGCCGCCAAGGGCTTCAAGCTCGAAGGTTCCGAAAAGCCGGTATTCGCGATTTCCGTGTCCAGCTACGACTGTACGGGTTGCGGCGTCTGTACGCAGGCCTGTATCGGCAAGGACAAGACCGACGAGACCAAGAAGGCCATCAACATGGTGCCGCAGGAACCCATCAAGGTTCAGGAAGGCAAGTGCTGGGACTTCTTCGTCGACCTCCCGGAATTCGACCGCACCAAGGTCAACAAGAACCTGGTCAAGCAGGCCATGCTCCTCGAACCTCTGTTCGAATTCTCTGGAAGCTGCGCAGGCTGCGGCGAAACCGCTTACGTGCGTCTCGTTTCCCAGCTGTTCGGTGACCGCATGGTCGTTGCCAACGCTACGGGTTGCTCCTCCATTTACGGCGGTAACCTCCCGACCACTCCGTGGGCAAAGAACAAGGAAGGCCGCGGTCCGGCTTGGGCCAACAGC
>CACXIR010000155.1 GCA_902767785.1 Fibrobacter succinogenes | reverse complement strand
CATCGACGAATGCGGTCCGGCAAACTTCTTCGGCATCAAGGGCAAGACCTACGTGACCCCGAAGTCCGAATCCATTCTGCCGTCGATTACGAACAAGAGTTTGCAGCAGTTGGCTGAATACCTCGGTTACACCGTGGAACGCCGCCAGGTCCCGTTCGAAGAACTTGCTGAATTCAGCGAGACTGCCGAATGCGGTACCGCCGCCGTGATTACCCCCATCAAGAAGATCGTTGATCCGGTTGCCGGCAAGACCTTCACCTACGGTGATGGCGTGAATCCGGGCCCTGTCTGCACGGAACTCTTCACCAAGTACACCGCTATTCAGTTCGGTGAAGCCGAAGACCCGTTCGGCTGGACTGAAGTGGTTGACCTGTAAGATTCTCGCGAATAGTGAACGTTGTCATCCCCGCGAAGGCGGGGATCTTTTTTAATTGAGTCTTTCTTTAAGTCGCGTGTACCGTCGGGTGCTGCGGTTGTTGCGCACAGCCTGGTAAAAGGCTCCGGGAGCCGAAAGGATCCACACGTGCCCTTTGGCGCGGGTGATGGCGGTGTAGATGAGGTTCCGCTGGAGCATCATGTAGTGGCTTGAATCGAGAATCACGATGACGGCGGGGTATTCGCTGCCCTGGCTCTTGTGAATGGTGCTTGCGTAAGCCAACTGCAGGTCTTCAATTTCGTCGCCCTCGTAGTCTACCGTCTTGTCGTCGAAAAAGACCGTCATGGCGGACTTGTCCTTCTTGACGCTGAAGATGATTCCCACGTCGCCGTTGAACACGTTCTTGTCGTAGTTGTTGGTGGTCTGCATCACCCGGTCGCCAACGCCCCATTCGGTGCCGCATATCTTGTATTTCTGGGTGGAGCCGTTCATCAGCTTTTGCAGGAACAGGTTCAGCTCGAAGATGCCCAGCGGTCCCTTTCGCATGGGGGCCAAAATCTGCAGGTCGCTTTTCAGGTCGATGTCCAGCTTGGAACGCACGCCCGTGGTCACAAGCTTCTGCAATATGCCTAGTGCCTCTTCGGGAGTCTCGTAAGGCGCAAAGTGGAAGTTGGGGCCTTCGATAGGCGAAGGGGTGATTCCCCGGTTGATTTTTGCGGCTTTGTCGGCGATGTCGTTTCCGCTTGCTTGACGGAATATATGCTGTAGCCGCACGCTAGGAATTTTTTCGCATTGGAGCAGGTCGTTCAGCACGTTGCCCGGTCCAACGCTTGGCAGCTGGTCGGCGTCCCCGACCAAGAGGATGCGTGCCCGGAGGCTCACCGCTTCTAGCAGTGACGAGGCAAGCCATGTGTCCACCATGCTGAACTCGTCTACAATCAAAAGGTCGCAGTTCAGCTGGTTGCCTACGTTGCGGTTGAACTTCTTGGATACGGGGTCCATTTCTAGCAGGCGGTGGATGGTCTTTGCCGGCGCTCCGCAGAGGCTTTCCATGCGCTTGGCGGCTCTGCCTGTGGGGGCTGCCAGCAATACGGATTCGCCCATCTGGTTGGCGAGATGCAAAATTCCCTTGAGTATTGTGGTCTTGCCGGTACCCGGGCCTCCGGTGACTATGGAGAACTTGTGGGAAAGGGCCATCTGTATGGCCTGCCGCTGCACCGGGTCAAAGCTGAATTTGTGTTCCCGCTCCCAGCTGACCAAGTAGCGCTCGAAACCCTCGGTAGGCAGAGCGTTGTGCTGGAGCCTGAGCGCGATGTTTCGGGCTATGGCGTCTTCGGCCCGGAACAGGGGCGGGTAAAAGCAGTCGTCGCCTACCCGCGTGATGCGTCCGTGGCCGCACAGCCCTTCGAACTGCTCCATGAGAATCTGCACGGCGTCGTCGTCGAAACTGTCTATCCGCAGGTTCTTGAGGGTGCGGTCCAGCAGGGCGTCCTTGGGCAGGTACACGTGACCCTCGTTGAAGGAGGATTCCTGCAGGGAGTAGAGCAGGGCCGCCTGGAACCGCTGCGGGCTGTCTTTCGGCAGGCCTAGCTTCATGGCGATTTCGTCGGCGCTTGCAAACCCGATTCCCCACACCTCTTCGCAAAGCAGGTAGGGATTCTCCTTGATTTTGGGAATGGTGTCTTCGCCGTAGGTGACCCAGAGTCTCTTTGCCGTGGCCCCTATTATACCGTGCCTGTACAGGAAAAGCATAGTGTCCCGGCTGAGGCGGGCCTCTTGCCAGCTAGCTAGGAATTCCGCCAGCTTCTTCTGGGAGAGGCCCTTGACTTTGGCCTCGGAAAGCTTTTCAGGGTGGTTGTCCAGAATGTCCAGCAGGCTTTCGCCGAAGGCCTCGACTAGGCGCTCGGCGGTCTTGGGCCCGATGCCCCGGAACAGCCCGCTGGCCAGGTAGTCTTTCAGGTTGCCGTCGCCTGTTTCCAGAAGCTCGAAGCCTGAGGCCTTGAACTGCTCGCCGAACTTGGGGTGACGCCCCCATTCTCCCTCGAACCGCAGGTTCTCGCCGGGGGTAAGTGCGGGGAAGTTCCCGGTGACCACCGCTACCTTGCCCGTATCCGAAAGCACCACCTTCAACACGGTGAAACCGTTGGCGGCGTTCTGGTAGGTGACGTTCTTGATGGATCCCTGGATTTGCATTTGGGGCTGACCGGCCGGGCGTTGAAGTTACACGAAAAAACGGAGTGTGTTGGCACCCCGTTTTTAGGAAATCACAAAAATGCTAACGGATTAGCGAAGTTTCTTTTTGTGACGGTCACGACGACGGCGCTTTTTGCGCTTGTGGGTCGCAATCTTCCTGCGCTTTCTTTTCTTTCCGCAAGGCATATTGGTTCTCCGTTAAGGGTTAAACATAAAAATCGGTGCCAAAATAGAGAAAAAAATCGGCTTTTTGTCAAGGTTTGGTTCCTTTTGTACACGAAATTTGGCCAAAATCGCCATTTTTTAAGTTTTTTTCAATGTATTATTGTAATTGTAAGCAACAAAGAGGACAATATGGATAATTTCAACTTCTACAGCCCCACGGAATTTGTATTCGGCAAGGACCGCGAAAACGAGTGCGGCGAGCTTGTCAAAAAGTACGGCGGCGCCAAGGTACTCATCCACTACGGCGGAGGCTCTGCCGTACGTTCCGGCTTGATTGACCGGGTGAAGGCATCCCTGGACAAGGCCGGCATCGCCCATGTAGAACTGGGTGGC
>CACXIR010000154.1 GCA_902767785.1 Fibrobacter succinogenes | reverse complement strand
CTTCATCCATGCAATGTCGTCACCGATGGTTTCGACCTTCCAGCCCGGGATAGTCGGGATGAGCATGGCGAGGTTCGTCTTACCGCAAGCAGACGGGAAGGCGCCAGTAACGTACTTGACTTCGCCCTTCGGGTTCGTGAGCTTGAGGATGAGCATGTGTTCGGCGAGCCAGCCTTCGTCGCGAGCGAGAACGGTAGCGATACGGAGAGCGAAGCACTTCTTGCCGAGGAGGGCGTTTCCACCGTAGCCCGAACCGTACGACCAGATGAGGCGTTCTTCCGGGAACTGGGTGATGTACTTGTGTTCAACGTCAGCGCAGGGCCAGATGCCGCCATCGGTTTCGCCGTTGTTGAGCGGCTTACCAACAGAGTGGAGGCAGGGCACGAATTCGGCAGCCTGGTCGGCATTGAAAATGTCCAGAACCTTCTTGCCTGCGCGGGTCATGATGTCCATGTTGAGCACCACGTATTCGGAGTCGGTCAGTTCGATGCCGTTCTTGGAGATCGGGGAACCGAGGGGGCCCATGCAGAACGGAATCACGTACATGGTACGGCCGTGCATACAACCCTTGTAGAGGCCCTTCATGGTTTCCTTCAGTTCCTTGGGGTCGATCCAGTGGTTAGTCGGGCCGGCATCTTCTTCCTTCACAGAAGAGATGAAGGTACGGGATTCGACACGGGCCACATCAGAGGGCAGAGAACGGAACAAGAAGCAGTTTTCCTTCTTCTTGAGCGGAGTGGCAAGGCCAGCCTTGACACACTTCTGCATGAGGGCGTCATATTCTTCCTTGGAACCGTCGACAACGACGACGTTGTCCGGTTCGCACATTGCGATGCATTCTTCAACCCAAGCCTTGATCTTGCTGTGCTTGATGTCGTTGAGAGTGAGACTCATATAGGAACTCCTATTTGGTTTAACGTTAAGTTTCGATTTTTTTCGAACGCGGTAAAATTTACAAAAATACGGACCCCTGCCAAAGGTCCTAGCTCCTAAAAAAAGGTGCTTTTTTCCTTTTTTTGTGATTTTTTCCAAAAAATAAGGTAAATTAGTGCTGTACAAGCAAATAAGCATTTTTTCGAGGATATATGAACTGGTCCTACTCTAGAGAACACCAAAAAAACATCCTTTGTATGATCATGGCAGGCGGTCAGGGAAGCCGTTTGCAGCCCCTCACCCGGGACCGCGCAAAACCCGCCGTCCACTTCGGGGGAACTTACCGCATTATCGACTTCGTGCTCAACAACTTCATCAATTCCGGCATCTTCAAGATCAAGGTGCTGACCCAGTTCAAGAGCGACTCCCTGAACAAGCACATTTCCGCGGCCTGGAACCTGAACGCAAGCCTGGACCAGTACGTGGACCTGGTTCCCGCCCAGATGCGTACCGGCGACGACTGGTACCGCGGCACCGCCGATGCCATTTTCCAGAACATCAACCTGATTACCGATGAACGCCCGGACCTGGTGGCCATCTTCGGGGGCGACCACATCTACAAGATGGACATCAACCAGATGATTGATTTCCACCTGAGCCGAGCCGCATTGCTTACCATTGCAGCCATTCCGGTGCCAGTTTCCGAAGCTTCTGAATTCGGCATTATCGAGGTGGACGCCGACAACCGCATGATCGGTTTCGAGGAAAAGCCCAAGAACCCCAAAGAAATGCCCGGCAACCCCGGCTACTGCCTCGCCAGCATGGGCAACTACATCTTTACCAGCAAGTTCCTGGTCCGCGAACTTATGAAGGGTGCCCAGAACGGGGCCACCGACTTCGGCAAGCACATTATTCCAAGCCTCTACAAAGACTACCCCGTCTACGTGTACGACTTCAACACCAACATCGTCCGTGGCGAGCAGGCCTCTACCAAGGGCTACTGGCGCGACGTGGGTACTTTGGACGCCTTCTTCGAGGCCAACATGGACCTGTGTTCCGAAAATCCGCCGTTCGACCTTTACAACAACTACTGGCCCATCCGCACCTTCAACTGGAACCAGCCTCCAGCAAGGTTCTTTGCTGGCGACGGAAACACACACCAAGGTGCGGCCATCGACTCCATCGTGTCTTCGGGCTGCATTATCGGTGGCGGTACGGTGGTAAAAAGCATTCTCAGCCCGGGCGTCACCATCCAGAAGGACGCTCTGGTAGAAGAATCCATCCTCTTCCCCAACGTGACCATCGGCCCCGGAGCCAAGGTGCGTCGTGCCATCATCGAGAAGGGCCTACACATTCCTGCCGGTTTCCAAATTGGTTACGACCTGGAGCGTGACAAGAAGCTGTTCCACGTGACCGAATCGGGCATCGTGGTCCTGGCTAAGGATACGATTATTAAAGCTTAATAGCGACTAAGGAAGGCTTCGCCCTCCCTAAAACCTACCTAACGCTCAAAAAAACGCCCGATTCACGGACGGTTTTATTCGCGGGCACCTGGCGGTGCTATATAAAAGTTTAACAGCATAAAAAAAGAACCCGCTTCCGGGCCCTTTTTAGTGTGTAGTGTGTGATGTGTGGTGTGTAATGAAAAATCAGTCACTTCACATTTCACACTTCACATCGCGGCGAAGCCGCTTAACAGCCGAGCTTAGCGGAGAGGTAAGCCTCGAGTTCGTCGATCTTCACCAGTTCCTGCTTCATGGAGTCGCGTTCGCGAACGGTCACGAAGCCGAGCTTTGCCGGATCGGATTCACCCTCGCCCACCGTGTCGAAGTCGACGGTCACGCAGAACGGCGTGCCGAGTTCGTCCTGACGGCGGTAGCGCTTACCGATGGACTGCGTTTCATCGTATTCCACGTTCCAGCGGTTGAGGAGCTTCTGGTAGAGTTCTTCGGCCTTGGCCTTCACCTGGCCCTTCTTCACGAGCGGAAGAACGGCAACCTTCACCGGAGCAATCTTCGGGTCGAAGTGGAGCACGGTACGTTCGTCGTTTTCGAGCTTTTCGACTTCGTAAGCGTCGCAAAGGAGCACGAGGAGCAGACGTTCCACACCGAGGGACGGTTCCACCACGTACGGAATGTAGCGCTTGTTCTGCACCGGGTCAATGTATTCCTGCTTGACCTTGGATTCGTTCTGGTGCTGCGTCAAGTCGTAGTTCGTACGGCTGGCGATACCCCAGAGTTCACCCCAACCGAACGGGAATTCGTATTCGACGTCGGTGGTGC
>CACXIR010000153.1 GCA_902767785.1 Fibrobacter succinogenes | reverse complement strand
GGTAATGCCTGCTCCAAGAGCAACGCCTTGCCGCCATTGGCCGCGGCGTGCAATAAAGTAACCGACCACAATCGACTTCCCGTGTCCGGGGCCTAGCGCATGCAACATGCCGTACAAGAGGCAGATGGCGAGGAACTTCCAGATAGCATCCCAGTCGCCGCGTTTCATTGCCGAAATTGCCGCCGTCAGCTTTTCGCGAAGGACCTTTTGCGCATCTGCGATAAGCGTATAGATAGACCGCGTTTTTTCCGATGCCTTTTCGTTTTCTGCAGCAGGTGCCACAACTTCAGTCGCGACAGGAGAATCGTTTTCAGGCACAACATTTTCCGCTGCCGGGGCGCTCGCAGGTTCGCCGACATCGAAACGCTTTTTCTTGACGGCTGCCGGTGCAGCCATCGCAATCAAAAGAATCAATAAAACAACTAGAGACTTATTCATATTAGGTAGTAAGGCTTTTTACAATATAGCCAAAATGCGTTGGGTATAGGGGTCTGAAACAGCGCCTTTTCCTATTTACATTTTATGTAAAGCGAATTGCCAAAATTACACAAAATGTAAAGAATTTGCCGTTTTTGAGCAAATTTCGCGAAAAATTTTCTCATTTTCCCTCTTACCAACGGGGCTATTTATTGCTAGTTTATGGTTCCGATGTATTATAAATCGGAAACCATCGTGGCACACCAGAGCGCAGCCGTTGCAGCCATCTCGCAACGGAACCAGCCGACTCTCCCCGGGCATCTGATTTTCATTTCCGTCTTTAATTTTTTCAATCGTTTGGCAAAAGCTTCTGGCTTTTGCCTTTATTTTTATCCGGATTTTCAATTAATAGCGAGCGATATATGACTGATAGATTCAACTGGAAAGCGAAACGCGAGAAGAAGGCGTTTTTGGCATTGGCGGATGGAACCGTCTTCAGGGGCTATGCCTTCGGGCAGGCAACCGATACCGTCGGCGAAGCGGTGTTCAACACCGGCATGGCGGGCTACAAGCAGATTTTGACTGACCCCTCCTATGCGGGCCAGTTCGTGGTGTTCACCACGGCCGAAGTCGGCGCCTACGCCGCAAACCTCGAGAAGTCCGAATCCCGCGACGTGTTCCTGAACGGCATCGTCGTGAACTCGTTGGACGAGGTGAGCAAGGAAATTGGCGAGGAGAGCCTGCACGACTATATGCTCGCCCACAAGAAGCCGGGCATTGCTGGTGTCGATACCCGCGCCCTCACAATACACCTGCGTGACCATGGGGCACAGAAGGCCTACCTGCACGGAGACGGCACTGAAATGAGCGAAGCCGACGCGATCGCGAAGGCTAAAGCCTGGGAAGGCCTGGACGGTCAGGACTACGCCAGCAAGGTCAGCGACCCCAACGGCTACGAATTCAGCACCGAAGGCGACCTGAACGTGGTCGCGCTGGATTTCGGTATCAAGACGAATATCCTGAGGAATCTCGCCGCACAGAACATGAAGGTGACAGTGCTTCCGATCAATGCGACGTTTGAGCAGGTAATGGCAAAGAAGCCGGACGGAGTGTTCCTCTCCAACGGTCCTGCCGACCCCAACAGCCTCCCACAAGTGGCGGCAGTCGTCAAGCAGCTTTTGGGCAAGGTTCCGCTGATGGGCATCTGCCTCGGTAACCAGCTGCTCGGTCTCGCACTCGGTGCAAAGGTTTCCAAGCTCAAGTTTGGCCACCACGGCTGCAACCATCCGGTCAAGAACTTGAAGACCGGCTCGGTCGAAATCACGAGCCAGAACCACAACTACGCTATCGAAGAAGCATCGCTCCCTGCGAACGTGGAAGTCACGCACATCAACCTGAACGACAATACGGTGGAAGGCATTCGCCACAAGGAACTTCCTGCGTTCAGCGTGCAGTACCATCCGGAATCCGCTCCGGGCCCCAACGATTCCTACTACCTGTTCGGCGAATTCAGGCAGATGATTCTCAATTTTAAGTCCGGCAAGAACAGTTCTGACAAGAACGGTGCCGCGGAGGTGAAAAATGGCTAAGGCAACTACAAAAAAGCAGACAAAGTACATCTTCATCACCGGCGGCGTGGTCAGCTCCCTCGGTAAGGGCATCACCTCGGCATCGCTCGCGCTGCTCCTCAAGAGCCGCGGCTACAACGTGTTCATGCAGAAGCTGGACCCATACCTGAACGTGGACCCGGGCACCATGAGTCCCTACCAGCACGGCGAAGTCTTTGTGACTGACGACGGTTACGAAACCGACCTTGACTTGGGCCACTACGAACGCTTCGCGGGCGTACACTGCTCCAAGGCTTCCAGCTACACTTCGGGCCGCATCTACTCTTCCGTGCTTTCCAAGGAGCGCGCGGGCAAGTACCTGGGCGGCACCGTGCAGGTTATCCCGCACATCACCAACGAAATCAAGGACGCCTTCCGCTCGGCAGCCGAAAGCGGTGCCGACATCGTGCTCTGCGAAATCGGCGGCGTGGCTGGCGACATCGAATCCCTCCCCTTCCTGGAAGCCGCAAGACAGTTCCGCTTCGAAGTCGGCGTGGAAAACACCTGCTTCATCCACCTGGTTCTGGTGCCTTACCTCAAGGCTGCTGGCGAACTCAAGACCAAGCCCTCGCAGCACTCCGTGGCAGAACTCCGCAACATCGGTATCTTCCCGGACATTCTGGTGTGCCGCACCGAAATGACTATCCCGCAGGATCACCTGGACAAGCTGGCCCTCTTCTGCAACGTGAAGCCCGAATGCGTGATTGAAGAAAAAGACGTAACGGATTCTGTATACGCCGTACCCCGCGAACTTTCTAAGCAGGAACTGGACCTCCGCGTGCTTGAACAGCTACGCTTGAGCGTTCACCCGATTGTCCACTCCGAATGGGACAAGCTTGTCAAGAAGGCTACACAGCCCAAGTACGAATGCACCATCGCGCTGGTGGGCAAGTACATCGCCATCCGCGACGCCTACAAGTCCGTGCACGAAGCCTTGCAGCACGCCGGCATGGAGCACAACGCCAAGGTAAAGGTGGAATGCATCGAGGCCGAAGAACTGGAGAAGAACCCGAACATGATCAAGAACGCCGACGGCATCCTGATTCCGGGCGGCTTCGGCAGCCGCGGCGTGAACGGCAAGTGCGTGGCCATCAAGTATGCCCGCGAACACAAGGTCCTGCTGCTCGGCATC
>CACXIR010000152.1 GCA_902767785.1 Fibrobacter succinogenes | reverse complement strand
TAACTGGGAAACAGCAAAAACCGCCTGCCCTGTAGGCTGGCACCTGCCCAGCAAGGACGAATTTGAAACCCTGCTTGTTGCTGTTGGTGGCAAAGAAGTTGCGGGAAAGAAGCTAAAGTCCACCACGGGCTGGATGGAACATAAAGGCAAAGATTGCAACGGAGATGACGCCTTCGGGTTCTCGGCGCTTCCTGCCGGCGTCTGGTTCTTCAACAAAGGGCATTACAACGGCGAGGGCAAAACCGCGGGCTTCTGGGGTTCTACAGAGGGCAATATTTTTGACGCGTACAACATGATTTTGTTCGGCGTCATCGACTTGGCAAAACTGGACTACTACCATAAGAACCTCGGAATCTCTGTCCGTTGCCTTAAGGACTAGCTGGATAACATCTCCGTCTTTTCTTTTTTTTCTCAAAAAAGAGCATATTTTTATGAAAATATGCTAATAGACTTTATGAAAATCATATAATTGATGTCAATGCGTTGATTGCTGAAATTCAGCAACATTCGCAGATTTTTATATGAAAATATTCAATTTAGATGGTTAAACTTCAAATTTTGAAGATTTCTAAAAAAAGTGGATATTGGACTACCTTTTTTACTAATATTTTTCGTTAAATTTGATGAAATTGTTCAAAAAGGTAGTTGTTAGACTACCTTTTTGTGATTGTTTTGATTATATTTAAGATTATGAGATTACTGACCTTAGAAAATGCTCTTGACGCTTGGCGTTCTCTCCAGCCGCTTTCAGAAGAGGACAAGGCTCGCCTTGCCCGTCGCTTTTCGGTCGATTTCAACTACAATAGCAACCATATCGAGGGCAACACGCTCACTTACGGGCAGACGGAAATCTTGTTGCTTTTCGGGAAGGTCATCGGTGAAGCGAATGTGCGGAGCGTGCAGGAAATGGTCGCCAGCGAGGTGTCGCTCAAGATGATGGTGGCGGAGTCCCGCATTAAGGAAACTCCGTTGACCCAGAACTTTATAAGGGGTTTGCACCGCACTTTATTGCGCGAAGATTATTCTGTTCATAAGGAACTTCCTGGCGGGATTCAGGTCGGGTATGTGGTTCACGCCGGGCAATACAAGACGCGCCCGAACAGTGTCATTACACGGTATGGAGATCGGTTTGTTTATGCCTCCCCGGAGGAAACTCCTGCGCTGATGACGGATCTTGTCGATTGGTTCAATAGTGCAGAAAAGGAAGGAAAACTGTCTCCTGTGGAATTGGCGGCGTTGTTCCACTACCGCTATATCAGGATTCATCCGTTCGAGGACGGCAATGGCCGAATCGCTCGGTTGCTCGTCAACTACATCTTGGCTAGGCACGATATTCCCATGGTTGTGGTTCGCAGCCGAAAGAAAGACGAGTATCTGGAGGCGCTGCATGCAGCCGATTTGAAGGTAGGGGGTGCGCCCAGTTCTGGGGCAAACGCAACGATTGAATCTATAGCCCCGTTCCTCAAGTATTTCCGCAACATGATTGCGCAAGAAATTGCTGCCGATGTTCAATTTCTCACTAAGCGTGGAGAAAACATTTGGTGGTATGACGGAGAGTGTATCGAGTTCCGCACGCCGAACTACGGTAAAATTCTTCGGATGATGCAGAGTGAGCCTGTTTTGACAATCGCCGAAATCCAGCGGAAACTAGGCATTCAGAAGTCAGCCGTCAATAAGCTTGTCCAGCAACTTCTTGCTAAAAATTATGTCGAGAGGGGGAAAGACGCTGGGAGTTGGCACGTTTTTATCGTGCCGTCCGTTTAGCCCCAAATCTTGAGGATATCCCCGTACAAGTCGATACGGCGGTCGCGGAAATGCGGCCACCAGCGGCGGTTCTCTTCGGTTTCGGCCAGGTCAATTTCGACGGTGGAAACTCCGAGGAATTCAGGGGAACACTTTTCGAGAATGTAGCCGTCGGGTGCGGCGGCAAAACTTGTGCCCCAGAACGTGAGGTGGCCTTCGGTGCCGCCACGGTTTGCTGCAATCACGAAGGTGCGGTTCGCAATGGCGTGGCCCCGCATGACGGTCATCCAGCTGTCCTGCTGGCGGGGGTAGATTTCCTTGGGCTCGCTATCCATCCAGCCGATGGCGGTGGGGTAGATGAGCACGTCTGCGCCCTTGAGGCTCATGATGCGGGCGGCTTCCGGGAACCACTGATCCCAGCAGATGAGCACGCCGAGCGTACCTGCAGATGTCTTGATGGGCTCGAAACCCGTATCGCCCGGAATGAAGTAATACTTCTCGTAGAAGGCGGGATCGTCGGGAATGTGGCTCTTGCGGTAGAGCCCGGCGATGCTGCCGTCACGCTCGAACACGAAGGCGGAATTGTGGTAGATGCCCCGGGCACGCTTCTCGAAGAAGGGGAACACCACGACGGCGTTCAGTTCCTTCGCGATGGCTTGCCACTGGCCCACAATGGGGTGGTCCTTTTCGATGGCGAGGTCAAAGAAGTCTGCGTTCTCCTCGAAGGGGAAGTAGGGCGTGTGGAAGAGTTCCGGCAACACGACCAGGTCGTAGCCCTTGCCCTTGAGGGCGCGGGCCTGTTCCACGTACCAGGCGTTGTTGCTGTCGAAATCGCCTGTCCATTTGCCTTGTAAGGTTGCGACCTTAATCTTGCTCATAAGTCATCCCCGCGATTGTAGTTGTCATTCCGCGTTTTTGTCATCCCCGCGCAGGCGGGGATCTACTTACTTTTCGAAATATTCCTTGGCCTTGGCGACAACGTCTTCCACCTTGACCATGGTGAATTCCTTTTCGTTACGGAACTTCCATTCGACTTCGCCGTTCACGAGGCCCTTCTTGCCGATGGCGATACGCACCGGAGAACCCCACAGGTCGGCGTCCTTGAACTTCACGCCCGGGCGTTCGTCGCGGTCGTCCACGAGCACGTCGATGCCGGCGGCTTCGAGTTCCTTTTCGAACTTTTCAGCGAGTTCCACGAGTTCGGCTTCCTTGCCGATGGGAACGATTTCAACCTGGAACGGAGCGATGGACTTGGGCCAAATCGGTCCGAAGTCATCGTGGCTGTTTTCCACGACGGAAGCCATCAAGCGGCCCACGCCAATGCCGTAGCAGCCCATGATAGCCGGAGCGGTCGTCTTTTCGGCAGTAAGGAACTTGGCACCCATCGATTCGGAGAACTTGGTGCCGAGCTTGAAGATGTTGCCCATTTCGATGCCGCGAGTTTCGGTGAGGAGTTCACCGCAGCAGGGGCACTTGCAGACTTCGGAAGCTTCTGCAATGTCGGCCACTTCGAATTTCGGGAAGTCGCGCTTCGGGTTGCAATGCTTGAAGTGGAAGCCTTCTTCGTTAGCGCCGGTCACAAGGTCGAAGGAGTCTGCGAT
>CACXIR010000151.1 GCA_902767785.1 Fibrobacter succinogenes | reverse complement strand
GACTTCTTTCTGAATATACCTTTATTTATGCGGATTCGCAAGCGTTTTGGTTTGCCGTAAATAAAAAAAACGCCCAGGCTTTGAACCTGGACGCTTTGTAATTCTGGTCTGGATCCTTCGACTACGCAACTTGCGTTGCTTCTACCCAAAGGGCATAACTCAACTAGAGAACTAAAGTTCTAAGTTTCGTTTAGCTCAGGATGACAATCCGAATTACTTAAGGAACTGCATATACGGGAGCTTGCTTGCAAGTTCCTGCACCTTGTCGGCGTTGGCCATGAGGGCGGAGCGTGCGTGCCAGGAGCCGTCGAGGAACTGGCCGCGGGGGCCGTCGGCAAGCGTGAGCTCGATGGTTTCGTCGCCCATCTTGAGCGTGCGGCTTTCGGTGCTCGTCACGAGTTCTTCGCTCGGGTGTGCTTCGATCCAGGCGAGAATCTTGTCTGCCACTTCGTGGCTCACCTTGTAGCAGGGAACGCCAATGGCCACGCAGTTACCGAAGAAGATTTCGGAGTAGCTTTCGGCGATGATGGCACGGATGCCCCAGCGCTTCAGAGCCTGCGGAGCGTGTTCACGGCTGGAACCGCAACCGAAGTTCTGGTTCGAAACGAGGATGGAACCGTTCTTGTAGGCCGGATCGCGGAACGGGTGGACCTTGCCCTGAGCGGCGAGGCCAGCGATATCGTCGGCAAAGGCGTTGTCGCCGAGGCCTTCGAACGTGACGCACTTGAGGAAGCGTGCCGGGATGATACGGTCAGTGTCGATGTCGTTGCCGCGTACAGGAACGCCGGAACCTTTAACAATGTCGATAGAATTCATTTTTTAAATCTCCTTGCGTTACTTGATGTACTTGCGGACGTCGGTGACACAGCCTTCGATGGGCGGGGCTCATGAGGATGGTGCGGCCCGAGGGGCTGCCCTGACGGCCCTTGAAGTTACGGTTGCTGGAGCTTGCGCTCACCTGGCGGCCCTTGAGCTTATCCGGGTTCATGGCGAGGCAGAGCGAGCAGCCCGCTTCACGCCATTCGGCACCGGCTTCCTTGAAAATCTTGTCGAGACCGAGAGCTTCGGCTTCCACCTTGATCTTCATGGAGCCCGGAACGACCCACATCTTGACGGTCGGGGCGACCTTGTGGCCCTTGATGATTTCGGCGGCGGCCTGCAAGTCGCTGAGGCGGCCGTTGGTGCAGCTACCCACGAAGGCGATGTCGATGGGGCGGCCAATCATCTTGGAACCTTCTTCCCAGCCCATGTATTCGTAGGCTTCGGAGATGACCTTCTTTTCGCTGCCTTCGAATTCGCTGATCTTCGGCATGTTGCCGTTGAGCGGAATGGCCTGAGCCGGAGTGATACCCCAGGTGACCATCGGTTCGAGGTTGTCGCAGTTGATTTCGACTTCGTCGTCAAACTGGGCGTCGGCGTCGGTAGCCACGGACTTCCAGTAAGCGACGGCTTCGTCCCACTTGTCTGCCTTCGGGGCGTACGGACGGCCCTTGAGGTATTCAAAAGTCTTTTCGTCGGGGTTGCAGTAACCGACGCGGGCGCCACCTTCGATAGCCATGTTGCAGACCGTCATACGGCCTTCCATGCCCATTTCTTCGATGACCGGGCCTGCAAATTCGTAAGCGTAGCCAACGCCACCATTCACGCCGAGCTTAGCGATGTAGGCGAGGGCAACGTCCTTGGCGGTTACACCCGGCTTGAGCTTGCCGGTGAACTTGATGCGGCGAGTCTTCAAGGGGCTCATGGCGAGCGTCTGGGTAGCGAGAACGTCTGCCACCTGGCTGGTACCGATACCGAATGCGATAGCACCGAAGGCACCGTGCGTTGCCGTGTGAGAGTCACCGCAAGCAACGGTCATACCCGGCTGCGTTACGCCTTCTTCGGGGCCCACGATGTGGATCACGCCCTGTTCGGCGGTAGCGGGGCCAAAGAACTTGATGCCGTTGTTCTTGGTGTTGTTTTCAATGTGGGAGAACATCTCTTCGGAAATGCCGTCCTTGAGCGGGCGGTTACGTTCCGGGAAGGTGGTCGGGATAATGTGGTCGACCGTGGCGAACGTGCGTTCCGGGAACAGCACCTTCTGGCCTTCTTCGCGGAGCTGCGCAAAAGCCTGCGGGCTCGTGACTTCGTGGCAGAGGTGGAGCCCGATAAAGAGCTGGCACTGGCCGCTCGGGAGCTTTGCTACCGTGTGGCTTTCAAAAATCTTCTGATAGAGTGATTTTCCCATGATTTTGTCTCTTTGTGTTTAAATTGCGGGCACAAATATAGAAAAAAAGACCGAACAGGTCGCCGTGAGCAACAAAGTCCCAGTTATTAAACTGGGATGGTTGCGAGAGTGAGGCGATGCCGGAGGATTTTTCGGAATATTGAGCCGAACGGTTGTCATAGGGGGGGGATGCCTCCCCCTGGTTCGCACTCCGTCGCTCTCCACCCCCTCTGCGGGGACACCCCGCAACGCCCCGTCACCCGCTTGGGGAATCTTCTTTGTTTTCTTAAAAATTTACTTAATATTCTTCTTAAAATTTTGTATATTTATGGCAGGAGGTTCCCATGCCCTGTATTCTGCCTGTTTCCGATTTGCGTAACTACAACGAAGTCCTCAAGAATGTCTCCAAGGACACTCCCGTTTACTTGACCAAGAACGGCAGGGGTTGCTATGTGGTTGTGGACATCAAGGAATACGAGCGGATGGTAGCCGAACTGGAACTGCAACACGCCCTCGCCGAGGGCGAAAACTCCGCCAAGAAGAGGGGCTGGTTGTCTGCCGCTGATATCCGCAAAAAATACGAGGTCTAGATGGCGGAAATCGTATTTTCGCCCAAGGCGGGCGAAGACCTGGACGGCATAAAAGAATACATCGAAACGGAATTAAAAAGTCCTGTTGCTGCGAATAGGAGAATTCTCGAAATTCTAGACGCCATTGGTGAGTTGGCTCGGTTTCCTAAGCTCGGTCCGTCCTTGCAAGAAAAAGTTTCTTCGTTGGCTCAATACCGTTATTTGATGGTTGCGGGCAATATCGTTTTTTACAGGATAGAAAAGGAAAAGGTTTTGATAGTCCGAATCCTTGGTGCCAGGACTGACTACATCACGACTCTTGAATTGGGCTTTACTTCACTGACCAGTCGATAGGCTCGATTCCCTTGCTTGCCAGGAACGCGTTGGCCTTGCAAAGTGCTCAAAAACTGATTAATTACCTAAAAAACTGATTAATCACATTAGGTAATAAGATGGATGGCCGTTTTTACGCAGAAAACGGCGTTTTGTCCTATGGCATACTTTTTGCAATGCATAATAGTTTTCTTTTTACTCTTGACAGCGTATCAAAAAGGAGATACATTTGGGCTATCTCATTTATTATGAAAAAGGCTAGATCGACATTTGAAAGGGTCATGTCGGACCCGAAACAAAAAAAGGCTTTTGAAAAGGAATATGCAAATCTCCTTTTGTCCGAACTGCTACTTGACGCAATGGCTCAACAGGACATTAGTGTGCGTGCACTGTCGAAGGCTTCAGGTATTTCGACTTCGGTAATTCAGAATTTGCGGGCCATGCAACCCGTAAACATTACGCTAAAGACCTTGAATGCGTTACTTTCGACACTTGGATATGAGCTTGTCGCTCGTAAGGGCCGACATTGCGTGAATTTATCCACGCCCTAATGTTACTTACTTCACTGACCAGTCGATAGGCTCGATTCCCTTGCTTACTAGGAATGCGTTTGCCTTGCTGAAATGCTTGCAGCCGAAAAAGCCACGGTAGGCTGATAGGGGACTCGGGTGGGGTGCCGTTAGAATCAGGTGGCCGCGGTTTGGGGCCACCAGTGCCTGCTTCTTGATGGCGAAACTGCCCCAAAGCAAGAACACCAGGTTTTCCCGCACCTGCGAAAGCCTCTGGATGATGGTATCGGTAAAGGTCTGCCAACCGATTCCGGCGTGGCTTGCGGCCATGTGGGCACGAACTGTCAGGGAGGCGTTCAAGAGCAAGATTCCCTGCTTGGCCCAACATTCCAGGTTCCCGTGGGGTGGCGGGTTAATGCCCAAGTCATCGTGGAGTTCCTGGAAAATGTTAATCAGGGATGGCGGCGGTTCGATTCCCAGGGGCACCGAGAAGCAAAGCCCGTGAGCCTGGCCCGGGTTGTGGTAAGGGTCTTGTCCGATAATGACTGCTTTCACCTTGTCTACGGGGCAAAAGTCCAGTGCAGCGAAGATTTTGGATCCCGGCGGGTAGACTACATGATGCTCTGCCTTTTCTTGCAAGAGTTTTT
>CACXIR010000150.1 GCA_902767785.1 Fibrobacter succinogenes | reverse complement strand
GCTCACCGAAGAACCACAAGTCCATGGAGCCTACGACGTCATTCTCAACAACTACGGCCCGGACAAGTTCCTCGGTTCCGTGCACCTGGAACTCCCCGATACCATGACAGTCGAAGAACTTGATGAGCTCACCCGCAGGGTGCAAGCGCGTGTGCACAAGGAAACCGGCGTACTTCTAACAGGCGTAGGCGTTTATTCATACAACACCAAGAACGACAAATCTGTCGAAATCCGCAGCAACGTTTTGAAGCTTGTAAAAGCACATGAATGGGCTTTGCAGCTCCACGGCTTTTACGTGAACTTCGAAGAAAAGGCAATCCGTTTCGACGTGGTCATGAATTTTGAAATCAAGCCGCAAGAAGGTCTCGACATTCTTTACAAGGAAATCGGCGAAGCCTACCCCGGCTACGATCTGCATATTAACGCCGATATCGACGCATCGTAACGCCAACCAGACTGTTTCAATTCACAAGCTATCCTTGCGAAGCCGTAGGTTTATTCCAGGTAAACGACTTCGCCCATTTGCGGCATAAGCACGGGCTTGCCCGATTCCTGGGCGGCACGTTTCGCATTTTCCAGCGGTTCCGTGTACGAATGCTTGCTCAGGCAGAACTTGGAATGGTGAACGGTCATGTAGCGGTTCGCGCCGAGTTCCACCATTTCCTTGCCCAAGTATTCCGGCATGGTGTGGTATTCCGGCATGGTGTGGATGAGCGACCAGTCCTTGTCATACTGCCCGTTTTCAAGAATCGCCAAATCGATGTCGGTGATTTTCTTTCCGATTTTCTCGAAATGCGGGCCATAACCAGAATCGCCGCCAATCCAAATTGTGCGCTTAGGAGACTTGAACGCGAACGACGCCCACAGAGTCTTGTTCTGATGCAGGTCGCGGCCCGAAAAATGCCTTGCCGGAGTCGCTGTCACGTTAAAGCCTTCGCCCAAGTCGAAAGAATCCCACCAGTCGAGTTCTACGAGTTTTTCCACCGGGTAGCCCCAGTATTCAAAATGCTCGCCCACGCCGAGGCCAGTCACCACGCGCTTTACGCGAGATTCCAGTTCCGTAACCACTTGGTAATCCAGATGATCCCAGTGGTCATGCGTAATCACCAGGTAGTCAATATCCGGCATGTCAATAGGCTTGTAAACGTCCGTTCCCTTGAACATCTTGTTCACGAAACTCACCGGTGAACCCTGATAGAAAACCGGGTCCACCAGCACCTTCTTTCCGGATAAATTTAGCAGGTACGAAGAGTGTCCGAACCATACAATCCAATCGCGGTCCTGCGGTAGCGACTTCAGGTCCGTCTTGACAACATTCATCGCGGTATCGGGAACGGTCTGGCTTTTGTCGCCGAACAGGAAATCCTTCCATACGGCAAACACGCTCCTATCACCCGTCATGGTGACGGTCTCGACCTCGTTTACGAACTGCTTGCCGTCGTAATTCGGCGACTGCTTGATGCGTTCAAGGCGCTTGCCTTGTGGAATACGGCCGAATTTTTCCTGACTCAAGAACAACACGCCTGCGTCTCCTAAAATAAATAGTACTGATAAGACAATCGCCGTAATCATGAGTTTCTTGTTCTTCGCAAAACGCAAGCGCATCGTATTTTTAGCGGATAAAGTTCGTGAAGATTTTCTTTTCGGCAACAGGCTGTTCAACACCCGCCTTCTTGCCCGCTTCGATGCTCTTCAAAATCCATGCCATGTTGCGGCCCAGTTCCTTCATAATCTGCACGCCTTCCTCGTCCTTCAGCACATCTTCGGGACTAGAACCGTGAACCATGTTCCAGTAGCGCGACGCCACCATGGGTTGCTGTGCAAATGCCGGATACTTGTTCAGAGCGTCGAGAGTGGCGCTGGTTCCTGCACGGCGGGCAGAAGCAACCGTTGCGGCGGGCTTAAAGAGCAGTTCCGCTTCGGCAATGCCGTAAAGCCTGTCCAAGAACATCAGCATCTCGCCACTCGGAGAGGCGTAGTACACCGGAGAGCCGTAAACGACGGCGTCGGCCGTTTTAAGGATTTCCTTCGCTTCGTGAACCACGGCGTCGGTTTCGCCCTTCAGCACGCGACCGCCCACAAAGAAAATTTCAGTTTCGATGCCAGCAGCCTTGAGTTCACCGGCCACGAGGTTCAGCGCCGTATAAGTGCAACCCTTTTCGCGACGGCTACCATTGAATAAAACGACCTTCATCATAAACTCCTTTGTCTTTTGCCTAAAATATACAAAGAAATTATGTTATATTTCTAGGAAAAGGCAGGTAAAAAATGTCCATTGGAATTCCAGAAATAATCCTGATTGTGGTCGTGGTGCTCCTTTTGTTCGGGGCAAAGCGCATTCCTGAACTTGCGCGTTCCCTGGGTAAAGCCCAGAACGAGTACAAGAAGGCGAAAGATGCCCTGAAGGAAGAAGCCGAAGACCTGCAGAAGACTGTGGAAAAAGCTGCCGAGGCAGAAGAAAAGAAAGGCTAATGTCCTCCAAACAGGATCAAGAAGCTACGCTGATTTCGCACCTGGAAGCGCTCCGACGAGCGCTTTTGCGTTCTATTATCGCCCTCGCCATCGGCATCGTGCCCCTGTTCCTTGTTTCGCCCTACGTTCTGGACTGGTTCTGTAAGCAAATTGCCCTGCAGGGCGGAGTCACGCTCCACTATTTTTCCCCGATGGAAGTGTTCCTGCTGCAGCTCAAGATTTCTGCACTGCTGGACTGCGTGCTGTTTTCGCCCTACATCGCCTGGAACATGTGGCAGTTCGTGCTCCCTGCTCTATACGATAACGAGAAACGCTTCATCCGTTCCATCGTTGCGCTGACCAGCATGCTCTTTATCGCGGGCGTCGCCTTCTGCCTAATTGTCTGCTTCCCGCTGATTGTGCAGTTCGGCATGAGCTTTGCAAGCACGACTCTGCAACCCGTATTTGGCATCTCTAACCTGGTAACACTCGCGCTCTGGCTTTCCCTTGCGTTCGGATGCATGTTCCAGTTCCCGCTGGTGACTTACGCGCTTATCCGTGCGGGCATCGTGAGTTACGAAACCGTCTGCAGCAAGCGCCCCTACGTGGTGGTGGCAATCCTGTTGTTCGCCGCACTCCTTACTCCACCCGACATAATAAGCCAACTACTTCTGGGCGCACCGACGTATCTGCTCTTTGAAACGGGCTTGTTGGCAGCAAGACGCTTCAAGAATCGCAATTAAGTAACGACTTTCCGAAAAATCATTTGGTAAGTTTCGCCGTATAATGCACCACCATCGCAAACAGCACGATGATGGCGAAATAGTCCGCAAAAAAGAGAGCGTAGCCGCGTTCCACGTCAAAGAAGAAGAAGGGCTGCTGCAGGAACAAGTATTTCCAAAGTCCGCGAATCACAAAGGCGTATATTCCGTAACCCGCCACGAGAGCGGCAATCACGCGAGTTGCGACAAGTGCCGCCTTTGACTTGAAAGCGCCAGTAAGCCCCAAGCGGTTTGCAATCAGGCTTACATGCAGCCCGATGTGGAGCGACATGAACACGTAATACCAGTGGCTGGCGAGCAGGTGCGCCGTGCGGGCGAAGCTTGCACCCGATTCAATTCCGAGCCAGGCGAACACATGGTTCGAAAGCATGATTCCGCTCACCATCAAGAAAATTGCGCACAAAAGGATCCCGCAATTCACGACCGCCTGCAAAATGCGGAATGCGTTGTAGCGGCCCTTGAACAGCGAAAGGAAGAATCGCCGGTTCAGCGTGATGTGCACCGCCCACAGAACAAGCAGAATCACGCCCAAAATCTCGTGAACGGCAGTCGATTCAAAGAAGTAATTGCCGCCCATCAGCACGAGCGTCGCGACCGTCATCGCGATATCAAGCGGCATACGGATTTTGGCGGAAATAGGCATATCAAGGAATATACATTATTTCGTCTTCACGCCGTTTTTCTCGAGCCACTTGGCCACATCTTTCGAGAGGCAGTTTCGCAATCGCGGTGATGCTCTGGCCAAAGCGCCCGCCACCGTGGGAGCAGAACGGCAGAATCCGCTTGCCCGTAAAGTCGTAACTTTCGAGCAAAGTCGCAATAGGCATCGGGATACTCGCCCACCAGTTGGGGTAACCGATGATAATCGTTTCGTAGTCGGCCCACTTCTTTGCGTCGGGCTTTTTCTTGAGGGCCGGGCGCGCCTGTTTGTGCTGGTCGTTCTGCGCCTGCTTCAAGACGGTATTGTAGTCGTCGGAATAGGGTTTCACGAGTTCAAGTTCCACCATGTCGAAACCGGTCTGCTTCTTGATTTCGCGGGCCACACCGCGGGTATTCCCGCTCCAGGAATAGAAAACGATCAGTGCACGGGAACTGCCTTTCGGGTTCGCCGCCGCTTGCGTCTTTTCGCCCTTAAAGCCCGCCGCTTCTTGGGTCACAAAAGTTCCCTTGACGCCTGCACCCGCATTCATGGCGAGCCTGAGCCCCACATTGTAACTCTTGCTGGATTGCTGCATGGCCCCGCGATAGGCGCTGCGGAGGTTCTTGCCGAAATCGTTCCAGCCGCCACCGCGATGCACGCGCCTTGTGCCCGAAGGTTTGCCCGCCGGATCGACCGTCACGCTTGTCGAGCCCGCAGAAACACCGTAATCGCCGTAAAAGTCAAAGCACCATTCGCCCACGTTCCCGTAAATGTCGTAAAGCCCGAAGGGATTGGGCTTGAATTTGCCCACGGGGAGCGTGTTCCCGCGGTAAACGCCGGGGCGGGTTTCCAGAACCTCGTCGTTGAAATAGTTCTGCTCGATTTGATACGGATAATGCCCGTAAAAATTCACGTCGTCGGCACCGGGAGCCTTCTTTGTGTAGAATGGCGTGGTCGTGCCGCCTCGGGCCGCGTATTCCCATTCCGCTTCGGTGGGGAGCCTGTAGCCGTTCGCCTCGCGGTTCCAGCTGACCGCATCGCCTTCGATAGCGTAAACGGGAGTGCGTCCGTCGCGTTCGCTTAACTTGTTGCAAAAACGAACCGCATCGAGCCACGTGATGTTTTCGACAGGCAAGTCGTCGCCCTTGAAACTGGAGGGATTTTCGCCCGTCACTTCGCGGTAAAGCTTTTGCGTCACCTCGTATTTGCCTAGGTAAAAATCGGAGACTTTCACCTTGTGCAGCGTCTCGTCGTTGACGCGCCAGTCCTCGTTTGCGGGGCTTCCCATGTTGAAAGTCCCGCCCTTGATAAGCACGAAGCCGTCGGGCGCAGGTGCCGCCGCAAGCGACACCGCCGAGAACAACAAAATTGCACAAGATAAAAGTTTAGCGAACATTATTTCAACTTCCCGTATTCTTCGTCGCTCACGGGCTCAAGCCATTCGTTGCTTCCGCCTTCACCAGGGACTTCGATTGCCAAATGCTGGAACCAGGAATCCGGAGCCGCCCCGTGCCAATGCTTGACGCCAGCCGGAATGTTCACCACGTCGCCGGGCTTCAATTCC
>CACXIR010000149.1 GCA_902767785.1 Fibrobacter succinogenes | reverse complement strand
GCCGGTCATGTTGGCGTCCTTGGGGTTGAAAACCCATATCAGGTTCTTTACACCCTTCTTGAAGACGAGTCTTTCGTAAAGCAGACGGTAGAGGGCGGCGAACTGTGCTCCCGTATGGGTACTCCACCAGAACCAGTTTCCACCGGATTCATGCAAGGGACGGAAGATGGCGGCAACGCCAGCATCCTGAAGTTCAAGCATGTAGCCTGCGATAATGTCCATGTCGGCCACGAGGGCTTGGTATGCTGTAGAGAGTGTATCCCAGGTAGTGGTGCCGGTCATGAAGGCTTCGGTGAAGTCGAATTCAGTGTAATTTGCGTTTGCACCCTTCACGTAGAATTCTGTTTCGCTTCCCGGACGCCAGTGCCATGTGATGGCGGGAATGCCTCCCTTTGTCCAGATGGACTTTGCGATATCCAGGGCCTTTTGGGTGTAATCTTGGTACCAGGATTTGTTCTTGTCTCCACCAGTCGCATTCATCAGGTCAACACCCACGAGGGCCGGGTACTTGCCGCTAGCGCTAAATACGGCTTGAACGTCTTCGTGTGTGGTGGCGTCGCCCTTGGTGTAATGGTCCATGTCGCCGGTCATTACGCCAGAGATGGTCTTTTGACCGAAATTGTTGACCAGGAAATTGTAGAGCTTCACGGCAGATGCTGTGGCGTTCTTTGTGATGGGGGCATTACAGAGTTCAAATGAGCCTACCTCGAAAGGCTTCACTTCAATGTAGTCGACCTGAATCCATCCCCAACTTTTTGTAATGCCGATAGTATTGTTTCCGGCTTTCAAAGAAATGATGGTGGAAACATCGATGAACGCTGTGCCTTTATCAAGGTGAAAGGAACCCACTTGGGTGCCGTTGACCGTAATGTTGTTGTCCTTTTCGCCATAGGGAGCAGCACTGTGTATGATCAGCGTATAGCTTCCTGCAGATTCTGCAGAGACATTGTTGAAGGTAATGCTTCCCTCATTCAAGTCCACATAAGATTCGCCAGAAGCGGATGAGCTTGACTTGGCTGCGGCACCGCCGGCTAGTGTAGCCGATTCGGCTTCGTACTTGGCGGCGCCTGCATAGACGGCGGCCATTAGCCCAAAGGCGACAGTCGCTTTTTTAATATCCATAATCCAATCCTTTCTCTAGATTTATTTTGTTTGATGTTAAAAGTTATTTCTTGTAGTCAGAGTTATTGAACACGATCTTGATTTCGGGAATCATTTCTTCGGTATTGTTGGCTGCACGTCCAAAGGCGTCGTACTTGTCGGAGTCGAAGTTGAACATGGTGATATCCCCTGCCTGGAACTCGTCGTACAAGATTGTGCCGGTATAACCCTTGGCGTAGTTTGCAATAATTGTGCTCAACACTTCGTTTCGGCCCTCGATAGAGGAAATGTCAAATAGGCAAGTTTTCTTTGCCCCTGCGGCCACTTCGCATTCTCCATCGACTTCTGTCCACTTCCAGCCAGTAAGCTTGAATATCAGGTACAATTTGGCGGCAGCTTTTCCATTATTCTTAACCTCAAAAGAAAGGGCTTTTGCTGCGCTCAAGTCAAAAGTCTTTTGGTATTCGATCTGGGCGTTGTCGCCTCCGTAGGTTACGGCCATCATGCCGTTGCCGGTGGATTCTTCAATAGTCACGTCCTTGATCTTGATGCTTGCCATCTCTTTGGAGGCGAGTGTCTTCATGGCTTCGAGGGCGGGTTCGATGGTGTAGGTGTAGCCGCCGAACTTGTCTTCCGTCTTGTCGCCGATATACTGCCAGGCAAGGGCCCCGGCATAACCGCCGTCAAAGGCCTTGCGGTAACAATCTTCGGTAGAAATCTGTGTCTTTGCGGCCATGTTCGAGTTATAGGTGTCGCCTTTCCAGCCGCTAGCCGGGAATTCGCCGATGATCAGGGGCTTCTTGTCGAATTTGTAGGTAGTGGCCAGCTGTGCCGCCGTGTTCACGAAGGGGGAGACGGCATCATTCTGGTAATAGGGGTAGTAGTGGGTCTGGAAAAAGTCCAGGGTGCCGTTGGCTTCGCCACCGGCTTTCACCAGCTCTGCGTCGTTCCACCAGCTTTGGTACTGGATGTTCACGCTGCCGGTAGAGACCAGGAACCTCTTGTCGATGTTGTGGATGGCGGCGGCCACCTTGTTGGTGAACTTCTGGATTTTTTCCTTGGACATCTTCTGGGGGGTCCAACCATTCGCTTCGCTGGTCATGCCCTCGGGTTCGTTGAACACTTCCCAGGTCATGAGGGCCTTATGGAATCCGATGGCTTTGACCACAGGTTCCAGCACGTTGGTGATGAAGGCCTTGGTGCCATCGTCTTCAAAGAGTTTCTTGTTGGCGTCAAAGTCCAATTTTTCACCTTTATAGATTCCCCACTGGTCCGGTTCCATCAGGTTGTGGCTGAACAGGCACATGGAGACCATTACGCCGTATTCTTCGGCGATGTCCAGGGCCTTCTTCATGTTGGCGATGGTGTTTTTCTTGGGGCCGGTGACCAGGTGGGTGGTCTGGTCGATGGTGGGGCTCTGGCTCATGTTGTTGAAGAGCCACCAGCGGATGGCGTTACCGCCTGCGGCACGGGTGCCTTCCACCGCCTTGCGCCAGGCGTTCTCGTTCAGCGGGGAGTCGCCCACGTCGGAGTTGTAGTCGCTCCAGGCCAGGTTCGTGCCCGAGAAGAAGATTTTCTTGCCGTTGTACAGGATGTCGGTGCCGCTGACTGTCAGCACGGGGGTTCCCACGATGTTACTGGTCGAAGATGTGTTCGTGGAACCGGAAGATCCGGGGTTGTCGGCTCTCTCGGTTGCCGAGGAATCTATGTTTTCGTTTGGCCCTGTCGTGCTGCTAGAGGAATCGTCGCCACAGGCTGTGAGTAGGCTGCAAGCAAGTACAGCCGGGATACAGAAAAAAAACGCTTTCTTGAAGTTCATAGGAAGCTCCTTTATTCTCCAAAATAAGAAAAAATGGGAAAAAGCGGGCGTTTTTAAGATATATGTATTTTATTTCTTTTGAAATTTGGCCCCGAATTCGAATTTTCGCGATTTTCCGGGGGGGATTTCAATCAGGCCGCGGTGGTGGTTCAAGGCGTCGGGCTCCGATGTCATAGGCTCGATAGCAATGCTTTCCCGGGTGGGCGGCGTGTAGATTTGGATAGCGTTGTACTGTTCTTGCCCGGCTTGTTGCCAGATGTCCAGAGTGCCGGCTTGGCCCTCGAGGAGAACGTGAGCCTTGGGCTGATTTGTTGCGATTGCAAATTCTTCGCCGAGGCAAAAACAATCGTTGATGAATTCGTCGCCGATGGTGCGGCCCCCTACAAAGCGGGTGTCGTCCTGGAAATTTCCGGTGGGCAGGTCAGCCTTGTCCAAAAGGGCGAGCTTGCTTTCGGGGAGAGTCATCTTCAGGCAGTTCACCTTTTCGCCCAAGCTGTAGTAAGGGTGCCAGCCTTCGGAGTAGGGCATGGTGGTGTTTCCCGTGTTCTGTACAGAAGACTCTACGGAATAAGTTTCGCCTGTAAAGGTTATTTTATTTGTAGCCTTGAAGGGGAAGGGGAATCCGGCGAAGGCTCCCGGCCAGTCGCAGCTGAAAATGGCGGTGCAG
>CACXIR010000148.1 GCA_902767785.1 Fibrobacter succinogenes | reverse complement strand
GCTGGCATCAAGAGCCCCTACAGCCTCTACGACATGGGCCTC
Organism: Fibrobacter succinogenes; assembly: GCA_902767785.1. GTDB lineage: Bacteria > Fibrobacterota > Fibrobacteria > Fibrobacterales > Fibrobacteraceae > Fibrobacter > Fibrobacter succinogenes_D. Next base: position 6,002 of record CACXIR010000148.1, on the reverse strand, counting down.
GGCGGATTCACCGACGTCGACATGTACGACCAGAAGGATGCAACGGGCTTCATCCGCTGCTTCGGTCTGCCCCTCAAGACCCGCGCCCTGTTGCTCGGCAACAAGACCAACGTGGACTTCGGCAAGCCGGTGGTGCTCCCGAAAAAGTAGGACTCGTTATCCTGAACGGCTCGCCTCATCGTCATCCTGAGGGGCGAAGCACCGAAGGATCCAGACCTGAATACAAAAAATCCTCGGCCAATGCCGGGGATTTTTTGTATTTTTAAAGCGTATGAATATCCGCTATCCTCTTATTGCGCTTGCTCTCCTGGTGGGAGCCTCTTTTGCTACCGATCCTAGATTTGAACAAGGCGCCCGCTTTGTGGCGCAGGGCGAATACGAAAAGGCCATAGGGGAATACCGGGCGGTGCTGGCGGAACAGCCCCAGAATTCCGACGCCTACTTTGCCGCCGCCGAAGTTTACTTGAAAATGCCCAAGCCCGACTACAGCCGTGCTTTGGCCAACTACCGCTTGGCTTACAAGTTTACGCCGACCATGAGCGCCGCCTACGAGGGCGCCGCCAAGGTCTACGAGATCCTTGGCCAAAAGGACAAGGCCGCCGCGGAACTGGCGAAGGACCCCAAGAACAGGCCCCCTGAGCCTGCTGCGACCGAACCGGTGGCAGAACAGGCTGCTGCTCCGGCGGCAGAACCCGCTCCCGCACAAGCGACGGCCCCGGCAGAAGCACCCCAGCAGGCTGCTGCACCGGCGGCGGCACAGGAACCTGCACCCGTTGCAGAACCCGCACCTGCCGCAGCTCCCGCACAGGCTGCCCCCGCGCCAGTGGCAGCGCAGGAACCCGCTCCTGCGGCAACGCCCGCACAGGCAGCCCCTGCAGAAACAGCCGCACCAGCGGCACCTGCTGCAGAATCCGCTCAAGCTGCTGCAAATCCCGACGATCCCTTCGAAAAGGGCAAGGCGTTCCTTGCCGAGGGCAAGTACGAAGATGCCGCCAAGATGTGGCGCGAAGTTTTGAAGAAGACTCCTGGACATGTGGGTGCCTACTACTACGCCGGCGTGACCCGCCTGATGATGAAGGAGTACGACAAGGCTGAATTCAACTTGAAGAAAGGCCAGGACTACAAAGATGCGGGCGCCAACGTCCACTATTACCTGGCTCTGGTTTACAAGGCCCAGAACAAGACGGATTTGGAAAAGAAGTCCCTTGCCGCCTACGTCAAGAAGTCTGGCCCCAAAGGCGAGTTCCGCAAAGACGTAGAGGCCCGCTTGGCCGAGATGAAGGGCGTTCCTGCAGACTCTGCTGCTGCCGCTGAAACGGCCGCACAAGATGCCGCTCCCGCAGAACAGCAGGCCGCATCGAAGATTTCTCCTGCGCCAGCCAAGGCCTATTCCATTGCTCGCGCCAACGAGCTGTTCAAGGCAGGCAGCTTCGAAGAGGCCCTGCAGGTCTACAAGGTCATGCTTGAATCGGAAATCTCGCCCGATGAACGCTACTTTGCGCTTTTGCAGATGGGTAACATCTACCGCGAATTGCGTGACTTCCACAGCTCTGCATCCCGCTACCGCGAGGTGGTGCAGCAGTATCCCGATTCCGATTGGGCTACCGAGGCGGAACGCGCCCTGGAAGACGTAGTTTGGCTGGAAAAGCATTCCAGCGAGCTGCCTCGCCGCGCCCGCTAAGCATATTCGGTTTTATATTTATCAAACCTAGGGCTTTGTTGGGGTTCGGTGAACGAGGTCTGGTATGTTTCTTGTGCTGCTATTGGTGTCAATAGCCATGTCCCTTTCCTTCGCAGACCCTCCCTCCAGTATGGGGGGCTGGGAGCTTGTATTCGAGGATAATTTCGACGGCACGTCCCTAGACAAGAGCAAATGGAATCCCACCTACAATTGGGGACACACGCACAATCACCGCGCCTATTGCGTCGAGGAGAACGTCATCGTTTCCGACGGTACGCTTAAGCTTAAGGGCGAAAAGAAACAACACCCCGACGCCGAAGGAAAAAAAGCCAAGTTCAACAACAAGGAAATTCCGGTAGACTACACTTCGGGAGCGATTGATACCAGGGGCCATTTCGAAGTCAAGTACGGCTACATCGAGGGGCGTTTCAAGGCACCCTCCCAGTCAGGAACATGGCCTGCTTTCTGGACTCTGCAAGATGGCTGGCCTCCAGAGATTGACATTCTTGAAATCCCTGCTTCCAGAAAACAGCACCACTACTACTTGCATTACACCGACCCGAGTTGGTTTAATAGTCATGGCTCGGCTTGGGATCACGAGGCTTCTTTCGGAGGGCACAAGGACGATGACGTAGACCGCTCCGCTGATTTCCACAACTATGCCGTGGAGTGGGATGAAAGCAATTTGAACTTCTACTTTGATGATAAGAAGTTTGCAAGCTACAATTGCGGGTGTGGAAGGCGAAACCTCCAAAGCCTGACACGGTGAAGATATTCTCAATGAATTTTGGAACTTGCATACAGCCGAGCGACGAGGGCAAGGTGATTCTGGCTGACTGCGAAAACGACGCGGCTAGGGCTATCTTGACGCCTCTTACTTCTACGACCTACCGCATCAATTTTGGTGATGTGGTCCTGGAAATTCCTAACGAGAAGACGGATGCCGGCTTGGATGCGGGGCTGTACAAGTGGAATGGGGGCAATCACCAGAAGGTGGTTTTTGAAAAGCAGGCGGGGTATGAGGGCACTGTGGTCCGCATGAAAATGCAGCACAGCAACATGTACCTGCGGGCGACCACGGACGGTGAACGTGTGGTGCAAAGTTGGGCCGATGATTGGGAATGGAATCAGGTCTGGCGTATTCTTCCCCAGGAAACGGCTGTGGATGTTTCAACAGAGACGGAAACTGTGCCGAAGGATTCCGCAGCGAAAGATCCTGCTGTAAAAGATTCCGGAAAGGCCTCTGTTTCTCCGCTTGGACAAATTGCAGGTGTGTATGGAACTTCAGTCCGTTATGCTGGCGGTCTTTTGTTCGTGGAAGTTGGAAGTGCCTTTAGCAGAGGTGCCGAAATCCGTATCCTGGATTTAAGAGGCCGCGAGGTGATGCGGCAACGTATCACGCACGCCTCCACAATAAACGTAAAGCCGCTTGCCCCGGGCATTTACCACGTGGTCCTTTCTGATGGCAAACGGCTAGATGCGAAGCGGTTTAAAAAGTAGTTCGCTGCACGTAGATTTTTTGCAGAGAGCTGCCAGTGGTGCCGGTTAGTTGCACAATGTAGTTCCCGGGCGGCAGGCTCGACAGGTCGATGGAGTTGCCGTTGCTGCTAAGGACTTTTTTCCCGGTCATGCTGAACACGTTGATGCGGTACATTTCCTGACCGCTGATTTCAAGGCGTTGCCCCACGAGAATTCCCTGTTTCTGCTCGGAAGAACTGGAAGATGTTATGTCGCTTGCAGAGGAACTTTCGATGGAAACGGTTCCGTCCCAACCTTTATAGGCCATCAGGGCGTCTTTGAGGGGCTGGTTCACTTCGTAAGCGGCGTCGTCGAACGAGTTGTCAAAGACCCACTTGAAATCGCCCCCCTGCACGCGGCCTGCGTAGGCTTTAACGTTTGCAACGGCTTGTTCCGGCGTGTCGGCGGTATAGCTGTACATGACCGAGTTGTCGGTGTCGAAGTTGTTGTACGTATTTGCACCGGCGTAAGACTTCACGCTAGAGGGCACCTGGGCATCGCGAGAGGTCACCACGTAGGCATCGAAATCTGCTTGAGTACTGATGGATCCCACGATCGTTTCAGAGCCTTTGAGCGTATACTTGCTTGCACCATACGGAATAAATGTGTAAGAGCCTTCCATGTGGTTGTTGTAGGCCTTGATTGTGCCGCCATCTTCGCTGCTGAACGTCGGGTTGTTCTTGGTATCGCGAGTGGTGCCGCCGGCATACACGTCGCTCCCCTGCATAGACGTCATCATCGGGTATTTGCAATTGCGGAAGTAGTTCGCTTCCATGAACACGGACGACCCGAGCGTAGAACCGGCACCGTACTTGGCGTTGCCATCATAGTAGTTGTTGTACACGTGTGCGCTGTAGAAACGCACACGCGGGTGGCGGCTGTCGGAATGGTCGTACCAGTTGTGGTGATAGGTGATGTATAGTCCTTCGGTAGTCCCTTCGGAAAGCCCGAGCAGGTTCGTCTTGCCATTGTCCCAGAAGTGGTTGTAGCTGAAGGTCACGTAGGTAGACTTTTTGCAGTCCAAGGCACCATCGCCCTTTGCCTGATCTTTATCGCTACCCGCATTGCCGTAGAAAAAGTCGCAGTTGTGCACCCAAATGTACTGGTTGTCCTGCTGCAGGCCAATGTTGTCGCCTTCGTCGGAATCCACGTTCATGATGCCTAGGTTGCGGATTTCCACATCGAAAGCGTTCTTGATACGGATGCCCCAGCCGTTTACCGTAGCGTCGTTGCCGACACCTTCGATCGTCATGGAGCCGCCTTCCTTTTTGCCCATGTCAATCAAGATGTCGCCCTTGTCGGTCACTTCGGGGTCGGTCACGTTGCCAATCAGGCGAATGGCGAGCGGACGTTTGTCGTAACCTTTCTTGTAGGCGGTCAGGATATTTTGGAGTCCCTCGCATTCCGTGGCATTGCCCTTGCTGTCTGTGGTCACCGAAAGCTTCACCGTATTCTTGGTCGATTCGCTCACATAAAGAACCACGGCTCCGCTTTTGAGCGTTCCGTCAGCCATGTAAGCACCAGGAACGTGATTGTTGCTGAATGCGAATCCTGAACGGTCGTGTGCCTTGACGGTAAGTGACTTCGAAGTTGTGGATGCTCCTTCTTTGCCTCCCTTGACGCCGGCTACTTTTAGCGTGTAGTCTCCCGCCTTGAGGCCCGGCACGTCGACGCGCCAGGTGGAGCCGTACTTGCGTACCAGTTCTGCATCTACCTTCTTGTCGGTGGTTCCGTTGCCGGAATAGTAGACGTTGTAGCTGTCAGAGCCGTCATCTGTCCACATGGCGTAGGCGGATTCTAGAGAACCCGAGGCATCGGTGAAGGTGACTTGAGCCTGTACCGCGGTTGCGGACAAGAAAAAGAGGCACGCCCTAACAAGGTGCGTTCGCAGAGAAGCATCTGTAAATCCCATCATGGGCAGAAATCTAGAAAAAGTCGGGCGGGGCTACACCACTTGCACCAGCAAACCCTTCAGGTACTGCCCTTCGGGGAAGGCGGTATTCACGGGATGGTCGGCGGGCTGGCCGAAGCGTTCAATGATTTGAACGCGCCGTCTCGCATCGGCGGCGGCATCCGCGATAATCTTCTGGAACAAGTCCATCTCCATGAGCCCGGAACAGCTGAAGGTCGCGAGCATGCCGCCTTCGGCCAGGAGCTTCATGGCGAGCAGGTTGATGTCCTTGTAGCCGCGGGCACCCTTCTGCAGGTTATCCTTGCTTTCTACGAACTTGGGCGGGTCCAGCACGATAAGGTCGAAGGTCTCGGCCTTGTCGCGGCACTTGCGCAGGTACTGGAACACGTCGGCTTCCACATGCGTGGCGTGGGCGGTGCTGAGCTTGTTGCGCATGATGCCTTCCTTGGCGAGCTTGAGGGCGTCCTTGGAAACGTCCACCTGATAAACTTTTTCGCAACCGCCGCGGAGAGCGTAGAGCCCAAAGCCGCCGGTATAGCAGAAGCAGTTCAGAACCTTCTTGCCCTTGGAAAGTTCGCCAATACGGCGGCGAGCGTCGCGCTGGTCCAGATAGTAACCGGTCTTGTGACCGTTTTTCACGTCGATGGGGAAGAGAATTCCGTTTTCGTTGATGATGACCGGTTCGTCGGGCACTTCGCCGTAAACGCAACCGGTGCGCAGCTGCAGGCCTTCTTTTTTGCGCACGTCAGAATCGCAGCGTTCGTAGATGCCGCGGCAGTGCGTCTTTTCGGCGAGCAGTTCGTAAATGTCTTTGCGGTGGACTTCGGCGCCGGCGGCCAAGATTTCGACGGAATAAATGTCGGCGTACTTGTCGATAATGCAGCCCGGAAT
>CACXIR010000147.1 GCA_902767785.1 Fibrobacter succinogenes | reverse complement strand
GCTCTCGGTAATCATCTGGAAAAATCCGCCTGTAGAGCGGCGCACACGACCCGTTCCATGACAGGTGCTGCATTCCTTGATGTCCTGACCGCCCTTGCCGTTACATTCCGTACACGGCGTGTAGCGTTTCAGGCGAACCTTCTTGGTGCAGCCCTCGAAGATTTCCTTGTAGCTGAGCGCCACCTTGATCTGCAAGTCGTTCCCGCGGGGAGGCCCGGCCTTGCGTGAGCTCCTGCGGCCACCGCCGCCAAAACCACTGAATCCGCCACCGAAAATATCGCCGAAGTTCGCAAAGATATCCTCGAAGCTGAAGCCCTGGCCGCCGAATCCGCTTACGCTTCTCGGGGTTGCTGAGCACGTCGTAGGCCTCGGCAGCCTCCTTGAACTTCTCTTCGGCTTCCTTGTCGCCCGGGTTCTTGTCCGGGTGGTACTTGATGGCAAGCTTCTTGTAGGCGTGCTTGATCTCGTCAGCACTCGCGTCCTTGCCGACGCCTAGAACTTCGTAATAATCTCTTTTTTCAGCCATAATTCGCTCACTTCGTCGCGATTCTTTACCAAAAAAGCATCTACTCTATTTACGCAAAAAGGATTGCACCCCAATAGAGAGCCAATCCTTTTTGTTTAGCGGCAGGTCTGGATCCGCCGCGCATTCAATTAGTCAACCACTTCCGCGTCGACGACTTCCGGGCCATCGCCCTTCTTGTCGTTCTTCGGCTGTTCAGAAGCGCCCGGCTGCGGACCCGGCTGGGCCTGGTTTGCACCGGCAGCCTGGGCCATGGAGCTGATCATGCCCTGGAGCTTGTCCATAGCGGCCTTGATCTCTTCCTTGGTGCCGTTGTCCTTCTTGGCCTTGATGTCGTCGATAGCAGCCTGCAGCTGGCTCTTGGTGTCGGCCGGGAGCTTGTCGCCAAATTCCTTCAGCTGACCTTCGGCCTGGTAAGCCATCTGTTCGGCCTGATTCTTTAAATCCACAAGTTCTCGCGCATCCTTGTCCTTGGCAGCGTTGGCTTCGGCATCCTTCACCATCTTGTTGATTTCGTCCTCGGAAAGGCCGCTGGAAGAAGTAATCTTGATGGACTGTTCCTTGCCGGTTTCCTTGTCCTTGGCAGACACGTGCACAATGCCGTTAGCGTCGATATCGAAGGTCACTTCGATCTGCGGCACGCCACGCGGCTTCTTCGGGAGGTCTGTCAAGTCGAACTTGCCGAGCGTACGGTTGTCGCGGGCAAATTCGCGTTCGCCCTGGAGCACGTGAATCGTCACGGCCGGCTGGTTGTCTTCGGCGGTAGAGAACACCTGGCTCTTCTTGGTCGGAATCGTGGTGTTACGGTCGATGAGCTTGGTCATCACGCCACCGAGAGTCTCGATACCCAAGGAAAGCGGGGTCACGTCGAGGAGCAACACATCCTTCACGGAGGAGTCACCGCTAAGCACGGCACCCTGGACGGCGGCACCGATAGCCACCACTTCGTCCGGGTTCACAGTCTTGTTCGGTTCCTTGCCGAAGAACTTCTTCACGGCTTCCTGAACGGCCGGAATACGGGTAGAACCACCGACCAGGATCACTTCGTCGATTTCGCTCAGGGAGAGGCCGGAGTCGGCGATAGCCTTGCGGCAGGGTTCCATGGAGCGTTCCACCAGGTGGGCGGTCAGCTGGTCAAACTTTGCACGGCTGAGCGTGAGGTCCAAATGTTTCGGGCCCGAAGCGTCGGCAGTGATGAAGGGGAGGTTGATGTTCGTGGAAGTCGTGGCAGAAAGGTCGATCTTCGCCTTTTCCGCGGCGTCCTTCAAACGCTGCAGGGCCATCTTGTCCTTCTTCAGGTCGATGCCCGGATTGTCCTTCTTGAATTCGTCGTTGATCCAGTCGATAATCACTTCGTCGAAGTTGTCACCGCCGAGCATCGTATCGCCGTTGGTGGCCTTCACGCTGAACATGCCGTCGTCGATTTCCAGGATAGAGATATCGAACGTACCGCCACCGAGGTCATACACGGCGACCTTTTCGCTCTTCTTGGAGTCAAGACCGTAGGCAAGGGCGGCAGCCGTCGGTTCGTTCACGATACGCAGCACTTCGAGGCCTGCAATCTTGCCGGCATCCTTCGTAGCCTGACGCTGGGAGTCGTTAAAGTAGGCGGGGACCGTAATCACGGCCTGCGTCACCGGCTGGCCCAGGTAGTCTTCGGCAATCTTCTTCATGGTCTGGAGAACCATGGCCGAAATCTCGGGAGGAGCGAACTGCTTGTCGTCCACCTGCACGCGCACCGGGTCGGAACCCGTGCCCACCAGCTTGTAGGGCATGTTCTTTTCGGCAGCGGAGCATTCGCCGGCGGTGCGGCCCATGAAACGCTTGATGGAGTAAATCGTCTTTTCGGGGTTGGTGATGGCCTGACGCTTTGCCACGTGGCCCACCAGACGTTCGCCGTTCTTGCCGAAAGCGACAATGGACGGGGTGGTGCGGAAACCTTCCGCGTTAGCGATCACGACCGGCTTGCCGCCTTCCATCACGGACACGCAGCTGTTGGTCGTTCCCAAGTCAATACCGATAATCTTGCTCATAATGAGTCTCCTATTATATAATTTTACGCCCAATCTTCAGCAAATCCCGTGCCAAAAGCAAAAAACGCCCATTTTGTTTCGTTCTGAAACAAGAAAACCCCCTGGAAAGGGGTAAAAACGGGCTGTTTCATAATGGAACGGTTGCCGCGGGATGTCATCCCCGCCACCATCTTGTCATCCCCGCGTAGGCGGGGATCTCCCTGTCACCCTGGACCCTGGAGCGCAGCGATAGGGGATAGGGTCCATAGAAAAGGGGAGGGGGAAGCATCCCCCTGGTTCGCACTCCGTTGCTCTCCACCCCCACGCCTAAGGGGACACCCCTTAAAAACCCCCAGCATCTCCGTTTTTTCCAACTGTTAAATTTTGACAGTTGGATGAATATATATTTATGGGGTAGAGGGTAAGATTATGAAAACGGTGAAGGATATTGAAATCAATATGAGTAATGGCAAAGTTGTCAAATTGCCCTCAACGCGCAAGATTTATATTCTTTGTACTGTAATTCCCTTTATTCTCTTTTGGACAGGGATTACATCTCCGTTATGGACAGATAATTTCATCGTCTACGTGTTTGCTTTGGCTCCATATTATCTTTATACATTTTACGTGAGCAACGACTGGATTGATGATAAACTTTATATGACGAATGAGGGGTTACGTGCTTCCAGAATATGGCGAAATTCTGTTATTGTGTGCTCAGTTTTCTCAATTTCGGCGATGTTTTTACTGCCGGATTTATGGGGAACTTTTTTTGCTTACCCGTGTTTAATGTTGGTTTTTAATGCTCCAATGGCGGCTATAGGTATTTTTTATTCATGTGCTGTTGATGGATTTCGGTACGCACGGCCATCGCCATATTTTATTCCCTAGAGTCAACAAATGGTCAAAAAAGCCTCAATGCAGAACTCGAGAAAGGTTACAACGATATGCTGAACGGCCGCACACGCCCTGCCGCGATGGTCCTTTCCGATGTCAAAAAGAAATACAAAAAAATCGATCCACTGGTCTAGACTATGCTTCATGTGACTGACGCGAAATATGTTGGCGATTACAAGATATCCGTCGAATTCAACGACGGATGCCGTTTTGTCGCTGATTTCGAAAGCGTCATCAAGTCAGACCACCGACCCATCGTGCAGCAGCTTGCAGATATCAATACCTTTAAAGATTTCACGCTACAAGCGAACACGATTACATGGTCAAACGGCGTCGACTTCGCCCCGGAATTCATCAAGAACTTGACAATTTCTTAATAAAAATAATCGGATAAAACAAAAACCCCAGTTAAATAACTGGGGCTTTGCATAAATATGGTAGCGATTACAGCTTGTTGTTGGAACCAAGAACGTCGACGATCTTGTGTTCGTACATCTTCTGCATGTTTTC
>CACXIR010000146.1 GCA_902767785.1 Fibrobacter succinogenes | reverse complement strand
GACCGCAATATCGAAATTGCCATGGACGCTCTCCGTTGCCCGCCGGGCGACTGGCCGGTGACGAACCTCTCCGGCGGTGAAAAGCGCCGCGTGGCCCTTTGCCGCTTGCTCCTCGAAGAACCGGATTTGCTGCTCTTGGACGAACCGACGAACCACCTGGATGCCGAAACGGTTGCCTGGCTCGAACGCCACCTTCGCGAATACAAGGGCTCCGTGATTTTGGTGACCCACGACCGTTACTTCCTCGACAACGTGACGAACTGGATTCTGGAAATTGACCGCGGTCGCGGCATTCCTTGGGAAGGCAATTACGCCCAGTGGCTCGACCAGAAGCTGGAACGCCTCCGTGGCGAAGAGAAGGGTGAATCCGACAGGCAGAAGCGTTTGGCCCGCGAACAGGAATGGGTCAAGCAGAGCCCGAAGGCACGCCAGGCCAAGAGCAAGGCTCGTCTCAAGGCTTACGAAGAATTGCTCGCCGAAGATTCCCGCGAACAGATCAAGGTGGCGCAGATCCACATCGCCAACGGCAAGCGCTTGGGCGATATCGTTATCCAAGCGGAACACTTGCAGAAGGCCTTTGGCGACAAGGTGCTGTTCGACGACTTGAACTTCAACTTGCCGCGCTCCGGCATCGTGGGCATTATCGGCCCCAACGGTGCAGGTAAGACAACGTTGTTCAAGATGATTATGGGCCAGGAAAAGCCCGATGGCGGTACGCTCAAGATTGGCGAGACCGTGGAAATCATTAGCATGGAACAGGGCCGCGATAGCCTCGACGACTCCAAGACCGTGTGGGAAGAAATCACCGGCGGCAACGACGAGATTATGGTGGGTGACCGCAAGATGAACGGCCGCGCCTATTGCGGACTATTCAACTTCACGGGTGCAGCCCAGCAGAAGAAGCTTACGACGCTTTCGGGCGGTGAACGCAACCGCGTGCTCATGGCGAAGAACCTGCAGAAGCCGGGCAATCTGTTGTTCCTCGACGAACCGACCAACGACTTGGATATCGAAACGCTGCAGGCTCTGGAACAGGCAATCCTCAAGTTTGCGGGCTGTGCTGTGATTATCTCGCATGACCGCTGGTTCCTGGACCGCATCGCCACGCACATCCTCGCTTACGAGGGCGATTCCAAGGTGGTGTGGTTCGAAGGCAACTGGAGCGAATACGAAGCCGACCGTCGCAAGCGCCTCGGCGAAGACGCCGACAATCCGAAGCCCATCAAGTACAAAACCTTGACGAGACAGTAATAAAAAAGGCGGCCATCGAGCCGCCATTCTTTATGTCATCCCCGACTTGATCGGGAATCTCTTACTTTGAGTCCCCGTAGAGAAGTCGTGCCGCTTCGGGTGCCATTTTAGAATCCGAATGGCCGACTCCAGGTACGTAGGCTTTTTCCCATTGGAAAGTCGCACCGCGGTCGGCTGCATCTTTTTGACAGAAATCAAAGAAATTCTCTCCTCGCTCCAATCGAGTGAGTCCCTGCGCGTCGGCCTTCTTGGACTGGTTCAGTGATTCCGTGCGCAGGGTGTCGGCCTCGCCTAATAGGATAGTCAGTTTTTTCTTATAGTAGGCGTTGATGTTGATTCCGATGAGGGCTGCGCTTTGGCCCATTCCGTAGGGATAGTCAATGTCTTTGTTTGGGAATGTATACCAGCCAGCATTGGCGGATACTGCACGGTCCACTTCGGGCGTTTCGTTAAACAGCAGGTATCTGTGGACGAACTGGGCTCCGGCGGAGTGTCCGTAGATATTGTACTTTTCCGCTTGGGATTCGCTGTGGTCAAGGAAGTAATGGAATACTTCGCTGATGATGGGGTAGGTCATTGAATCTGGAGGTATGAAGTTTCCCGATTCATTAACGACATTTCCCTGTTGGTAGGCTTCTTCGGAAAAGTCCTCTAGGCTGAATTGCGGGGCCAGAACAATGAATCCGTGTTTGTCGGCGAGGCTTTTCCAGTCATCCCGGTACTTGTCTCCGTTGCGTTCCATACCGTGCATGATAATCTGGACGGGCATTGACTTGACGTCTCCGGAGGGAATGTAATAGTAGATTTCAACTGTCTTGCCGGCGTATGCGCCCTTGCATTCATAAGGTATCATTCCGGTTTGTTCCGAAAACAGTTGGTCGCCCTTGTTTGAAGAGTTGCCTGACTCTGATGAACTGGATTTGGCGTCGTTTTCGTCGTCGTTCGACTTGCTGCCAGAAACTGTTTGGCTACAGGCAGTAAATGCGGATAGCACGATAGCGAAGGCACCGATAAAACTTAAATAGGGGAATTTCTTCATGTTTATTAATATACCCAATTTTATCCCATTCCGCAAGTGAAAATAAGTGCTTCTGCTGTGTCTTGACCCGCTTTGGGCACGAATAATTGTATTTTTTTCGTCAAATCCGCATTACCCATGTTCCACGTTTTTAGACACGAAATCCGCCTGATATTCCGGGACCCGAAATTCTGGATTCCCTTCGTCATCCCGCCGGTGATTCTCGCGGCGAGCCAGGGGATTGCGGTTTCCCGCTATGGCGGGCAGATTATGGAAGGCATGGAAGGTTACATGATGCTCCTGCTGGGGTGCCTCATGGCGCCCATGGGGGCACCCTTGGCCGGAGATTCCTTTGCGGGGGAGCGGGAGCGCAATTCCCTGGAACTTTTGCAGCTTTCTCCGATAAAGCCTTCCACACTTTTCTGGGGCAAGATGCTTGCCATACTCCCTTTCCCGGTGGTGTTTTCCCTTTTGGCCCAGTCGGCCTATTGGCTCGCCCATCCAGATATTTCCACCGTCGCGGCTTTGGCCTCCATTCTCGGGGCGCTTTCGGCGGTGCTTGTGACCACGGCGTTTTCCCTGATGCTCTCGCTCCGGGTGAAGACGGTGCGGGCGGCGGCCCACATTTCCCTGTTCCTGATTGTTCCGCTGCTCCTTCTGGTGCAGATGTTCCACGAGGTGTTCTTGCAGGGGCTCTTGCTGCCTGTGGCGACACTTGCGGCTTCCGTCGTTTTGTGTGCGGTTTCCGTGAGCCTTGGGCTCCGGCGGTTCGTGTCCCTCTAGGGCCAAACATACAAAACACTTTTATTTTTCTTCGCGTTAGAAAAAAGTAAGCAAATTGTAGACAAATTCGTTGGATTCATTTCTAACTTTGGGGCCGAATTCCTCAAAACAGAGAAGGTCCCCTCATGAAACTCCCCCAAATTATTGGCCTTATGGGCGCTTTTTCGTCCCTGGCCCTGGCTAGCGGCCTGAATACCAACACCAACCAGTCCGCGGCCTACCTGCGCAACGTGGCCCGCTATGCCACCATCGAGGCGGACGCTCCCTACTACAACCCCGCCGGAACGGCCTTCATGACCGACGGTTTTCACATTTCCCTCAACTCCCAGGCTTTCTGGCAGAGCCGTAACACCTATACGGAATCCCCGCTGTTCGGTGGCGAAAAGAAGTTCCGCGGCAAGGCCCAGATTCCCGCCATGCCCAGCGCTCTTGTGACCTGGCACCGTGGCAACCTGGCCCTTTCGGGTTATTTCGGAATTACCGGTGGCGGTGGTGCCCTGAACTACAAGGACGGATTCCCCTCCTTTGACGTGGCCGTGGCTCAGATTCCCGGAATGCTGACCCAGAATGGTCTCGGGCGGACATTTCCCTGACGGGAACCTCTTACATATTCGGTGCTGCCTTGGGTGCCTCTTACCGCATTGTGGACTTTGCCTCTATCTATTTGGGAGCCCGCTTCAATTACGCCTACAACCACTACGAGGGCGAACTCAAGAATATCAAGGTGAACCCGAAGAACGAAGCCCTCGGCCTTGACGGCAGCATGGTGGAGGCCGCCTCTACCTTCAACAAAATCGCTGTTTATTTGGATGGCAAGGCAAAGGAGGCCGCCGGTGCTGCCGAGCAGTATGCCGCCGCCGCCGAAAAGTACGCCGCCGCCGGTGACAAGGCTTCTGCCGCCCAGAGCAAGGCTGCCGCCGAACAGTACGCTGCCCAGGCCGAAGAACTCATGATCAAGTCCAAGACCCTGGAGGCCGTGGCCGCCCAGGTTTCCGACAAGGAACTGGATGTGGAACAGACGGGCTACGGCATTACCCCCATCGCGGCCCTTGCCATCAATTACAAGCGCCTCTCCTTTGGTCTGCGTTTTGAATACAACACCTCCATCGAGATGGAAAACGACACCAAGGTGAACCAGGTGGGCCTCGACAGCTACAATGACGGCGTCAAGGGCGACAACGACATTCCCGCCTCTATCTATGCGGGCCTTACCTACTCCCTGCTGGACAACCTGCGCTTGAGCCTGGGTTATGGCCACTGGTTCGACTCCAAGGCGAACTTGCCTGGCAAGCAGGAAAAGTACGCCGACGATACCGACGAGTTCCTCTACGGCGTGGAAGTGGATTTCTTGACTCGCTGGACCTTGAGTGGCGGCGTGCAGGTGACCCGCTACAACCTGTCCGACGAATACCTGAGCGAGATGAACATCATCTTGGATAACACCACCTTTGGCTTTGGCCTTGCCTTTAGAGCCACCGACTGGCTCAAGTTCAACGTGGGCTATTTCCACTCCCTGTACAACGACTGGGACGAAAAGGTGGAATACGGCAAGAACACCTACAAGCGTGAAAGCCGCGGCGTAGGCGTCGGCATCGACCTGGATATTTAATTTTTGCCTATGCTTTGTCATCCAGAGGACGCGTAGCATCCGATATACAAGACTAGGGACTTTAGTCCCTTAGTCGCGTTAGGTTCGAAGGAGCAGGATCCAGACCATAAGTAATGGATATGAAAAGAGGCTCCGCTAAGCGGAGCCTTTTCTGTATTAATTCGGGACTGGATCCTTCACGGCCTTTTCAGACCGTTCGCGCTAGAATCTGCAAAACAAGTGCAGGGCTGGCGCTCACTCTCGCAACCGCCCCAGCTTAACGCATGGGGCTTGTTGCTCACGGTTGCTGCTATTTCACCAGCGCTTCAGTATCCAGCGCGATAAGCAGCTCTTCGTTGGTGGCGACGACCATCGCGGTCGGGGTGCCGTCCTTACTGATGATGTGGCCGGATTCCTTGCCGTTCTTCTCGTTGCGGGCTTCGTCGATCTGGTAGCCGAGAATCTTGAGGTTGTCCATCGCCATCTTGCGGACAAGCTTGCTGTTCTCGCCGATACCGCCGGTGAACACGAGCGCGTCGATGCGCGGGAGAGCCATGGCGATGCCGCCGATTTCGCGGGTAAGCCTGTAGGCGAACGTTTCGAGGGCGATCTGTGCGCCGACGTGGCCTTCGCTTGCGGCCTGCGTCAGGGTGCGCATGTCGTTGGAGAGTCCGGAGAGGCCGAGAAGGCCCGATTCCTTGTTCACGAGCTTGTCAAGGCGGTCGATGTCGTAGCCGTATTTTTTGCTGATGAAGAAGA
>CACXIR010000145.1 GCA_902767785.1 Fibrobacter succinogenes | reverse complement strand
TGTTTTTCTCGACTTTCTTCTTGCGTGACCCCGGAATTTTCTTGATGCTGTCATTGGAAAGCGTAAAAACCGCCACCAGTTGAGCCGGATCATCGACCAGAGAAAAACAATAATTCTTGCAAAGCAACTCTTCGCTCTGCAAAAAAGCGTCTTTTGTGAAGAAATCGTCCAAGTCGTTGTCCCCGCACTTGAATGATTTGCATAGGGCGGCCTTGCCTTGAGTGTAGAACCCAAAGCGGCAATTCTGTTGGAGAAAGTTCATTACTTAAATTCTCTAAAATCGGCCTTGGAGAGGATGTCCCTGGCCTGTTCAATTTGCTTGGAGAAATCGATGGAACCGCGACGCTTTTCGCTTTCTTCCATCATGAGGTCAAACCTGTCCGACGCTTCGCCGGTCAGTATCGGTACCGATGCGATTGCTAGTGCCATGATGACCTCCATTGTTGAATTGAACTATAGTCAATATACATTTTTCCTCGTGCTGGTGCAAGTGGTGAAACTTGGGTCAAATGGCTTTTTTGAAGAAAAAGAAGCCTTTTGACCGTGCTAGAGCAAAAATATATTTTTAGCGTGTCATAAAATGACAAAATGGAAAAGAAACGAGTTTTTTATAAAGGCCCAGAAAGAAGTCGACAAGTGGGTGAAGTAGGCTTGCACCTTACTTAGGATTGTCAGTCCTCTTCTTCATTTCAATTAAATCGAAATACATCAGACGGCTGTTCAAACACCTGTCTGATGTTTGCTCTGAAAATCAAGGCTTATGCCGAGTCTGCCAATCATGACGGCCGGATAGCTGCTGTAAATCTTTTCGCGGGGGATGTTCTTCTCAATATTTGCATAGGGCGGCCTTGCCTTGAGTGTAGAACCCAAAGCGGCAATTCTGTTGGAGAAAATTCATTACTTAAATTCTCTAAAGTCGGCCTTGGAGAGAATATCTCTGGCCTGTTCAATTTGCTTGGAGAAATCGATGGAACCGCGACGCTTTTCGCTTTATTCCATCATGAGGTCAAACCTGTCCGACGCTTCGTAAGCTCGCTATCCCTAACGCGGATGCTATTTCTGCAATTGGGAAAATAAACGTATCTTATTGTGAATTTCATTTTCAGTAAATTTGTTGTTATATTTATTTGTGATGAAATTTTTATTGTTGTCGCTTGTTGCTTTGCTTTTTACGGCTTGTCCTTATCCAAGCCATTTAATACGTGTTAATGAATCTTTGCCTAAAAATGCCCCTGTTGAAAAAGAAACTATTGTTGCCTATGCTCAAGGAGATTGTTCTAGTGGAGATTGTCCTTTAGAAAATAAAAATGTTCATTGGTATGCTCTGAATTATGATGGAGATACTCGTCAAATAGAGTTTTATCGGTATGGACCAAAGTCTTGTGAACCTAGTAGACTTTGGGGCGACCGTAGTCGTGATAGGTATTTTGTGGTTTGGTACAAAGAGGGCGTTCCGTACCGAACTTTGATGATATCTTGTGACGATTCAACCCGAGATTTAAAGGCTGTCTTCCTGTCCGGTGATGAATCCAGAGAGGCGCCTGTTTTGAGAACTTCTGATGATGAATTTGCTGACTTGGTGGTTGAGGTAAAATGAGAATTCTTTTCTTACTGTTGGTGTCAATTCTTGTTGCCTGCACGGGTTCCTCCAGTCATGTAACACCGGACTATTCTAGCAAGGTTCCGCAAAGAATTGCTTTGGCGGATACTCTTTTTGTGGTCGTTGGAGAACTGCCAGAAGGGACTTCACCCAAGGATATTCAGATTGTTGCGTATCAGACACGTCTAGACAAAAAAATTGCACCATACCTATTGCAGATGGACTATGGATATGAAAGGAAAAATGGAGAACCAAATTTAAACGAGCCGCATTTTTATTATCGAGTATCTGTTGAAGAATATACACCAGCTGATGAAATTGTTTGGTATAATAAGGGAGTTGCTTATCAAACCTTGAAAATTGAATATACGATAAAACATGGTGAGATGGTTTCCATTCAGGCACTTTGGAATGGAGAACGAAGACTTTGTATGAACGCTTACTTGGATTTCGATGGAAGGAAGTTTATTCATATGCCAGACTATCGAACGCCAGAGGATGAACGACGACCCTGGGCGATCCGATACGCGATTTTTTACGACGACCCCAAGTGCCGTGAAACTGAAAAATTTAAGGAACCTAGTTATTAAAAAGAGTCCGTTGTAATTTTTCTCAAAAAATACGGAGAAATTAGCCCATTTCAGGACCCCCACACTACACACTGAAATCGCGTTAGGGATAGTCACCCGTAAGGGCCGAGACTACAGGCTCGGCGAGCGAAGCGAGTATAGCCCGACCCGGCCCCTTCGACGCTGGAAGATCCCCGCCTTCGCGGGGATGACAAGTTGGGGCCGGGGAACGCCCATAAAGCCTTGATGTGTCGTTTTCACTATGCGTTTTGCGCATACTGAGCATGAAAAAATGGTATTTTGCGGGATTTGCGCATTTATTTATATTAAAGGTGTAGATAAAAAAGGAACAAACCATGAAACTAGGGACGATTATGACGATGCTTGGTATGGGTGCGGTGCTTGCCGCGTGTGATTGCTGCCCGCAGGGCGAGGCGAAGGCGCTTTCGCAGGACAAGGAACTGCGTGCCGTGATGGACAACTTCACGCAGAACGAGGTTCCGGCGGCGACTCCGCTTGTGGAAAAGCGCGAGGTGGAGTTGATTCGCCTGGTGTCGCTTGTGACGCAGCAGTCGGGCGCTCTTTTGCAAGAAGAAGTGGCGACGGCGCTTGCGCAGGGGCTTGCTCCCGAAGAAATTCTCGAGGCGATTTACCAGTGCGCCCCCTACACCGGGTTCCCGCGGACAGTGGATGCGGTTGAAATCGCCCGCAGCGTGTTCAAGGCGAAGAACGTAAAGGTGGACGAAAACCGTGCGACGGTGACGGCGCAATCCCGTCTGGAGGCGGGTGCAGACGCGCAGGGAACGCTGTTCGGCCAGACTTTCCGCGACATGGCGAAGAACGGCAAAAGCGGTATGCCGACTATCAATTACTTCCTTGCGAGCAACTGCTTTGGCGATTACTACACCCGCAAGGGGCTTGACCTGAATACCCGCGAACTCTTGACGATGGCGATTCTCGTGAACCTGGGAACGGAGCCGCAGCTCAAGGCGCATATCGGCGCGAACCTGAAGATTCGCACGGCCGAATACGTGGAACAGGCGATTTACAACTGCCTGCCGTATTGCGGTTACCCGCGCACGCTGAATGCGTTGCGACTGCTCAAGGAAGCGGTGGCTGAGGCGGCGGCAGCAAACGCGACGGTCGCAAAAAACATGCCAGGCAAGGACTGGAGTGTGTTCCCGGTGGGCAAGCCGAACGACGCCTACGCCAAGTATTTCGTGGGCAAGAGCTATCTCGACATGATCAGCAAGGAACAGGTGGGTGTCGGGAACGTGACTTTTGAACCGGCGTGCCGCAACAACTGGCATATCCATCATGCAAAGAAGGGCGGTGGCCAGATTCTCATTGCGACAGCGGGTCGCGGCTACTACCAGGAATGGGGCAAGCCGGCGGTGGAATTGAAGCCCGGCGACGTGGTGAACATTCCGGCTGGCGTCAAGCATTGGCACGGGGCGGCTCCGGATTCCTGGTTCCAGCATTTGGCAATCGAAGT
>CACXIR010000144.1 GCA_902767785.1 Fibrobacter succinogenes | reverse complement strand
TGGCACATGAAGGAACTCTTCGCGAAGGACCCGGCCCGTGCCGAGAAGTTCAGCCTGGAAGCCTGCGGACTCTTCCTGGACTACTCCAAGAACATCATCACCGACGAGACCATGGCGAAGCTCCAGGACCTGCTCAAGTCCGCGAACTTCGAAGACATGCGCAAGAAGTACTTCGCCGGCGAAAAGATTAACACCACTGAAAAGCGCGCCGTGCTCCACACCGCGCTCCGCTACAAGGGTAATGACCCGATTTGCGTCGACGGCAAGGACGTTATGCCCGAAGTCCGCGCAGTCCTCAAGCACATGGAAGACTTCACCCACCTCGTCCGCAGCGGCAAGTGGAAGGGTCACACCGGCAAGTCCATCAAGTACGTGGTGAACATCGGTATCGGCGGTTCCGACCTCGGTCCGGTGATGGTCACCGAAGCCCTCAAGCCCTATGCAGACAAGCCGATTGCCGGCGAAACCTCCCCGGAAGTCTACTTCGTTTCTAACATCGACGGCACCCACATGGCCGAGACCCTCAAGAAGGTGAACATCGAAGAGACGCTCTTCATCGTCGCTTCCAAGACGTTCACGACGCTCGAGACCATGACCAACGCCGAAACGGCCAAGGCTGCCGTGCTCAAGGCTTTCAATGGCGACGAGAAGTCCATCGCCAAGCACTTCGTGGCGCTCTCCACCAACACCGAGGCCGTCGCTGCCTTCGGTATCGACACCGCGAACATGTTCGAATTCTGGAACTGGGTCGGCGGCCGCTACTCCCTGTGGTCTGCCATCGGCCTCTCCATCGCGCTCCGCATCGGCTTCGAAAACTACATGAAGCTCCACCAGGGCGCCTACGAAATGGATCAGCATTTCAAGACCGCTCCGGTCGACAAGAACCTCCCCGTTATCCTCGCCCTCATCGGCGTGTGGTATAACAACTTCTTTGGCGCTTCCAGCTACGCCATGCTCCCGTACGACCAGTACCTGCACCGCCTCGCTGCCTACTTCCAGCAGGCCGACATGGAATCCAACGGCAAGACCGTTGACCGCGATTCCAAGCGCGTGAACTACCAGACTGGTCCGATCCTCTGGGGCGAACCGGGCACCAACGGCCAGCACGCCTTCTACCAGCTGATCCACCAGGGCACCAAGATGATTCCTTGCGACTTCATCGCCCCGGCCAACAGCCACAACAAGGTGGGCGACCATCACCAGAAGCTGCTCTCCAACTTCTTTGCACAGCCCGAAGCTTTGATGAACGGCAAGACCCTCGCCCAGGCCCAGGAAGAACTCCGCAAGGACGGCAAGAGCGAAGAAGAAATCGCATTCCTCGCCCCGCACAAGGTGTTCGAAGGCAACAAGCCCACCAACTCCATCATGATGGACTACGTTTCTCCGGAAACCCTCGGTGCCCTCATCGCCATGTACGAACACAAGATCTTCGTCCAGGGCGTTATCTGGAACATCAACAGCTACGACCAGTGGGGTGTTGAACTCGGTAAGCAGCTCGCGAAGAAGATCCTTCCGGAACTTGCCAAGGCCGACGCCGAACTGAACCATGACAGCTCCACCAACGGGCTCATCAAGTGGTTCAAGGCCCACCAGGCTTAATTGTCATCCCCGCGTAGGCGGGGTTTCCCTATAAAAAACGCAGACTTTTAAAGGCTGCGTTTTTTCTTTTCCAAAAAGTCGGTCTATTTATACTCTACGTGGAATAGGAACCGGTCTTTAGATACAAGCCAATTGCTTCCATCGCAGGTTTTCACGTATAGGTGCAACTTACGATGATTGACGGTCTTTGTGTATTCGTGTTTAGGACCGCAGTCGCCCTGATTGCCTTCGTCTGAGTCGTATTTCCAGCCCATGTCTTCGATGGCCTGGTAAAACTCCTTGTATTTTTCATAGTAGAAATAGCATTCCATCCGCCAATAGGGAGATGCACCGGGCTTTAATTCGCTAGCGTTGGTGGTGACGTGTTCTTTGGAGTAGCAATCTTCGGGAATGGGATTCCCCTTGAACTGCATGATAGGGGTCATGTCCCGGAGTTCTTCGGCCGAAAAGTCTTCCGGCTCAGGGTCGGTAGAACAGGCCACAAGCCCACAAAGGGCCAATGCAAACGGCAGGATTTTCAAGCGGGAAAACGTCGTTTGCCGTCCCCTATCTCAATGCGATGTCGCCGTTCGCGACGAGCTTGTCACGCAGCTTGTTGTGGGCCTTGTTGACTTCGTCGTCGGTAAGCGTGCGGTCCATGGCCTGGTAGGTGAGGCTGTAGACCATGTTCTTCTTGCCGGCTTCGATCTTGTCGCCTTCGTAGATGCTCTTGAGGGTGATCTTCGCGAGGTTCTTGGGGTTGAGTCCCTTGATGCGGGCGACGATGTCCTCGTGGGTCATGGACTTCGCGACTTCGAGCGAGATGTCGCGGCTAGACGGCACCTGGCGGCTGAAGGCTTCGAACACGATCTTCTTGTGGGTCGCGTGTTCCATCTTGTCCATGTCCAGCTCCATCACGTAGGTGGTGTAGGTGATGTCGTTCGCTGCCATCACGGAGGGGTGGAGTTCGCCCATGGTGCCGAGCACCACGCCGTCGGCGAGGATTTCGGTCTGCTTGCCCGGGTGCAGGAAGATTTCGGGCTTGGCCGGCACGCGGAATTCCACAACGAGGCCAACGCGCTTGAGGAAGCTCTGCACGAATCCCTTGAAGGCGGCAAAGTCAATCTGGGCGGGCTTGTCGTTGAGCGGGTTTGTATCGAAATTGCCTGCAATCGTGAGGGCGACCAGGTTCGATTCGTCGAAGCCCGGATCGCGTACGTCCTTGCGGTCACGCTTGAACTGGCCCTTGGCCACTTCAAACAGACGCACAGAACCCGGACGGTTCTTCTCGTTCTCGGCAACGCTCTTGAGGAGGTTGGGGAGGAGGCTTGTCGGAACGGCACCCAGCTCTTCGGAGAGCGGGTTCAAAAGCAGTGCAGGCTTGCTGCGGCGGTCGTCGCTTTCGGGGCCAAAGAGGGCCTCGGTGCGTACCTTGCTCGTGAAGCGAAGGCTCAGGCATTCGTGCAGGCCCATGGCAGAGAGGGTCTTGCGGATCTTGCGGTTCAAAACTTCAATCGGCGGGAGCTCGTTCGGCTGCATCTTGAAGGAGGGCAGCGTGTACGGGATGTTGTCGAACCCGATGAGGCGGGCGACTTCTTCGATGAGGTCCACTTCGCGTTCCAGGTCGGGGCGGAAACTCGGGATCTTGAACGTGATGGAGTCGGCCGTCTTGGAGACGACTTCGAGGGCGATGCCCGTGAGGAACTTTTCGACCTGGGCCATGTCGAGCTTCATGCCGATAACGCGTTCGGCCTGTGCGATACGCAGCGTTACCACGTTGTTTTCTTTCTTGTGGTCGTCGCCGGTGTATTCCACAGTGCCCTTGAGGATACGGCCACCCGCGACTTCCTGGATGAGGGCGCAGGCGTACTTGCTGTATTCGTCCTGGGTGGCGAAGTCAATTTCGCGTTCAAAGCGGTAAGGAACACGTTCTTGGTGGCATCGACGATTTCGGATTCGACGCCGCCCATCACGCCGGCAACGCAGGCCGGACGGTCGCCGTCGCAAATCACGAGGTCGTTTTCGACGAGTTCGTGAGCGGTGTGGTCGATAGTTTCAATCTTTTCGCCCTTCACGGCGCGGCGCACCTTGATCTTGTTGCCGTGGAGCTGGTCCATGTCGAAGCTGTGGAGCGGCTGGCCCACGTCCATCAAGATGAAGTTCGTGATGTCGACGACGTTGTTGATGCTGTTCATGCCGACGGCGTGCAAAAGCTTGGCGAGCCATGCCGGAGACTTTTCAACCTTCACGTCCTTGATGACGCGGCCCACGTAGCGGGAGCAACCGCAACCGGTCACCACTTCGAGGCTAATAGCGGAGCTGGCGGCTTCGGAATCTTCCTTGAGTTCGTAGGCGAGCGGCTTGAGCGGACGGTTGAACTTCGCGGCGAGTTC
>CACXIR010000143.1 GCA_902767785.1 Fibrobacter succinogenes | reverse complement strand
GGTTTGGCACCTCGATGTCGGCTCGTCGCATCCTGGGGCTGGAGAAGGTCCCAAGGGTTTGGCTGTTCGCCAATTAAAGCGGCACGCGAGCTGGGTTCAAAACGTCGTGAGACAGTTTGGTCCCTATCCGGTGTGGGCGTTCGAGACTTGAGGGAAGCTGTCCTTAGTACGAGAGGACCGGGACGGACGAACCTCCGGTGTACCGGCTGTCGCGCCAGCGGCATTGCCGGGTAGCCATGTTCGGATTGGAGAAACGCTGAAGGCATCTAAGCGTGAAGCCATTCCCAAGATCAGGTCTCGCGGGGGCAACCCCCTGAAGGGCCGTCGGAGACTACGACGTCGATAGGCCGCAGGTGTAAGCGTGGCGACACGTTGAGCCGAGCGGTACTAATAGCCCGTGAGACGCTTTTCCTTTCTTTCAACGATTTGGTTCTACTGTCCCGCGTGGGCAGCCCGGACCCGCCTGGCTTCGGCATTCTGGCGATTGCAAAAAGTTTTAGGTTCCATGCATGAGTTTGTTTCAGCGGTTATCGAGTGAGGGTCACACCCGTTCCCATCCCGAACACGGAAGTTAAGCCTCAGATCGCCGATGGTACCTGGCCCCCGGGCCCGGGAGAGTAGGTCGCCGCTGGATTCACGCCCCGCTTGCCGTAAACGGCGAGCGGGGCTTTTTTTATACCCGTTTCTTGCCAAACCTTTGGATTTCCAATGCACCTTTTCTTGACTTCTATTGCCTAAAAACATATATTCCAAAGAGGCCTTTAGGAGGACTTAGCATGTATCTAGTAAAGAAAAGCATGTTGGTTGCTGTCGTGGGATGCTTTTTTTCCCTAGTCTCCTGCAGTGGGAGCTCGGGCAGTAGCTTTGAGCCTCAAGATGAAACTGCAAATAAACCGACTGATAAAAACACTTCGGGCGATTACGATGATGATATTGCGGAAGAAAAAGTTATCATCTATGAAAATGAAGACGATGTACCTGAATGTACCAGGAAAAAGTATGGTACAGAAATCTATATCGTGGATGTTGCACAGTACCGCGTTTGTTTAAGTGGCGAATGGCGAATTAAAAGAAATGGCAACCTGGATAAAATATCGTCTTCCTCAACGGCAGAATTATCCTCTTCAGCAGAGGCTCTGATTCTTTCCAGCGTTTCAGAAATATCCCCGCTGGACGAAGGCTCCTTTATAAGGGCCGAAGCTGTGTTCGATGGACAGAACGGCTACAATCTGCGCCTTCAAGGATACATCCGCACCGATAGCGACGAGTTCGAAACCAAAGGCTACAATGGCGAAGATCGCGTTTACTACGGCATTGACAGCCTTCATTTTGATGTCGGCGATAAGGATGGCAACAGAGTGGCCCTTCCTATTCCCCTCAAGCCGGGAGCATCATTTGGAAAGGAAGTCATCAATCTGGTTATGGTCATTGATGAGATTTCCATTGACCGATATGTCACCTGCGGTGACAAGTTTACACTCTATGTTACTGTCTTCATGAGTGGCGACGAAGAGGATACCAAACAGTTTGCATATACAGCCCGTATAAGCACTAATTTTGCCATACCCTGCATGGGCATCGAATCCTCCGGTGCGTCTGCCGCCTGCACCGAAATGGAACAGGTCGGACCAGTCACTCTCTCCAACAGGACCGATGACAGTCAGTATGCTATCAACTTCGCTACAGGTACAGCAATTAGTCCGGATGTGACTCTGTCTTTTGAAAACGGTTCAGCCTATTTCACGGCCTCTTCTGGAGTGGAAATAATTCTCGAGGGATCTCTGGAAAGTGGCGTTATCCCGGGCGGAAAGGTTTGTCAGGAACAGTTCTCCGAAGCCTACAATGGCATGGACAACCACATGGAACTGGAACAGATGGGTTGGTACCTCGTCAAGACCGCTTCTGGAACCTATGCGCTCATGATTCAGAAGTGGATGACCCAGAGCGATACCAAGGGTGACTTGACCTTTGTTTACTTCAAAAGAAAATAAAAATACTATCCTTTAACCTATGAAACCAGTCATTTCACTCTTGCTGCAGTTGTCCCCGCAAACCGCTTACGGGAACTTGGAGGCTGTTGCCCGGAATCTTTCGGACGGTCTTGAGGTGTTGCTGAATTCCAGGAAGGTGAAATGCTCCATCTTTATGGACGGCCCCACGCTGGAAATGCTCAAGAAGGTGGCCAAGCCCCTGGCCATGGGCAAGATCAAGAGTGGCGTAGAAGAGGGCTTTGTTGAATTTCTGGGTGGCGGTTTTTACGACCCCATGTTGCCCCTGTTCCCCAAGGACCTGCAGGCACTCCAGCTGAAAAAGCACAGGGCCAAGCTCAAGTCGTTTTTTGAGATTGAACCCCAGGGTTATTTTAATTCTTCCCTGGTGTGGGAAATGGGCATGATCTCTGTGCTAGAGGAGGGCTGCTTTGACTATGCCTTGGTCAGCGAGGCTGCGGTTCGTGATGCCCTGGGGCGGAATTCCCCTGTGTCGGGATGGTTTACCGTAGAAGACCAGGGGGCGTTGATGCGGGTGGTGCCCGTGTCCGAAGAGCTTTCTAGGGCAATTGCCGAAGACGACCTGAAATGGAAGGACATCGCGGCAGCGTACAGCAGGGACGACAAGCCTGTGGTGGCGTTGCTGGATTTGCCACCCGAGGCAGGAGAGATTGTCGGCTTCTTCGAGAGGCTTGTGGATTTTGTAGAGACCAACGAAGTACAGACCTGGCCTGTGGGCTATATCGTAAATCAGTTGGAACCAGAAGGGGCTTTGAGCTACTTGGTCTCGGCCGGCCGCAAGCTGGGACTCCCTTCGGCGGCAAACACTTGCCGCGAGATGCTGATTCGGCGTCCAGAAATCAATTTGCTGCAAAAGAACCTGTTGAACCTGTTCAAGCGGGGCAAAGGCAATTTGCAGGGGAAGAACTTGGCCCGCTTTTATGAAAAGCTTATGCCCGCCATGTCCCCCATATTTTACAGGAACTTGATGGGTGACGAAGGCATGCAGTGCTTGAAGGTGCGGCAGTGGGGCTACCGCTATTTGCTGAATGCGGCCGCCGAACTGGACTCCCTGATGAGCTTTACGGGGCTGCGCATGGAAGTGAACGACGCCCTGTTGCGTGGCCACAAGCAGATTTGGGTGGAAAACCCCGAATTGTCTTGCCTGGTGGATTTTAACCGGGGCGGCTCCCTCCGCTTGCTGAACTCCAAGGGTTCTGCGGTGAACTTTGTCAACACGTGGCGGGATGACGGTACATTCCCTCTGTTTTTGACGGAAGGATTGTTGCCTAACTGCGATATGAATCCCCAGCAGATAGAACTGAAACTTGCTGGCAGGGACGGCCTGTTCCTGGAGCATTACGACTATCAAGCAAAGCGGGGGCAGCAGACGGCACAAATCCAGTTGGTTGGAGAGCAGGGCTTTTATATGGACAATCGCCCTGGCCTTTTCCATGTTTGCAAGAATCTGGATTTTGACAATGGTTCTTCGAAGATACAGGTCTCTTACGAGGTGACGAATACTTCTACCCTTGGGAATAGGAGCTTCTTTGGAACCCTGCTGGAATTGGGAATCCTGGACTCGGCAGACGTCAATAGTCTTGTCGTGGACGGCTCTGCTGTTACGTGGGATAAGCGTTCTCCTTTGATATATCCTGATGCAAAGAAATTCAAGATTCGGGATTACGCCTTGGATGCCGTATTGCAGCTGGAATTCGAAGAGCCCACCCCGGTTTTTGTGGGTCCTGTTTTTGGTGCATCCTCTTCGGCGGCACCCGAAGTATTCCAGGGAATACGCCTGTTCCCCTTCTGG
>CACXIR010000142.1 GCA_902767785.1 Fibrobacter succinogenes | reverse complement strand
AGCTTCTCCCACACCTTCGGCACCCTCTCCAAGGGCTTCTACGTGGTCCGCGTGCAGCAGGGTTCCATGGTGAAGGCCTTGCGCATGCAGGTCCGCTAACGGATAAACCGGTTTAATGCAAAAGGCCCCCGTCTAACGACGGGGGTTTTTGTGTGATGAGGGTCATGTGTATACAGGCGTAAAAGGATAAACCTTTGTTTTTTGTGTGAAAAAAAAGAAAAACAGGTTATTTTTACAGAAACGGAATCAATATCGCGAGGTTTCCCATGAAAAAGTCCTTTATCTTGCTCTTGGCTCTGGGTCTGGCCAGCCTCTCTTTTGGCCGCGTGGGGCCGGTAAGCCAGTATGGCGAGCTGAAAGCGGGCAAGGATTCTAACGGCCAGGGCCGCATTTTCGGTTCCTGCGCTGCTTACAGCAATACCCCCGTCCAGGTTAAGGGCATGAGCCTCTACTGGTCGCTGTTGGACAATGCACTTGAGTTCTGGACTGCGGATGCCATTTCCAAAATGATTAGTGACATGAAGATCCAAATCATTCGTGCCGCCATGGCCACGGGTGGCGAGGACTGGGGCGGTCCTGCAAAAGGGTATGCTTCTGATGCCAGCAAGCAGAAAAATTACGTGAATACGGTTGTTCAAGCTGCGATAGACCAAGACATCTATGTGATTATCGACTGGCACAGCCATGAGGCAAACAATCAAACTGAGAGTGCCAAGGGATTCTTTAGCGAGATGGCGCAGAAATGGGGCAAGTACGACAACGTGATTTTTGAGATCTTCAACGAACCTACGAAACAGTCCTGGGGTGAAGTCAAAAATTATGCAAATCAAGTCATCCAAGCAATTCGCCAGTATAGCGACAATTTGATTGTGGTGGGAAACCCGAGCTGGTCTGCCACGCCCAATAGTGCAATCAATGCCGAAGTAACAGGTAGCAACATTGCTTACACGTTCCATTATTATGCTTGTTCGCACTCCACAAACAATGAAGGCAAAAATGTGACGGCGGCCTTGAACGCGGGCTTGCCTGTGTTTGTGACCGAATGGGGAACGGGAAACTCCGATGGAACAGGCGACGGATCCAGCTGCCAGTCCGCCAACCAGCAATGGCAAACTTTCATGGACAACAACAAGCTGTCTTGGGCCAACTGGTCCGCCTCCAAGATTAGCGAGGGAACGGCCGCCTTTACGGGCGGGGCCAACAGGTACAGCCTGAGCTATTCCACTAGCGGCAACATGGTGAAGGGCTTTTTGTCCTCTAACCCCACGTCTTACACGGCTTGCGGGCAGACCCCGTCTTCTTCTAGCAGCAGGGGAGGCTATTCTTCCTCTAGCCGCAGGGGCAACAAATATGACGATAATACGGCCATTGCGGCTGGCACGAATGTCTCGATGAGCGTGTCCGTTTCGGGCAAGATCCTCCATGTTTCTGGAGTGGAGAGTGCCTCGGTAGACGTCTTTGACTTGCAGGGCAGGGCAATCGTCAAAAATAGCGTGATTTCGGGTTCCTTGAGCCTTGAAGGCCTGAATCCGGGTTCCTACGTTTTCCGCGTCAAGAGCGGCACCCTGGAAAAGGTCTTGCGCCTGCAAGTCCGCTAGGGGCAATAAGTTACAAAGCTTGCCTCCGGCCTCTTGGCCGGAGGTTTTTTATTACAATTTTTTACAAGGAAAAATAGCCTCAATAATTTATCTTTAACCTGGGAGTGCGGACTATCCGCATTGGGAATTGAGGTGTTATGAAAAGTCTCCGCATTATCGCGTGCCTTGTTTTGGCCGCATTCGTTCTTTCCTTCGGGCGCGTGGGCCCGGTAAGCCAGTATGGTCAGCTTATGGCCGGCAAGGCCGGTAGCAAGGGTCAAATCTACGGCTCTTGTCAGGGCGTTAAGAGTGGTGCCGAAGTGGCCGTGCAGGGCATGAGCCTCTTCTGGAGCATCTCCAGCGATGTGGGTTCCCCCTTCTGGACATCTGACATTGTGAGCGAGCTAGTGAGCCGTTGGAACATTCAGTTGATCCGCGCCCCCATGGGTGTGGACGAAGACTGGGGTAGCGGAAACTACTTTACTCGAACTGGTGATTACCAAAACTTGATGAACACCGTGGTCCAGGCGGCTATCAATAACGACATCTACGTGATTATTGACTATCACAGCCACAAGGCTAGTGACAATGTCAACAATGCGAAGACTTTCTTCGGCTACATGGCCCAAAAATGGGGTGGCTACGACAACGTGATTTTCGAAGTGTTCAATGAGCCTACCTCCCAGTCATGGAATGAGATCAAGACCTACGCTGAAGCGGTCATCACCGAAATCCGTAAGTATTCCGACAACCTGGTGCTGGTGGGCAACCCCAGTTGGGACCAGCATCCCGACTATGCCGTGGGTAATCCTGTAAAGGATTCCAAGAATAATACTGCTTATACATTCCACTATTACGCAGGTTCTCATTCTACGGGTGGCGAAGGCTCCAATGCGGTGACCGCCATGAATGCAGGCCTTTCCGTGTTTGTCTCGGAATGGGGAACGGTGGATGCCTCTGGCAATGGCGGCTTTAGTTCGGGCAACAGCGCAACCTGGTACAGCTGGATGCAGCAGCACAAGCTTTCTGGCGCCAACTGGTCTGTTTCCAACAAGCCTGAATCGGCTTCCTACTTTAACGGCAGCGCCTGGAACTATACCGAAAGCGGAAACTGGGTAAACACCAATATTTTCTCCAAGCTCCCCTCGTCTTATACGGCTTGCTCTGGCGGCCCATCTCCGGCCAGCAGCAGCTCCCAGAACGGCCAGTCTTCGGCTTCCAACTCCTCTAACTCTTCTGGCGGCACCAACAAGCCATTGCTGGTGGATAACTTCGAAGACGGCAATTACACCTCCCTCTGGAACAGCCCCTGGGGCATCTATAACGACAATAGTGATGGAGGACGGTCCACCATAGATACGTCCCTGGTGACAGGGAACAGCTCCTCTAAGGCTATCCAGGTTGCCTACAGCCTGACCAAGGCCAATTATGAATACAGCCCCTATGTTGGGCTGGTGGTGTCGGCCAATGCCGACGAGGTTACTACCGAAGATTTGTCGGCTTGCACCGCGATCCAGTACGATTACAAGGGCGGCGCCCACGACTTTAGGGTGGAATGCTCCGTTCGAGCCTTCAGCTGGCAGATTCAAGGGACCTCGGGTACCAGCGGTACTTTGCAGATTGACAATGTGAAGTGCCTTGGCCTTAAGGAGTCCAGTTCTTCCAGCGCGGCGGTCAGTTCCAGTTCTGCCAAGTCTTCTTCCAGTGTGCGATCTTCCTCTTCCAGCAAGCCCAGCAGTTCTTCTGCCGCCTCTTCTAGCAGCGCAAAGCTGGCCATTACCGGCAACCTGAAGCAGACCGTGGCTCGCGGCGGTTCCATAGAACCCGTGCTTTTCGCCAACGTTACCAGCTTTATCCGTAATACCCAGAACGTTTATTACTTGAACATGAACCGTTCTGGCAATGTGCTGACCTTGGATGCAACGGTGCCTGCTACTGCCAATCTGGGACAGGTCCGCGAGAACTTTACGGTGAACGGCTCTGCCTACACCATGGAACTTATCGTGACCGAGGCTTCCAGCAGTTCTGCACAGAGTTCTTCTTCTGTTGCTCCGGCAAGCTCTGCTGCGGTAAGCGCGGAATGGAATTCCAATTCGCAGCTCACCGTCAATCCCAATGGAGATGTGGTTATTGGTCAGTCGGAGGGCTGGTCTCCCGACCGCGTGGTGACCAAGGGCGTTGGGCGGGTTGAAGCACGCGAATCTTACACCCTGAGCTTTGATGCGACCCTCCAACAGAACACCATGAACATGGGTGTAACCTTTGGATCTTATTGCAGCGGGACCTTGGAACTGGATGCGACCGAAGGCACGCAGCACTACACATGCACCTTCAAGGCCGTTGAATCGGGGAACGTGCTGCTGACGCTCACTATGCCGGGTTCCCGCTGGGAACAGGTCACCATTTCTAACCTTTCCCTCAAGAATTCTAATGGGCAAGAGACAGAGTCCAGCTCTTCTGCGGCTCCTTCCAGCTCTTCGCAGGCGGTGGAATTCTTCGACATCACCTTCGTGGTGCAGAACGAAGTGGTTCTGGTGCTCAGCGTAGAAGAAGGCAAGATTCCTGAGGCTCCCACAAGTATAGAACTCCCTGCCAACACGGCACAGTACAGCTACAGCTTTGGCGGCTGGAACCCTGCGGTGGTTGCTGCTACCAAGTCTGCAGTTTACACGGCTAATATTGTGCGGACTGTCAATGCCTACAAGATTACGTTCCTTAATTACAATAGCTCAAAGCTGTGGGAGGCTAACGTGGATTATGGGGAAACCCCTGTCTATGGTGGACCGGCCCCTGTTCGTCAATCGACCAGCAGCTATCGCTATGAGTTCAGCGGCTGGACTCCAGCGATTGCCTCGGTAACGGGTGCTGCCACCTATACGGCAAAATACGATGAAATTGCCATAGTTAGTTCCAGCTCTGCCGAAGAAAGCTCCAGTTCCGAAGAGTCTTCTTCTAGCGAGGAAAGCAGTTCTTCTGTATCTTCTAGCAGTGCAGCCCAAGGTATAGTGGTTGCTGGAGATTTGACTCAAACAGTTGTTAAGGGCGACGATTTCCAGACGGTCACTTTCTCCAATGTGACTTCTTTTGATAGAAACTGGGGCATTTACTGGATTGAGTTCGAGCAGAACGGCACGGACCTGATTGTCCGCCAGAACCCGAATCAGCATACGCAGTGGGTCAATCCGGGTGACATGACAGAAGCCGTTATCGTGAACGGTACCCGGTACGAAATCAAGGTGACAGTTGTAGAAGCCTCTTCTTCGTCTTCGGCTGGTGGGTCTTCTTCTTCCGTGCAGGTGTTCACTGTTACATTCGTGGATGAAGATGGAACGACTGTTCTGCTGGCATCAAGGGAATATGCCGCAGGGACCGCTGCTGCAAGCATTGTACGGCCCAGCACGCCCACCAAGGCCGCCACGGCCGAATACACCTATGAGTTTAGCAAGTGGACCCCTGCAATTGCTGCAGTAACCAAGAATATTACTTACAAGGCTGTCTATACGGCCTCCAAGAACAGCTATACCATTACCTTCTTGAACTACGACAATTCCAAGCTGCAAAGTACCCCTGTAGCGTATGGCGTGCTGCCGCAATATGCGGGAGCGACCCCGACTAGGGAAGCCTCTGCGGGGTACACCTACGCCTTTAGCGGTTGGGAACCGACTGTGGCACGAGTGACTGGCGTGGCAACCTACAGGGCGACTTTTGACCGGGTGGCAATTGCCTCCAGCAGTTCTGCAGAGGAATCCTCGTCTAGCGCGGATGTCGTGGAATCCAGCAGTTCCGATGAACAGTCGTCCTCTGGCGGAGAAGTCGTGGAGTCCAGCAATTCCACCATCGCAAGCAGTTCTGCGGGAACTACGGTTTACAGCAGCGCGGATCAAGGCGGCTACACTCCTGCTGATTCTGAACAGGGTGCAGTTCTCGCCCTTAAGGGGATTTCCCGGGCCAGCTTGTCTGTCCACCTCTCTGGACGTACGCTCTCTGTAGAAGGCGGCGTGGCAAATGTGGAAGTGTTCGACCTGCAGGGTCGCCCGCTGGCCCGGTACAGCCAGGTTTCTGGCTCCGTAGACCTTTCCAGGCTCGGTACTGGCAGCTATATCTTGCGGGTTAAATCGGGTTCGCAGGTGCAAAACCGCAAAATTACGCTAAAATAGCAGATTTGGCTGTTTTTCTCACAAAGCCTTCAGTCTTGTAGATTGGAGGCTTTTACATTATTTTACTAGGAGAATTTGAGGTTTGAAATTATTTTTATCAAAAATATACATGGGTAATATACGGGTGTTGTTATGAAGAAAACATTTGCTTTGGCGATGTCTCTTGTTTTGGCGTCTTTTGCCTTTGCCGCCTTTGACGAAAGTCATTTTAACTATGGACGGCAGTGGAGCAGTAGCTTCAACGAAAATACCGATTTTTCGGGCAAGGGTCTTTCCCACCTGGCCATTTGGGTCGGCGACAACGACAGTTACAATACATACTGGGAAGGCTCCATGGTGCGGGCCTGCAAAAAGAACAACCTGACGCCGGTGTTCTACGCCTATGTGATTGCGGAATACGACAAGGATCAGGGTTATGTGGATTGCGATATGGGTTCGCCCAACCATTGCACTAATGGCGCCCAGACCATTCGGGACCACTGGAGCAGCATCCTTAATCGCTACAAGTCGTATGCCCAGGGAGTGGCGAATGACTTTGGAACATCGGGTACAACCATCTGGAATTCCCGATGCCGAGCTTTGTGGTACGCGTTTTAATCAGATCGTGGCGGCCATCAAGCAGTATTTGCCCAATGCCAAGATTGCGGTGGATATTTCTCCGTGGCTGAATGACGATATTATTACTTGGTACGCCAATTTTGACAAGAGCAAGGTGGATTACCTGTTCTCTTCGGGCGGCCGTACCCAGGGGGATCAAAGCCGCATTCGCAGCGATAACAACAACTTGTTGACCTGGGCTGGTGCCAGTGCCGCCATGGGAGGCAAGAAAATTATTGCTGATGACGGTTACGGTGTAGGTGGCGGCAGCAATAGCGATTACCTGGATTGGATGAACGTGAGTAACCTGAACAATCGTATTGCTGACGGTGTTATTGGCATTACCATTCAGGATCCGGGTGATTCCTATTACACCTTTGCGGCGCAGCATCCCATTTCCATTGGCGGCGGAGGCGGAAATTCCAGCAATTCCACCGGATCTTCCAGTTCCCATGCACAGTCCAGTTCGTCGACGGCTTCTACTCCCAGCAATTTGACTGCGCTCATCGACAACTTTGAAGACGGCGATGAATTCTCTGAATGGGGTGGGGAATGGACCACTTATACGGATGCCGGTGATGGGGGACAGTCTACAGTTACTACCTCCTACTCGACGGGTTACAGTTCTTCCAAGGCGTTAAAGGCTTCTTACACGCTGAGAAAAGGGTCGTTGAATTATGACCCGCAGGTTGGAATTTCCGTTGACTTGCTGGCGGACAAGAGTACTGTGAATTTGAATTCCTGCACCAGCATCAGTTACTACTACAAGGGTGCGGCCCATGCGGTGCGTATGGAATCCCCCCTGGTAACGGATTATGCTTATCATCAGGCAAGTGTTGATGCGGCAAACAGCTGGACCAAGAAAACGGTGGCTCTCACTTCTATGACCCAGCCTGACTGGACGAATACAACTGTTAATGTAAGCTCTGCTCGACAGAGTGTAAAGGCTTTCAGTTGGCAGGTCTCTGGAACCAATGGCAGCACGGGTTCCTTGGAAATTGACAATGTCCGTTGCGAAGGCTTGCCCGAAGCGGCCTCCAGTTCTTCGGCAAAGTCTAGTTCCAGCGTGTCGTCCAGTTCTGCACGTTCTTCGTCAAGCCGTTCCTCCAGTTCTGTGGCGTCTTCTAGCAGCGTTTCTTCTTCTAGCGTGTCTTCTAGTTCTGTGTCGTCTTCAAGTGTTTCTAGCAGTTCGTCGGTGTCCTCAAGTTCTATTGGGGAGGAATGGAATTCCAATACGCAGCTGACTATCAATGACAATGGTAGCGTGGTTATCGGACAATCCAATCAGTATGCCGATGCCCGTGTTGTGACCAAGGGCTTGGGCGATGTTGTTTCGGGAGAGTCTTACACATTGTCTTTTGACGCTACGGAAGGTTCAGGTGGCCAAGAAATGCAAATGTCTGTGGTTGTGGGGGAGTATTGCAATGAAACTGCGACCATGACGGGTGGCAATACGACGCACGTTACCTGCTCCTTTACAGCCAATGCATCGGAGTACTTGGTACTTACTCTTGGTATGCCGGGCAGCCGTTGGGAACAGATAACCATAACCAACTTCTCCTTTACGGCGAATGTTCCTGTTGCAACCTATACCATCACTTTCAAGAATGGCAATACGGTCTTACAGACGGTGGAAGTGGAAGAGGGGGCTATGCCCATTTACACGGGAGCTAATCCCACCAAGGCAGCTACAGCTCAGTACACCTACACGTTTAGCGGATGGGAGCCTGCGTTGGCTGCGGTTACTGGCGATGCGGTTTATACGGCAAAGTTTGACCAAGTGTTGAATTATTATGCAATCCAGTTCTTTAACGGTACGGAGCTTTTGAAGACTGAATCCGTGGCTTATGGAACTACGCCGGTTTATTCCGGTGAAACTCCCACTAAGGAGGCCGATGCTGGACACACCTATACGTTTGACGGTTGGACTCCTGACTTGACTCCTGTTACGCAGGCCGCCGATTATACGGCCAAATTTAAAGGGACCAAGAAAAAATTCACGGTGGCCTTCTATGACGATGATGGAACCACGGTCCTTAAGGAAGCTGTGGAGTACGAATTTGGTACCTCGGCTGCCAGTATTGTGAAGCCAGCCAATCCTACAAAAACCACTAATGCAGAGTTTACATATGAATTCGCTGGCTGGTCTCCGGAAATTGTGGATGTGGTTAGCAATGCTACCTATATGGCGACATACACATCTACTACGAGAAAGTACAGCGTTACCTTCGTCGATGATGACGGCAAGGTACTGAAGGCCGCCGCTGAATACGCCTATGGTACGGCTGCTGCCAACATCGCAAAGCCCGCCGACCCCACCAAGGCCGCTACGGCTGAATACACCTACGCCTTTACCGGTTGGACTCCGGAAATAGCCAGGGTAACAGGTGACGCTACTTATACTGCCACCTATTCCTCTACCAAGAACAAGTACACCATCACCTTTGTGAACGGCGATGCAACGTCTAGCAGCAGCCAGGTGGAATACGGCACGGTGCCCACGGCTCCCGAGGGCAAGACGCTTGCCAATACGGCGCAATACACTTATACATTTGTCGGCTGGACTCCGGAAATTGTTGCGGTCACTGGCAATGCAACCTACACTGCTGTGGTGGACGAAACAGTGAACCAGTACACCGTAGCATTTGTGAATGACGATGGCTCGCCTCTTACCTCTGCTACGTACCCCTATGGTACCGCCGCGGGCGACGTCATAAAGCCTAGGACTCCCGAAAAGCCCGCCACCGCGGAATACACCTACGAATTCAGCGGCTGGAATCCGAAGATTGAAAATGTTACGGGCAACGCCACCTACACTGCCACTTACACCTCCACCAAGAACAAGTACACCGTGACCTTCGTGAATGGTGACGGTACACCCAGCAGTAGCCAGGTGGAATATGGCGAAATGCCTGTCGCACCTGCGGGCAAGACGCCCGCCAACGATGCACAGTACAGCTATACCTTTGCGGGCTGGACTCCGGAAATTGTTCCGGTTGCCGGCAATGCCACCTATACGGCTATAGTGAACCATACTGTGAACAAGTACAGTGTAACCTTCAAGGACGAAGACGGCACGGTGCTGCTGGCCGCGGCCCAGTATGATTACGGCACGGCTCCTGCTAACATCGCAAAGCCCGCCGACCCCGTTAAGCAGGGGACTGCAGGCGAGACGTTCGCCTTCGCGGGCTGGAATCCGACACTTGCCGTGGTGACGAAGGACATTGTTTACGTTGCTACCTATACCTCTTCTGCCAATGAGTACACCGTAACGTTTGTGAATGACGATGGCACGCCTCTTTCCACCGACACGTACCCCTATGGTACCGCCGCGGCCAGCATTGTAAAGCCTCGGATTCCTGAAAAGCCAGCTACTGCGGAATACACTTACGAATTCAGTGGCTGGAGCCCGAAAATTGTCGATGTCACGGGCAACGCCACTTACACGGCCACCTACACGTCTACCAAGAACAAGTACACCGTGACCTTCGTGAATGGTGATGGTACATCTAGCAGTAGCCAGGTGGAATATGGCGAGACGCCTGTCGCACCTGCGGGCAAGACTCCCGCCAACGATGCACAGTATAGCTATAGCTTTGCGGGCTGGACACCGGAAATTGTTCCGGTCACTGGCAATGCCACCTATAAGGCGACCTTCAATGCGACGGTGAATCAGTACACAGTGATCTTCTTGAACTACGATAGTTCTGTATTGCAAAGCTCCAAGTTGGACTACGGCGAAATGCCTGCATATGCGGGAGAGACTCCCACCAAGCCCGCGTCAGCACA
>CACXIR010000141.1 GCA_902767785.1 Fibrobacter succinogenes | reverse complement strand
GAACTGCCACGAGTCGAAGTCAAAGAGCGAGGCACCGCTGCCCGTAAACGTGAAGCAAAGGTTCTGCACACCCGTGATGGGCGTTGTCAGGTCGCAGCTCACCTCCTTCCACTCGCCGTTGGTGGGCTCCAGGGGTAGGCGGCCCTTGATGGTGCCGGTATTAGTGCCTGTGCGCACCGCGAGCGTACATTTCTTCTCAACCAGCACCTTGGCCGTGAACGCCTTGGCACCGGCTTCGCCCGGACACATGTCATAGCCGGTGCAAACGTTACTGAAGCTTGCGGCAACACCTTCGTCAACAACCCACGGAGAGCACATACCATCGCCATCCGGGTCGGGCTGCTTGGTCTTACAACCATTGAACTCGATAGGACCAGGCTGAGCAGGGCATTCATCGATACCGTCGCAAATATCCTTGAACTTCTTAGTCATCTTCTTCTGAGATACCCACGGGTCGCAAACGCCATCCTGGTCAGGATCCGGGTCTTCAAGCGGGCAACCATTTTCGTCTTCACCGGCTTCGTTGGGGCATTCATCGACGCCTTCGCAAACGTCGGCAAATTCATCTTCGAAGCCCTTCTCGGCAACCCAAGAATCGCAAACGCCATCTTCGTCGGCATCGGGGTTACCCAACGGGCAACCCTGGTTCAGGCGGTGGCCATAGTCATCGGGACACTTGTCGTCGTTGTCGTTTACGCCGTCCTTATCCCTATCCTGAGCCAGCAGGAAGCCGCTCCAGGTAATACCGCCATAAACGGTGTACTGGGGGTTCACGCGGGCCTGGGACACAGTCACGCCCTCGATGCGGTTTTCAGCCTGCCAAACCTTCATGGCAGAAAGCTTGTTGTCCCCACCCAAGTAGTAGGAGGCACCCAGGTGGATGTCCAAGCCCACGGGAGTGTGGAACACCAAAGCTCCAGTCAACTGCTGCAATTCCAAGTTTTCTTCAACGCCGGTATAAGCGAACTTATCCATTTCGATGTCCATGAAGTATTCAGCGAATATGGAGAGGAAGTCCACGAAGTAAAATTCCGCAGCGGCGCTAACAAAGGGAACGCCCATGTAGACATCGCCTTCGCTGCTGGTGTAGCGGTAACCACCGTTCACGTGGATCAGGAAGGGAACGCCCTCGCCTCCATCAAGCTTGCCAAAATCCGCAGTAGCGGCAAGGCCGAACTTCATGGTCGTGGACTTGGTACCAAAGGCTGCTGCCTGACCAGTCGTCTTGTCAATGTATTCCAGTTCACGAACCCAGACGCCCTGCTTGTTCTGGTCTGCCGTGGGGAGTGACGCACCGAAGAAAACAGCAATGTCCATAGGCTGATCCTCGGGCAAGGGGAACCGAGCCTTCAAGTCGGCCTTCACATTGCCGATACCGCCCACCTTGCGGCTATCCTCATTCAAGGAGCCATCGGGATTTTTCATAGGCAAGCTGAAATTATCGTAATAGACCGGAAGCGCGGCACCAATGTCGAAGTAGTGCCAAACACCAAGAGCAAAACCCACATTGGCGTTCAAGCCCATAAACTTGGATATTTCGGTGTTTTCCGTTTGAGCAACTGTAGCTCCATTCAAGTTTTTGAAACCATCGGCATAGTCAAACAAGGCAAAAAACGCCAGCTTGGAATGGCCAAGGGACTGGCCAGACTGGGTCTTGTTCACGCCGACAAAACCTTCTTTGTTCAAAGTTTGCGGATGGGCAGCAAAGGCACTTACGGCAAGGGCCAGAGCTAAACCCGTAATTACTCGTTTCATAGAGTCTCCTTAATAAGAGTATCCCAACATTTCTTGCCCAAATATAGCTCTTTTGACCATATATTCCATTTTGGACTATCAAAAATGAGATAAAAAGCACACTTTTACCGATAAAACAATGTTTTGTTGATAAAAAATTACATGAATCTTTCAAACAAATCCGGATACAGACGGCACAGACTAGTCATCCCATTCCTGCTGATGATGAGGTGGTCTATCACCGGAATCTGGACGATCTGGCCTGCTGAACACAGCACTTTGGTAATCCCCAAGTCCTCGTCACTGGGTTCCGAATTTCCCGAAGGATGGTTATGGGCAAAAATGACCGAAACGGCCCTATCTTCAATGGCATGGACAAAGGATTCCCGTGGGTGCACAAGAGTCTGGTTTGCGATTCCCTTGGTCAGTTCATGAACATCGATAACCTCATTGGAAGAGTTCAACGTCACCAAAACCATGTGTTCCTGATTCTCGTATTTCAAGTAAGAAAGTCTTGGTTCCAAATCCTTGGGTTCATGGACAGAGATAGCCTTAGCGCCTAACATATAGCGTGAAGAAAGTTCCAGGCATGCAAGAACCTTGGACGCTTTTGCACGGCCAAGCCCCCTCACCTTCATAAGGTCTCCCAAAGAAGGGAAATTTGTCATAGAAGAAAGGTAATCCGCCAATTTTCGGGAAAGCTCGAACACATCGCAATCCGGGCTTCCGCTGCCTAGCACCAAGGCAAGAAGCTCCTCGTTGTTCAAGGATCTAGCTCCACACCTCTGTATTTTTTCCCTGGGTAAAAGTCCGTTTTCGCTCATGATTTCTCCTTGAAAAAAAGAGTCCTCCTTATTAGACTCTTTTTTTGAGGAAAATCAGCCTAGCAAACTCAAAAATGTCAGTTTCTTGTTCGGGTCCCCACAACCTTTTCCCAAAGCTCCTTGGAATCGGTCCCATAATGGGTCCGCAAAGACGGATCCACCCCCTGGTGGTAGAAATCCTGGATACAGGATTTGAACTTGAGGAATTGCGATGGGGCAGCCAACCCAGCCCGCACATGAAACAGCTCTTTTACCATTTCCAGGGAATACCAGTAAAGCTTTACGGCCTCGCTGGTCCGGGATTCCCCCACAAATGGGGCGATCAAGGCATCAAGGCTAGGTGCAGGGCCGGCCGGGCGTTCTTTGCCGTTTCGGCTTCCATCCACCAACTGGGCAATTCCCTCGTTCAACCACAGGGGAACCTTAGCCCGGGTCATGGCACGGACAAAGGCATGGGTCAATTCATGAAAAATCACGGGCCTGTAGAGTTCCCGGTACTGCATCATGCCCAGGGGAATGCGGAGTTTCCCGTCAAAAATGGCCCCCACCCATTCAGGCCGGGGTCCCACCCCTTGATATTCGTTGGACTGATACAACACCAGGTGCATCTTGTTTTCGGGGTGGAAATCGAATAGATGGCACAGGGAATCGTAGGCAACCTCTAGCACGGACAAAGCCTCTAGCACATCGCTCCTATTGGGGCTACCCTCGAATTCCACGCGAAAATGCATGGACTTGGCAAGACCCAGTTCTTCCATTTCCCTCATCAAGGACTTGGATTTTTTCTCCAAAAATTCCAAATCAGTGTTGCGGTAACCCAAGGAAGCGATGTAATTCAGGCAGTCTTCGTAGCGTTCCTGTTCAAAGAGGATCCCAGCCAGGTGCAAATGCAAGTTCTGGTCCTGGGGAGCCTTTTTCAAAAGGACACGGACACTCCTTTCGGAACAAAGCCAGTCCGCCGCTTCCTGGCATTCGTTGAACTCCTCTACCAGGCGGTTCGTCTCCTCGATATCCTTTTGCCGTTCAGAAAAGCCCTTATAGGCATGAATTCCATAGCCCAAGGCAACGACCCCCGCAAATAGGGCCAAAAAAACGGAAATTGGCGACTTGGACAATGACATAAGCGATACCCGACGGTGCCAAAATAACTATTTTTCGGCACGAAAATAAATAACGGAGATTACCATGGGTTTTAAATGCGGAATTGTGGGCCTCCCCAACGTGGGCAAGTCCACCATCTTTAACGCTATCACCAACGCCGGCGCCGAAGCCGCCAACTACCCCTTCTGCACCATCGAACCCAACGTGGGCATGGTGAGTGTGCCGGACAGCCGCCTGGATGAACTGGTTAAGGTCTAC
>CACXIR010000140.1 GCA_902767785.1 Fibrobacter succinogenes | reverse complement strand
CTACATCAAGGAAAACGCCCCAAAATTTCGTAACGAAATTTGCAAAAACGAACTAGTGCAAAGCAAGCTCACCCGCCTGGCAGGCAGTCTTTATCGGACGGAAAGGCCCGGGTATTCATCCATCCCAGTCGCCTACACCGGATACAAGAATTTCTCTAACCGAAAAATAAACGGAAGAATTCTGACAGCCGAAGATAACGCCGTATATAACCTAGTCATGGACTACATGATTTCAAAATACGACATGCTCTATGCGCTTGCCAAAAAGACTAGCCTGCAAAAGAATTCAAAACTAAAAACGGGCGCGTTCGTTGAATATATGATTACGTATCGTCTAAAACCCGATGATCTTAAATCCGCTGCCAAAGAACTCGTCAAAACTCCAACTGGAGTCGCCGTTGACGCGGCAACATCCTGGGCAACCTTGTGGATTCAAAAAGAGAACCCCTACGAACATGATTCCTACTACGATTTCGACTACAGTTGGCTCTTAATTGCCCGAGACAACTTTTTCAAACGTTACCCCAACACACCCTACAGAACCGCGTTACAAGCCCTGATCAATCAGGACATCGTCACCGAATTATACGAAGCCGACAAGAATAGCGGAATTCTAGGCCTCAGTATCGGAGTTTCCGTAGGAAAATCACTCATGACTTCCGGCCTGGAAACTGTCGACGAATATTTCACCTTAAGCGTTCCAAACGCAAGAATCCAAGTATTCCGATTCGTTTTCCAGCTTCAAGTCGACCTGATGATTGCGAGCGGGATTTCTGCCGCAGGATTAGACGCCATGATTGGCCCCACTTTCGAATTTGACGAATACGGCTTGGATATATTAGCGGGGCTCGGTTTCGATGAATTCCTTGTGGGCCAGGACACCATCATGAATCTTGCGTTCATGGGCGGAATCCAGGCAATGAGGCGATTTCCATTAGGCAACATGGCAAACATCACCCCGAAGTTGCAGTGGATTTTAAAGACGGTCAATTTTGACGACCCGGTCAAGAACCGCAAACGCCGAGCATTCATCAACCAACTCGGCATCGGCATAACGTTTGAAGCCAGACAGCCGCTTTCTCGGCTAAACGCGTTTAAATAAGCGTTCCCTAACTAGTACAGTCACTCACGGCGGGAGGCTGCTCCGCTACGCGAAGCAGCTCCGGCTTCGGCTCGGATATGCCGACAAGCGAGCTTGCCGGCGCATCACTCGCCTTCTGCCGTAGTCGAACATGGGTTCTACTGTTGCGCCATAAGTACGAAAAAAGCCCCCTTCTGGGGGCTTTTTCGTACTCACGGCGGGAGTCGAACCCACGACCCGCTGCTTAGAAGGCAGCTGCTCTATCCAACTGAGCTACGCGAGCAAGTCGGGCCCCAATATAGAAAAATTACCCTATTCTGTAAAACCCTAAAAGAACTGGTCGATAAATTCCGAATCGTACCCCGGCGTATTGCCGAAGGGTTTCTCCGGATTCCGGCGGTTCCCGCCATCGATAAGGCAATTCTCTGCAAAGGCTTCCATGTGTTCGGCCTTGCTCATGCGGGAGGGGCCAAAGGTTCCGTCCTCGTTTTGCTTGTGGAAGAAAAAGTACAACCTGTAAAAGCACAGCGAGTCCGAATACACGTAGAACTGGTCGGCAAAGGCCTTGGCAAGGACATCGCACTGTTCCTGGTCGTCTTCCGTAGACACAAAGTGCTCCACAAAGAGCACGCTGTCCTGGTCAAGGTAGTGCACTATGTTGAACGTCCCCTGACCGTCCGCGTAGCCGTATTCCCAGAACTTGGCATCTACATCAAACTTGCAGTCAGGAGCCCTGGAAGAAGACGACCCGGAATCCCCCGCGGACCCCACCTCCTCAGAAGACGAGGACTGGTCCTCCGCCGACGAAGAAGAATCATCACCACAAGCCGACAGCCCCATGGCCAGGCCCACAACCAAGCAAAGCGGCAATGAAAAACTCAAAAGACCTTTCATACCATGAAATATAGCATAATCCGTTGCCACATCCGCTGCCTTTTTATATATTTATGCGTATATTAAAATACTTGCATAAACCAAAGCCGCCGGTCCGGCCAACAAATTTGAGTACCGCGAGGTTAACGTGAAGATTATCGACATCCTGAAGCAAGACAAGATGAGCCTTTCCTTCGAGGTGTTCCCGCCTAAAAAGGAAACCAGTTTCGAGAGCGTCAAGGCGGCAACGGAAGCCATCGCCGCCCTCGCCCCGGCCTTTATGAGCGTCACCTATGGCGCGGGCGGCGGCGTAAGCCACTTCACCCTGGACATCGCAAAAAACCTCAAGGAAAAATACAACATTCCCATGCTGGCGCACCTCACCTGTGTGTCCAGCAGCAAGGACACGGTCCACCAGCGTATCGCCGACATGAAGGCGGCTGGCATCAAGAACGTGATGGCCCTGCGGGGCGACCTGACCCCGGAACTCATCGAGAAGGGCCGGGACAACTGCGACTACCACTACGCCGTGGAACTCATTCGCGAACTCAAAGCCGCCGATGCGGACTTTTGCATCGGGGCGGCCTGCTACCCCGAAAAGCACCCCGAAAGCCCCAATCAGGCCGAAGACATTAGGCACCTTAAGGAAAAGGTGGACGCTGGGGCCGACTTCCTTACCACCCAGATGGTATTCGACAACAACCTGTTCCTGAACTTCATGTACAAGCTCCGCGAAGCGGGCGTCACCTGCCCGGTGCTCCCCGGCATCATGCCCATCACCAACGCCAACCAGGTGGAGCGGGCCATCAAGCTTTCGGGTTCCTTCATGCCCCAGCGTTTCAAGTCCCTGGTGGACAAGTTCGGGTCCGACCCCGAGGCCATGAAGCAGGCAGGCATCATCTACGCCAGCGACCAGATTATCGACCTGTACGCCAACGGAATCACCAACGTGCACGTGTACTCCATGAACAAGCCCGACGTGGCAGAGGGCATTTTGCGGAACGTTTCTGCCATACTGGGTAAAAATTTCGTAGCAAATGCATAAAAGCGGCATTTTTTGAAAATAAGACAAAAACGTGACACTTTTTCCTTTTTTCTTTATATATATTGAATAGAGGGCGACAAAGGCGCCCCAAAGGTTTTACACTTATAAAGGATTAACATGCTCTCTTATCAAGACGCTTACAAAATTGCAGCTGAAGTCCACAAAGACCAGAAGGACAAGGCTGGTGGCCCCTACATCGATTTCCTCCAGAGTGTGGCGGACTACCTCAAGAACAAGGGAGAACCCGAAGAAGTGCAGACCCTGGCCATTTTGCAAGACTTGATGACCTCTTCTACCAAGAAGACCCCCGAAGACGTGATTGCCATG
Source organism: Fibrobacter succinogenes (assembly GCA_902767785.1). Classification (GTDB taxonomy): domain Bacteria; phylum Fibrobacterota; class Fibrobacteria; order Fibrobacterales; family Fibrobacteraceae; genus Fibrobacter; species Fibrobacter succinogenes_D. The sequence goes on along the minus strand of CACXIR010000140.1, from coordinate 1,223 downwards.
GGCGTTCCCGCCGACATGGTGGAACTGATCAAGAAGATGACCTACCACAAGGACCAAGGCTGGATCGACCAGTACAGCTGCAACCTTATGGCACAGGGCATGCCCGCCGAAGAGGCCACCTACGAGGCCCGTGAAAAGGAATTCGTGAAGTTCGCGGAATCCCTCAAAGGGAACCCCATTGCCGCCAAGGCAAAGAGTGCCATCTTGACCATGCTCTTGGACGACAAGTATATCCACAGGCAGGAACGCCGGGAACTCAAGACCAAGTTCCGCCTCAAAAAGTACAAGGCCGCCATCGCAGCCCTGGGCGTGTAAGAAGAACATCGCTCCGCAGACTATAGGCATAGAGTCCCGCTGTTTGCGGGGCTTTTTTATTGCCGGGCAAGGGGCATTTTGCTATTTTTACGCGCGTAATTATTGGCCCCTATCCAGGGCAAAACAAAAAGGAACACAACCATGGCAAATAAAGTCTATAACTTTAGCGCAGGACCGTCTGTCCTGCCCGAACAGGCACTGCTGCATGCATCGACTTCGAAAACAGCGGCATCAGCATTCTCTCCATGAGTCACCGTTCAAAGCCGATTGAAAACATGTTCGCCCAGACGGAACAGTACCTCCGTGAATTGATGGGCATCCCGGAAGACTACGACATCGTTTTCCTCGGTGGTGGTTGTTCACTCCTGTTCTGCATGCTCCCGATGAACTTCCTCGACCAGGACGCTACGGCCGACTACGCCCTCACCGGCGTGTGGGCCAACAAGGCTTTCAAGGAAGCCAAGCAGTTCGGCAACGCCCTCGCCGCTTGCGACACCAAGTCCGAAACTTACAGCCGCATCGACAAGAACCTGAAGCTCAGCGACAACGCCAGCTACCTCCACGTTACCGCCAACAACACCATCTACGGTACGGAATGGCACAACTTCCCGAAGCCGAAGTCCGGCTTCCTCATGGCTGACGTGAGCTCCGACTTCCTCGCCCGTAAGATCAACGTGTCTGACTTCGGCGTTGTGTACGGCGGTGCCCAGAAGAACATCAGCTGTGCTGGCGTGACTGTTACCATCATCAAGAAGGGCCTCCTCGGCAAGGTGGACCGCACCATCCCGACCATGCTCAACTTCCAGACTCACATTGACGCTGCCAACATGTTCAACACTCCTCCGGTATTCGCCGTGTACGTGATGAACCGCACCCTCAAGTGGCTCAAGGAATTCGGTGGCGTGGAC
>CACXIR010000139.1 GCA_902767785.1 Fibrobacter succinogenes | reverse complement strand
ACCACATTTCCAGATTCAGCCGCACCTACGCAAAGTACGAACTGCAAGAAATCACTAGCGAAAACATCGCAGACGCCTTGCAGGTGGAAAAGATCTGGCTAAACAGCAGTATTGCAGAGGGACCTAGTAAACATGCATGCGAACCCTCCTGTGAATGTGAAGAAGCCGCCTGGGCAGAACGTTCCGAAGACGAGAAGTCTCGCATTGCAGAATACTGCGCCATCGAAGAGTCTCTGCAGCATTTTGACACCCTTGGCATGAAGGGTGCAATCCTCTATGTGGAGGGAAAGCCTATAGGCATGACTATTGCCTCCCAGATTATCCCCGGCATGTGGGACATCCATTTCGAGAAGGTCATTGACGAATATGCTGGCAACGGCGGCTATGCCGTCATCAACAAGTTGTTCGCCGAGAACCTCGTGACTGCAGGAGCGACCCTCATCAACCGTGAAGAGGACATCGGGATAGAAGGACTGCGCAAGGCGAAACTGTCCTATTACCCGCTGACCATTCTCGATAAAATGCATGTAATAGTAACGCAGGGAGGCGTGTGATGCTCTTCAGCATCCTTTCCAGAAGCGCCTGCGCCAACTGCAAGTTCTGCTGTTCTTTCCGACGGCAGAGCCTTTGGGAAACCCCGTTGTTCTCGCTAGAAGTGGTGGAAAAATTGAATCACCCTAACGAATATGGCATAATGGGGGAGTTTGCAGCAGCCGAGACCCCGCAGGGGCCGTGTGCTGGCCGCCTGATTCTCGAAGACAAATACCGCACCGACGACCCCGAAGAAGAAGTTCCCTGTACCTTCCTGGACCCGCAAAAAGGCTGCATTTTGAAAGGCGAGGACAAGCCCTTCGATTGTAGCATCTGGCCATTGCGTGTTATGCGTAAAGAGGGCGAACTGGTTATCGCCCTTACGCCCACATGCCCTGCCATAGGTGTAGCTCCATCATCCAAGTTGAGTGAACTCGTAAAGTCAGGTCTGGGCGAAAAAATCCTTGAATATGCCCAAGTACACCCCTACATTGTAAAGGAATACCGCGAAGGTTTCCCTGTATTGATGTAAAAAACTCCCGGCACAAGGTCCGAGAGTTTTATAATCCAGAAATATTATAGGCAGCACGGTTTAAACCGTGCAATTTTGTTTTAGCCCTCTGTATGGAACATCTGGGCGGCCTCCATGCTGTACGGGTATGCCGGGTAGTCAGAAAGCACAGTGGCCTTCTGCAGGTACTTCTTCAACGCCGGACGGAACTTGGGATGGGCGCAGTTGTCGATGATGGCGTTTGCACGCTCGATTACGTTCAGGCCACGAAGGTCGGCAACGCCCTGTTCCGTCACGATGACCTGTACCGTTTTGCTGGTATGGTCGATGTGACTAACCAACGGCACAATGGAAGAAATCTTGCCGTTCTTCGCTGTAGACTTGGTGATGAAAATGGAAAGACCGCCGTTCTGGCAGAAGTCACCGGAACCGCCCACTCCGTTCATGAGGCGGCTTCCACCCACGTAGCTGGAGTTGGTGTTTCCGTAAAGGTCCGCCTCGATGATGGTGTTGATGGCAATCACGTTCAGACGGCGAATGACTTCGGGGCTGTTGCTGATTTCCATGGGGCGGAGCACAATCTTATCCTTCACCGAGCCAAGCTTCTCGAAGAAGGCCTTCATCTTTTCCTTGGACATGGTGATGGCGGTAGAAGAAGCCGCGTCTACCTTACCGCTTTCAATCAAGTCTACCAGGGAATCCTGCATGACTTCGGAATAGACGGTCAGGTGTTCGAACTTAGACTTCTGCAGGCCCGAAAGTACCGCGTTGGAAACGGCACCGATACCCGCCTGGATAGGCGGCAGCGGATTGCAGAGTCTGCCCGCTTCTACGTCGCTCTCCAGGAATTTGATCAAGTTCTCGCTCATTTTGTCGTAGTCTTCGTCGCTGGCGGTTTCGGGGATGCCACAGTCGGGAATGTCGCTATGGACGATGGCCACAATTTTCGACGGGTCGCAAGGAATATAAGGCGTGCCGATACGGTCCGCCACCTTGGTCAGCGGGATGGGCTTGGTGTTGGGGGCCAGTTCCGTCATGTAGATGTCGTGGATACCCTTGATGCTTTCGGGCACGGCGGTATTGATTTCTACTATCACTTTGTCGGCACAGGCCACGTAGGCTTCGGTGGCACCTACGGAAGCGGTGGGTATGATGTTTCCTTTCTCGTCGATGGAACTGGCTTCTACCAGGGCCACGTCGATGTGGTTCAAATATCCGCTACGGACCCACTTGGACATGAGGCTCAGCGGCATGTCCACATACTTGATTTTGCCTTCGTTGATGGCGTTACGCAAGTCAGCGTTGGTCTGGTAGGGCATGCGGCACTTGAGAGCGCCCACGCGGGCCAGAAGACCGTCGAACTCGTCGCCCAGGGAGGCGCCGGAATAAACCGTCAGGTCCAGTTTTTCGCCCATCTTGGCTCTTGCCGCAAGGGCCTTGGCCACCTTCTTGGGGTAACCCGAAAGGGTGAATCCCGAGACGCCCAAGGTCATGCCCTTCTCGATATAGCTGGAAGCCTCGCGGGAAGAACGGATTTTGTTCTTTAGGGCCTTGCACTTGATGCGGTTCTCGAAGGAATCGGTTTCTACTGGGTCGTCTTCGCAGAACTGGGGTTCCGGAAGGCCGTAGTAGCGCTTGTATTCTACGGGGGCATGACCGCGACTGGAAAGCTTTTTCTTGAGGGTCACGGTGATGCCCAAACGTTCCATTTCTTCAGCAATGGCGTCGGCATACTTGGAAGTCTCGAAGTTCTGCAGGAAGGTGATAGAGAACTCGTTTCCGATTTCTACCATGGTGATCATGGGAATACGGCGGATGGCCGAAGTCCAGGACACGTCTTCCATTTCGTTCAGGTAGCCGTGATCGGCAATGCGGCCGATGTAGCTGAACACGTAGGTGCCGATAAAGGTGGGGTAGCACTTCTTGTAGAAATCCATCCTGTCCTTGAAATCGGGAATCTTCTCGGCCTCTTCGGTAATGCTGTTGAAGATGTTCAGGGTGGTCTTCAGCTGGTCGGGGCTGATAAGGAACTTTAGGTCAGAACGCAGGGCCGCACCCAAATCCTTTTCGCTCAGTTCCAACTGCTTGGGATCCACCGTCTGGAAGGCAAAAGTCCAACCGTTACGGTGGGTGTTTTCCATACCGATAGCGCTACGGCAGTTCACGGGGAGGGCCGCCGTAAAGAGCTTGTTGTTGTCAGGGTACATCTTCTGGAGCACCCGTGCCATCATAGCCTGGAAAGCCGAGGCGGGGGAGTGGCCGTTGGCCTTGGCGTAGGCCATGAACTCGTCGCTCCTGACGTTCAGATGGTAGCGGGTCATGTTGGTGCCTTCGTAGGTGAAGGCATCCTTGCCCATCTTGTCAATCTCAAGGGTCTCGGGCATGTAGAAGATGTCTTTGTCGTCGGGAGGGGCCTTGTAGACAAAGCCCGGCGTGGTTTCGTAATGCTTGGAGCCCAGGTCGGCAAACATTCCTTCGCGCACAGTGCCATCGTTCAGCCAGATGCCGGTGGAATCGTAGGTCTTGCCGTTCTTGAAGGTGAAGTAGTAGTACATCAGCGTGTCAAAGAAGCGGTTGCGTCCCACGCCATCGGTAAGCCCATGGAAGTAAGAAATCCAAATCTTGTTTTCCACGTAAGACACGCTGAACAGGCGGCCTTCTGCGAATTCTCCACCCAGGTTCGCCGGACCATACATTTCGATGGCCTTAAAGGGGGTACCAGCGTCCTTGTAGGTGATTTCGGAACCATTGATGTCCAGCACAAAATTCACCCAAGGGTGAACCTTGACTGCCTCGTCCACGGCACGCTGCAAAACTTCACCGTTTACATTTTCGTTGAGCTGGATATACTGGGTGTTGCCCGTATCCAGAAAATAGAAGTAGAGCCAGGCACAATACTTAAGGGGAGACTGCTGTTCCATAGAATACCTCGTTTTGTGCCCGAATTTAGAAAAATTTGCCTTTGTTCAAGCAAAAAAACACCCCCGACAGTCCAATGTCGGGGGATTTTATATCCGTAGGGGAGGCTTACTTGAACAGATTCTTCATCTTCTCAAGGAATGACTCTTCCTGTGCAGTTTCCTTGTCATGGCGGAGTTCCGCCAGCTTCTGGTATAGATCCCTCTCTTCGCGGGTGAGGTCCTTCGGAATGTCCACGCCAATGTTCACGTAAAGGCTACCACGGTCGCCGCGCT
>CACXIR010000138.1:8170-9684 GCA_902767785.1 Fibrobacter succinogenes | reverse complement strand
TGGTATTCAGAACCCGGAACGAGCTTGGCGTATTCACTGATACGAGCGCGCTTGTTGTTCTTGAGGTCGAGAACGACGTCGAGGTTGATGCCGTTCGGGTCGTAGATGTAGCCGTTGGAGTCAGAAACGGTCACAACCTTAGCGCCGAGCTGCGTTGCCTTCTGGCAAGCGAACTGAGCAACGTTACCGGAACCGGAAATCACGACGGTCTTGCCCGAGAGGCCCTTACCGGTGAGAACGCCCACAAATTCGTTGCGGATGCGCTTGTACTGACCGAACATGTAACCGATTTCGCGAGCGCCAGTACCCTGGTCACCAGCCGGAACGTCCGTGTCGGCACCGACGTGCTTGCAGAGTTCAGTCATGAAGGACTGGCAGAAACGCATCACTTCGTTGTCGCTCTTACCCTTAGGATCGAAGTCGGAACCGCCCTTGCCGCCGCCCATGGGGAGCGTGGTCAAGCTGTTCTTGAAGATCTGTTCGAAGCCGAGGAACTTGAGCATGGAAAGCGTCACTTCGTTACGGAGACGGATACCGCCCTTGTACGGGCCGATGGCGGAGTTGAACTGCACGCGGTAGCCACGGTTCACCTGAACGTTACCCTTGTCATCGAGCCAAGGTACGCGGAAGGTAATCACGCGTTCCGGTTCGACGAGGCGGTCAATCACGCCGTTGGTTTCCCAGGACTTGTCCTGTTCGAGGACGGGGTCGAGGGATTCGAGGAATTCGCGGACAGCCTGGTGGAAGAGGGCCTGGTCCGGATCACGGGCGACGACCTTGTCATAAACCTTCTGAAGGTAAGCATTCTTGATTGCCATTTTATTATTCTCCGTTGAGAGTTTGGTTGTTAATGTTTTTGTTAAAGTTTTTAACGGGTTTAAAGATAGCAAAGCACCGACAAAAAATGGAAAAAATCGGCAAAAACCACTTATTTCTTACATTTTTGTAAGTTATTTTTTCGGAATATTTTGAAATCGGCTTTTTTGGATATTTTTCAATGGGATAGATGTCAAAAACTTACATTTTTGTAAGTTCTTGTTTTTATCGCCATTTTGTTAAAAAGATTTTACAATCCGTTTTGCTTCTTTCCACTAAAAAAGACCTTTTTCCGGATCCAGGAAGCACCTTGCTAAATTATTACTAGGAGATTTTTATGACCATAGACGAATTTATCGGCAGTGCAAAACGGATAGCAATTTTTGGGCACGTGCGGCCCGACGGGGACTGCGTAGGTTCCACCCTGGCCCTGTACAATTACATTTTGGACAACCTCCCCGCCGCCGAAGTCCAAGTCTACCTGGAAAAATTTCCCGAAAGTTATAAGATTTTAAATGGAGCCGACAAAGCAATGCCGCTGTTCGAACGCACCGACGGGAACGCGTCCTTCGACGCTGCCGTGCTCATGGACACGCCCTCATTTGAGCGGGTCGGTGCAGGCGGAGTGGCATGCCTACAAAGCGCCCAGAAGACCTGCAACATCGACCACCATATCAGCAACCCCAAAAGCCTCTGCA
>CACXIR010000138.1:0-8127 GCA_902767785.1 Fibrobacter succinogenes | reverse complement strand
AGTTCCGCCTGCGAAGTGCTTTTTGAACAGTTGGACCCGAGCAAAATCAGCAAGCGGACCGCGGAATGTCTCTATCTTGGAATCGTCCACGACACAGGAGCCTTCAAGTTCAGCAACACGGGCAAGCGGACCATGGAAATCGTTGGTACCCTTATCGACAAGGGAATCGATTTCGCCCGCATCGTGAACGAGACCTATTACTGCCGCACCTACAAGCAAACGCTGGTGACCGGGTTCGTGCTGCAGAACTGCAAGCTCGCCCTGGAGGGCCGTGTGGTGCATGCCTATGTGACTCCCGAAAAGATGAAGGAATTCGACGTGACGCCGGTGGACCTGAGCAACGTCATCGACACCCTGCGGGAAGTCTCGGGTACCGAAGTGGCGGTGTTCCTGTATCCCGTAAACGGCAAGTACAAGATTAGCCTCAGGAGCAACTACGTGGTGGATGTGAACGCCATCGCCAAGGAATTCGGCGGAGGCGGCCACACGCGGGCTGCCGGCGGCGACACGGACATATCGCCGGACGATGCGATTCGGAAAATTCTCGAATTGGTGGAAAAACAGCTAATCTAAGCCTTTAGCGACACGATAAATCTTCAGCAAGTATCGCCTGATGGGCCTTGCCACATACCAAATTTTGGCGCATAAATTACCACAAGGGCCGTAAAGTGGGCGTTTTTTGCCAGTTTCTCCCACCACCTGAATAGCGAGTGCCTTTACCGTTTCCGTTGTACAATGTTCGCGACCCTGGAGGTTGCCGTCCCCCATCAGCGTGATGCTGTCACCATCAATACCGACGATGCGGTGGACCACATGGCGGCCGCCTTCTACCTGGGCCAGCACCACATGCCCCACCCTAAGCTTCTGCGGTTTCACCAGCACAACGCTTTCACGCCCCCCGATAATGAAGGGGTACATGCTCCGGCCGTTTACGGGGAGCGTCACCTGCACGCCCTCGCCTACCAGGCGGATGGCTTCGGAAAGGATTTGTTCGTCAGTGGGCATGCTACCCCCGCCCCGCCACATTCTCGCTGCACAGTTTTGCGGCGTCTTCATCGGGCAAGCATTCCAGATGCCAAACGGGAACGTTTTTCGCCAGAGCGTTTTCCGTAGCGTGCAGCCCGTCGGCAACGGAGCGGTCCCAGCGCTTGCCCGAAATGCTGGTGACCAAAGCCGCATAGGACTGCACCCCCCGCAGGCGGACTATCTTATTGTAGGGGGCCTGGGAAAGCATCACGATTCCGCCTACGGGAGCTTGCACATTCCTGTAGCAAGGGGTCTTTCCGCTCCAGGGGGAGCCGTAAACTACGTCGCGGGGCGCACCATCAGGCCCGTCGTCGAAAAACCGCACCACCGGGTTGTCGTCGTTCATCAATTCGACACCTGCCACGTACTTGAGCCAGAGCCTTGCGTGAGTACTCTTGCCAGTACCGCTCTTGCCCAGGAACATATAGCCCCTGCCCTTGTAGCTTACCACTGCCGAATGGAAGAGTGCTGTTCCGAGACCAGCCGTGGCCAAGGCATACAGCACCATCAGGGCGTTATTCAAAGCAAATTTCTGCAAACGCAGGTCCTTGGCCGCACTGCCCATCAGCAGGCGGGCCTCCCGATAATCTTTGGAACAGACCAGCGTTCCCGTAGACACCTTCCGCAAAAGAAACTCGAAGACAGACTCCCCCGCTGCAGTATGCCCGCAGATGATGCTCTGGCCCTCATCCTCTTGACGGATTTCTTCGGTGTAGTCGAAGGCGGCGGGCGGCAATACAGATAGCGAGAACACGTTGACCCCGGCACCCAGGCCGGGGTGACATTCCGAAGGTTCCGCAAAAGGCTCGTAGTTGTCCATGCACCTGGCGAAGAAGCCTGCATTCCCATCCACCGTCACAGAGAACACATGGTCCGCCACCTTGTAAAAACGAGACACGCTCATAGCCCGATCCTCCGGCGTTTGACCCGCAATGGCATCAGGTAAAGAGTATGTCGCCAGTACTTCAGTTCCTTAAAGATCGCATTCATGGGATCAAAAGGCAACCAACTTAATGCCTGCCTGCGGTCCCTGAACCACCGGACAAAAACGTTGCGAGGCTTTTGCCTGTACTTGCCAAAGTTTCCACCCACCAGGGCCAGGCGAAGCAGCCGCCTCCCCCGCCAGGCACATGGCGTACAGAGCATCAAGTCCCGTTCCAGGCCAAGCACCTGTTGCAAGACCCACATCACCGCACTGCAAGCGTGCAGCATGCCCAGACGTTTCATCGCTCCCGACACATCACGACGAACTTCTTCGGTTGAATTTTTCAACAGAATGTAATAGTCGATATATTGCCGGAGTCCGAGGCCGCCGCTGTAGAAATGCTGCTGCAAGTGAGAAAGCTGCATCACCAGGGCAAACTTGATGCTGGGGGCGTAAAAACCTTCGGGCACCATCTGGGCGTTCAAAATTTCACGGTTCAAGAAATCCTGGAGTTCCTGACTCTTGTAAGGGTTTCCGGAAGCGGGCCTGTAATGCACCTCCGCCATGATTCCGTCCTTGGTGCGCTCCAGGTGGGCATGGTGCCAGAAACGGCCGTACTCCAGAGCCGACTTTTCAATCAAACCCTCCTCGACCAGCAACTGGTTGATGCTGTCGCGACCGCCCTCCACCCAAATGTCAATATCCCCCGCCTGGCGGAGAGTCGGATCCGGATAGAGGCGGGCGTTGGCCTGCCCCTTCAAGATGGCGTTCTTGCGGCCGGCCTCCGTAAACAAACGGGTAAGCCTTGCCGCCTCCTTGTTCATGAGGCCGTTCATGCCACGGATGGCCTCTACCTCGGTGGCCCATCGCATAAGCAACTGCATGGGCGGCCGGCTTTCCTTGGGGAGTTTCTCGATACCCGCAAAGGCGACACCCAGCACCGACTGCTGCTTGGCAAGGGCATAGACTTTTTTCCACTGTTCCTCACTTGGGACGGTGGTCAGGCCCGAGCACCTCCCGGAGTTATCCAGCGCCAGTCGCAAGATTCCAAAAAGCATCCGGTGTTCGTATTTCAGGGCCAAACTCATACCTTCAATATATAAAAAGAGGGAGCAATACGCCCCCTCTGCAAAAAACAAAGACAGAACCTAGACCAGCGAATTATGCTGGTGAGGTGCATGTGCAAACTCACCCTCGTAGTCAGGATCACTTTCGGTAAGCAAAGCCACCTGGCGTTCAAATCGAACTACCTTCATTTCGGGAGCAGTATATGCCTTTTTCTGTTCCATTTCCATAGTTTCCTCTTTGGTGACCGAAAGATAGAAAAATATTCAAGCGACGTCATCCTTGGGAGTGGAAGCCATGCCCATATCCACACTAGCATCCAACAGATAAGCCTCGTGCTTCAATTCTACAACATCCAGTTCCGGCTTTGTATATTCCTTTTTTTCCATAACTCTCCCTACGGTTTTTCGCCTCCGATAATGTATACAGGAATTTCTTCTTGCACGCTTTCCTCCAAGATGCAGGACTGCAAGAGTAACTCAACCGTATTCATTTCAGGAGTGACATATTGTTTTTTCATAAAAACCTACTTTACAATCACCTTCTTACCATTATGGTAATAGGTTCCCTGGGTCTTCGGCTCCCCTTTCAGCCGACGGCCCTGCAGGTCATACCAGCGGTCCATACGGATTTGACCCGTGAACGCGTTCATGACACCCCGTTCAGTGACGTTGTTCTGCTCGTCCAGAACAACGACCTCGACTTCATCGGGCAATTCCGTGAAAGCGGAATTGTAATTCAAGCTGGCCGTCTTGGAAGAGGACTGTCCCCCTTCATAGACCAGGTAGGCACGCAACGGGCGAATGGTAGCTCCGGCACCGCCCCTTACGAAGGCTCCAATGGAAACGTCATTCTTTGCTTCCGCGGAGAAACCGTAGGCCCTGCCAAATTCAGGCAAATTACCGAATACCCAATACTGATAGGTTCCCTTGAACGTCCAGGCATTTTCCTCGATGGGAGTTGCAGCTTCGACACTCTCGTATGCATCAATCGACACATGGTTCATTGTACTGGTATTCAAGGTTACAGGGGATTCGGCACTGACATCAAAGGTCAGGTTCGTGGCATTGGCGATGACGACATAGGGGGTGTTTGCATTCAGAGTGGCATTATTGTCCAAGGGAGTGATACCAATGGCCCACTTGCCATTTTCCTTATACATCTTCGCAGCCCACTTGCCATTTTCCTTATACATCTTCGCAAATTCATAGAAGGTACCGCCCTGCACCTTGCTCACGCTAATGGAGAAGGGCAGCACGATGGTTGACCTTGCGTTGGTGGCAAAGTCACGATTGAAGGTCACTGCAGACACCGTGACATCCGTGATTGTCGGAATGTCTTCCTTGGAAGTTGCGTCGATGACTGCTTCCTTATGACCATCGCTAGCATAAGTGTTGATGGTAATTGCTCCGTACTGAACGGTTTCAACTTCAGGAATCCACTTGGCGTAAAATTTTTTGTCGCCCGTAGAGCCCTTGGCAATACCTGTCACGGCTTCGCCTTCGAAGTTTGCGTTGTCGTACCAGCCTGCAAAGGTGTAGCCATCTATAGAACTAGGATTAGGTGCCTTGAGTTCAACGGAAGTTTCAACATGATATCTTGCAGCGTTATTGGCCTTAACATTTTTTCCACCCAAATCATAATCTATACTGTAGTATTTGAGCAACTTAGCATAAATGGTCGTATCGCCATAAGAGCCTTTCTTAATTATTTGAATCGACTGGGTAAATGCGGCATCCTTAAACCAGCCTCCCCAATAATACTGATTGTTTCCAGGGTATGTTGGTTTATTGAACTTCAAATCGGCATCATCAAACATCGTATACGTGTCAGGATTATTAATCTCTGTGCAGCCATCACACACATAGTTAATCGTATACGTTGCTATTCCCCATGTCGGGAAAAGTTCCAAATCATGGTTTTCGGTGTATGATGCGCCAGATTCGTAAACTTTTTCTCCACCATCAGTCGTAGTCCAACCTGTCTGGGTATAACCCGGACGCTCAAAACCTTCGTTGACCAATTTAAGAGCGATTGCCTTTCCATATTCTTTTTTGCTCGGCAGAACAGTACCATGGCCTACAGATCCAACACGATAAGTAATGGTATATACATTAGCATCCCATTTTGCATAAAGCGTTTTGGGACCTGTGGTAGTTCCCTGCGTAATCTGTGTTGCAGGACTAGAGAAGTTTTCGTCGTAGTACCATTTCACAAAGGTATAACCTTCCCTCGTCGGAGCCGCGAACTCAAATGTAGGGGTTTCCACATTGTAAGTCGAAGGGTTACTCGGGTTATTTGTGCCACCTTCCAGCATATATGTGATAGTATAATCTGCAGGAGTCCAATGAGCATACAGGATAATGCTTTCCGTAATAGCCGTAGTATCAAATCCAAATTCGTTTCCATTTTCTGTGAACCAACCATCAAAACGATAGCCTTCATCAGCCGAAGGGTCTACAGGTTGAGTAATGTTTCCTTCCGCTTCAACACGGACAAAGTTCACCTTTGTTTTTCCATGCTCATTCGCATTAAAGGTTACCGTATAGGTTATCACCTCAGTCCATATTGCATAAAGAGTCGTATCTTTAGAGGCAAACACGTTCAACTTATTCAAATCAACAATTGGGAAATCTGTAGAGACTGTTTGACCAAAAGACCAGCCTGTAAAATATATCGTATCATTGCACCCTTGTTCGGTGGGTTCAATACAGTAGGACTCAGGCAGAGCCCCTATTCCTTCAACCGTAATAACGTCGTCCAAAGCAACACTTTTTGTCTTAGTAGAAGAACCATCAGGGAAACTACCACCATTAGCATCAAATGTAATTGTAAACACCGGTTTCCAAACAGCATAAACACGTGTCGGTTTCGTTGCAGTACCAAGGTCGGAAGGTTCCGAAGCCCCTTTGGTCAAAGACCAACCCGCAAACGCAGCACCAACCTTTGTAGGCGAAGCAATTTCGTCTGCCGTTATGGTGTTGCCATTAGCCAACATCTTGTAAGTCTTCGAATTTTCAGGGAACGTTCCACCATCGGCATCAAAAGTCACCTTAAATCCATCGGAACCATTCCATGATATGTTCTGTCCACCAACCGACCAGGGTTCCTGTTTGTCACATTCTCCATTTGCGTCAAGCGTCCCTTTATTCAACTTACAAACAACCTCTTCATTATTGAGGTCGGAAACGGGAGATGGATTTCCCGTAGATTGAGCGGGGCTGACAACCAGTCCGACGGCATTATCACCAAAAATATCGGAATCATAATAAACATCGGTCAAATTTGCATTGGCAGAACCATTATACACTTTACCAACAACGGCACCCAAAGTTCCACCATTGCCATTACTTTCCAAATCTTCACCCGCATAGACACATGAGGTTATTTTAACTTCCTTATTTTTCACAAGGCCAACAATACCACCAACGAAGGCATTATCGCCATCCGCAGTGATGTTCACCATACTGACGCTTCTCGATATCGTGCTGCTATGGGCATTTCCAACAATCCCCCCCACACCCTGGCCTTTTCCACTAGTATAAATTTTACCGGAAACAACAACATCTTCAATAATGCTCCCACCCGTAGTTTTCCAGCCGACAAGGCCACCAACAGATATTTCGTTGCCACATCCGCCTTGGTCATTCGTCGCATAAATCTCTATATTTTCCAAGTTCAACTTTTTGATTTTACCACCACCATTTATGCCAATGAAACCGAGATTCTGGGCGATACAATTTTTCTTTATTTCAGGTTTTATTAATTCATATTCTTCAAACAGATCTTCAGCCCTTATGTAAAGATTCGATATCGTATGTCCGTCACCATCAAGTTCTCCTTTAAAGCCGTCTCCAGTCCACCCCGTACCGATTGGAAGCCACAACTTGCCCTTTAAATCCAAATCTGCAACTAGTTTGATTTTATGAGAAATTCCCTTTCCCATAGATTCCTTGGCAAACCATGCTAACTGCCCCGGCGTGGAAACCTGATAGATATTGTTAACCTTCGGCGGTTCAACAGCCTCGTCCGTCCACTTTTCGACGGCAAATCCCTGGCTTGCCAATAGCAGGCAGGCAATTATAACAAATTTGTTCAAAAACGACCAATTTTTCATATTTCCCACACTTTGTTTTTTTTTTCTTTACATAGTACAATTTAGAATATTATGGGGAGTAAGTCAAGCACCTTTTGTACGAAAAGCTTACAGAAAGCTTACATCAAAAAAAATTGTGACGGGGGTCACCCCAGTAAGCCTACAAAATGGGTGGGAAAACCGGGGTTTTAGGGGGTGTCCCCCTAGGCGAAGGGGTAGTGGAAGCCGCAAGGAGACCCCCGCCTGCGCGGGGATGACATGGGTAAGGCGGGGTGACAAAGCGGCTGGAGCGAGGGGGAGACCTCCCCCTTAGCCAAATATTTCTACATTTTGCCCCGAAAAAATTTTATCCAAGGATAAACTCATGAAACGTACTCATAACTGCGGCCAGCTGCGCAAGGCAGATGTTGGCCAGACCGTAACACTCGCCGGTTGGGTGGATCGCCGCCGCGACCATGGTGGTGTGATTTTTGTGGACCTCCGCGACAAGTATGGCAAGACCCAGATCGTCTTCAACCCGGACTACAACGCCGACGTGATGAAGACCGCCGAACAGCTCCGCAACGAATACGTGATTACGGTGACCGGCAAGGTCTACGCCCGCGAAGAGGGCAACACGAACGAGAAGCTCGCCACGGGTGAAATCGAAGTCAAGATCGACCAGATCGAAATCCTGAACGCGGCCCTCACCTCCCCGCTCGCCATCAACGACCCGAACGAAGAGTGCAAGGAAAACGACGACCTGCGCCTGCAGTACCGCTACCTGGACCTCCGCCGTCCGTGGATCCAGAAGAAGCTCCTCCTCAAGAGCCGCTTCCTCAAGGCCGTGTACGACTTCTTCTACGCTAACGGTTTTGAAAACATTGAAACTCCAGTGCTCTGCAAGTCCACTCCGGAAGGCGCCCGTGACTACCTGGTGCCGTCCCGCGTGAACCCGGGCAAGTTCTACGCCCTCCCGCAGTCTCCGCAGCAGTACAAGCAGCTCTTGATGATTGCCGGCATGGACCGCTACTTC
>CACXIR010000137.1 GCA_902767785.1 Fibrobacter succinogenes | reverse complement strand
GGATGTTGCACACGGTGTCATCCTGAGCCCTTCGACAAGCTCAGGGCAGGCTCCGTTAAAGGATCCAGGGCAGAATCCTTTTAAAATCGGCGTGACGGAGCCGCGGCGCTTGGCCGCCATTTCCATTGCAGACCGCCTGCGTGAGGAACTGAAGGACGAAACCTTGGTCAGCACCAAGATCCGCTTTTGGGAGCAAGGCCAAAGCGACGCACCCATCAAGGTGATGACAGACGGAATTTTGCTGCAGGAATTCCGGCGGGACAGGCTTTTTCGCCAGTATTCCGCAGTAATGATAGACGAAGCCCACGAGCGTTCCCTGAATATTGACATCTTGCTGGGCATTTTCAAGACGGTTCTGCAGGCTCGCCCGGAATTCAAGCTGATTGTGGCTTCTGCAACACTAGATGCCAAACTTTTTGAGGAATTCTACGAAAACAGTTGCGTAATGGAGGCGGAAGGCCGCACTTACCCTGTGGACGTGGAGTATTTTTTTGCTGGCAGTTCGGCAGCGCGGGCGGCACTCGATACTAGCGGCAAGGGCGATTCCGGCTTGTTGGACGAAGCCCGCGATGCTATTCTGGACTTGGAAAGCCGCCATCGGGACCACCTGCTTTGTTTTTTGCCTACGGAGCGGGACATTCAAGATTTGGCAGGGGAACTCTCCCACGAGCTAGACTCTGATACATTCGATATTTTGCCGCTTTATGGCCGCATGAGTCCCGACGAACAACGCCGTATTTTCAAACGTACTGAAAAGACTCGTGTGGTGCTGGCCACCAACATTGCTGAAACCTCCCTTACCATTCCTGGAATCGCCTACGTGGTGGATACGGGTACGGCCCGCATTTCCCGCTACAACGCCCAGTCCCGAATTCAGGGCTTGCCTGTAGAAGACATTTCCAAGGCCAGCGCCAGGCAGCGAACAGGGCGGGCGGGACGCGTAAAACCTGGTGTGTGCATTAGGCTTTATTCGCCAGAGGATTTCGAGAAGAGGGAAGAGTTTACGGAGCCGGAAATCCGGCGGAGTAATCTCGCTAACGTGGTGCTGCAACTCCGCAGTCTCGGGCTAGAGTTGGAAAATTTCCCGTTCCTGCAGCCGCCCCCAAATTCCGCGTTCCGCGGAGCCTACAAGACGCTTTTTGAACTGGGTGCCTTGACTGCGGACAATTCCGGCGGCAACGTTACCAAGCTGGGCCGCGAAATGACTCGCCTCCCTATGGATGTGGCCCTTTCTGCGGTATTGCTCCGTGCCCGTGATGCAGGCGTTCTGCAGCCGGCGTTAATAGTTTGCTCTGCCTTGAGCATTCAAGACCCGCGGGTGGTGCCTAGCGAAGAGCCGGAACGCACCCGCATAAGGCAATTGCACCGCAAGTTTGCGGGCCACAAGAGCGACTTTTTGACCTTCGTGTGCATGTGGAACGCCTTCTGCGCCGAATGGGATGGAAAAACCTGGAACAAGTTGCGTAAGTTCTGCGACAAGTTTAGTTTGCATTTTTTACGGTGCCGTGAATGGATTGACCTTTACGAACAGTTCAGCCGTATTCTGGATGTGAAATTTGAAAATCGCGTGTGTCCACTGGATTCTTTCCACAGGGACAACCTGCATATCGCCCTCCTTTCGGGATTTTTGGGCGGCATTGCACGCCGGGACATAGAGAACGGCTGCTACCGCCTGGTGAGTGGCCGTGAGACCCACGTTTTCCCCGGCAGTGACATTTATGGCAAAAGCGTGGAATGGCTTTTTAGTGCCGAAGTTCGGGAAACCAGCCGCATATTCTTGAACAAGGGTGCCGAAATCAAACCGGAATGGATTATGCAGGTGGCAGAACCCTTCTGTACTCGCCGCTGGTTTGCTCCTACATGGAACCAGGAACGAGGCTTTGTAGAAGCAGTTGAGGAAGTAAGCTTCAGGGGACTTGTCATCAGTCGCGGCCATAGGGTGGATTATGCCCGGGTCAATCCCGACGAATGTGCGGAAATTTTTTGGCGTGAGGCTGTAGTGCTGGGGCAAATGGCCAGACCTTTCCCCTTTATGACCCACAACGAGCGGGTGGTGGAGGATTTGCATGGTCTGGAGGCACGCAAGCGTCAGTTCGGGCTTGCCCCTAGCGAAGATGCCCTGGTGGATTATTATGTGCGAATCGCCCACAACGTGAATTCCATAAAGACCCTCAAGGATTACATCCGCGAGCATACGGACCAGTTCTTGAAATTCGATGCAAAGTATTGGCTGGACCAGAGCGAAGTGGGTGTGAGTTATACGGATTCGGGATTCAGCAACCGAGTTCTGGATCCTTCGGTTTCGTTGCACAACGCTCAGGATGGTACAAAGCGAAAAAAACATATGCCGGAACCCGCTCTCGGTGGAACTCTAGAACAATTCCGCTTTGAAAGCCTTGATGGTACTAGCCGTATGTTGACGGGTGAAATGGTCTTTGACGCCACCAAGGAATATGATGGCCTTACCCTCGATTTTCCCTATGACTTGCTCCCGGAAACGACACCTGCCATGCTGGCCCTTTCCATACACCAGTGGCGGGAATGGATGGAAGAGTCCATTATCCGCGAAATGCCCAAGGCTGCAAAGAAACAGTTGGAAAGCTGCCGCACGTTTATTGATGATGCTTTCTGCGACCGCCTCAAGGAGAGTCCACACAAGGCCCCGCTTTTGTGCCTTTATGAAGTCTTTGCTGGCATGAAACAGCTGGATTGCGACATCCCTACGGTAACTCCTGAAAAGGAAAACCACCTTCGCTTGCATATGAAGGTATTCAAGCCGGGCTTCTCGGAAAAGTTTGCTGTGAGCCGAAACCGCCAGGCGGAAGCTGGCGGTGTAGGCGAGAGTGAGCGCCGTCCGGAGGAATCAAAATGGAATTCAGCGCGAACGGTCGCTATAGAACTTAATCCGGAGTGGGGCAGCTATCGCTTGTTTACGGCTGTTCGTCCTGTCATAGTGACGTTCGGTATTGATTTTTCGTTGGATGCCATGCGTTTTGGCTGGCGTCTTGGCGAATCTGCTTTGATGTCGCCTGCGGAATCGAATTTCTGGCAGGAATTCCGCAAACGGGTAGAGGGAAAAACTCCGGCGAAACCGGCTATGATAGAAGGAGAGGTTCAGCTCATCGCAGACCGCCTGAACATGCTTGAAACAGGCGGACTCTATTCCGACGGATTTACCACTGCCCCTAAAACTTGGGCCCTCAAGTCCCTTGTCGCAGACGGCCTGGATGCTAACCGTTGTATACGGTTTACGGGGCTGGAATTTTCTCGTGGTAAAAAAATCAAGGACTTCAGGAACCTGGCGGCGACTACCCGCAGCGAAGACGAAGAAATACGCTTGGCTCTAGTGCGTGCCACTTACGAGTCTGCTTTACTTGGAGCAGAAGCTTTTGTAAAATTCTGGGATGCTCTGCGGGAGTTTTCCGTGGCTATGCGGCAAGGTGCAGGCCATGCGCGGAATGCCCTGTTCAGTCCGCTTTATTCAGCTAATAGGGATACTACGCTGTTTGAACGACTTTTGGTTTTGCGGGAATTTGCAGTACACAATTTTGTAGCAGAACCCAAAGAACAGCGCCCCGAACTCTCGGTGCGTGGCCTCCGTGATAGGTTTCGGCCTTTTCTCAAGGCACGCTTCATGAAGGACCATGAACTCAAGGTGGCCCGGGACCTGCTCGCAAAAATTGAGCACTTGACTTCTGACCAGCCTGACTTCCCTGAACTCTATTTGCAGGCCTGCACCTTGTTGGAAGACTTTCAAATCCTTAAATATAAGCGCAAGGGCGACGATTCCGAGGAGCTTGTGGAAGAAGAATCTTTGGCCAGGCTTAAGGCTCGTTTTGGCCGTTTGCGGTAAAAATTTCTATTTTTATTCTCAATGAAGTTTTTTCACCTTTTATTGGCCTTGTGCGTGGTTTTGTTCCTTGTGGGCTGTGAAGTCCCCTTTGTCAAGGACGACCCTGTAATCGTATCTGTGGGGGATACCAAGCTCAGGGCTTCTGAAGTCCATAAGAAGGTCCCCGAGTGGGATTCATGGACGGACCGTGAAAAACTGGCTTTCTTGGAACGCTGGATTGAAGAGGAAACCATTTTCCAGGAAGCTCAGAAAGCAGGAATCGACAGTGATCCCATGCTTTCTATGCAGATTGAGCAGACTGCCCGTAAAATGATTGTGGACAGGTTTATGCAAGCTTTCGATGATACCATGGTGGTAGGGGATGCTGAAAAGGTCGACTACTACAATGCCCACAAGGATATGTACATCAGGGGTGAAACGCTGATTTCTGGCGCGCAGATTTATTTTAAGGACTGGACCTCGGCAGATGCCTACTACAAGGGCCATAAGAACGAGGTCTACG
>CACXIR010000136.1 GCA_902767785.1 Fibrobacter succinogenes | reverse complement strand
GGGCTTATATAGGAGTGGTGCTTGGCAATTTTGGTAATGTCAAATTCCAAGTCGCTCTCGTCCACGTCTTCGGGGATTTTTTCGCAAATCACGTTGTTCAGGCTGTCGTAGATGACGATAGTTTCGTCATCGTTGAACAAACTGGAGATGTTCTCGCTGTTCAGGTACTGGGAGATGGTGGCGGAGTCAAGGCTTTGGATTTCGGTGGTGCGGGTCAGGAATATAAGGCGGCTGGCGAACAGCCTTATCTCGTTGTTGGCTGCAACGGCCATCTGTTGGAGCTGAGTCCGGTTGTTGGAGCTACTCCATTCCTCTATGGTCCTGATTTGCCCCCGGGCGAACACGAAGATGCTGATAACCGCAATAACAATCGTCAGGAGCACCATCACTATCAGGCTCTTGAAGATGATGCTTTGAGAAAATTTTGTCGCTCGAGCTTCTTTCATGTCTTTTGAGGACTTGATTTTTGTAGTTTGTGCCATAAAATTACGCTTTTTATAAGAAATAGTCAAAGGGAAAAGAGAATATGATGGCTGTTTGCGGAATTTTGGAGACGAAAGGCAAGGTGCTGTTGTGCAAAAGGGTGCCTTGGGCATGCTGTCCTGGGCAATGGGAGCTGCCTACGTTTGAGTATAAAGGGGAGGGGACTGTGGAGGATGTTCTGGAGCAGGGGCTGTTCGAGAGACTTTCCCTGAAGGCTGAAACCCTGGAACTATTTTCTACGCAAAATGTGCGTAATGTAACGGATTGCCGGACATGGAGTTACAAGGTTGTCCGGTGGAAGGGGAGCCTATTTTTATCAGGTTATGGGGCCTACCGGTTTGTTTCTCTCAAAAAACTGCATAGGTTAGCCTTGGATCCAGGCAGTGTGACCCTTGTCAAAAAAATTTTTTCTTTGGAAGGGATTACGTAAAACAGCTGTTTTTTTTAGTTATATTTTTCGGCAGTCGTAATACGATAAACAATCCTTAAGGAGAAATAAAAAAATGAAAAAAGGTATCGTAACCCTTCTCTGCGCCGGCATGATTGTCTTGTCTGGTTGCTATGGTTCTAACGCCTGCTTTAACAAGCTGCACGATTGGAACGGAACTCTCGGTGACAAGTGGATCAACTCCATTGTCCACTTCCTCATGATGTGGATTCCGGTGTACGGCATCTGCTTGTTCCTGGTGGACGGCTTGGTGCTGAACACTATCGAATTCTGGACCGGATCCAATCCTCTTGCTTCTGGCGATTCCTACTTCGAGAAGGATGACCAGGGCAACTCCATCGCCGCTGTTAAGAACGCTGACGGTACGCTCTCTGTGGAAGTGACCGCTGCTAACGGCGAAAAGGCCAACCTCACTCTCCAGCGCGACGAAAACGTGGTCCGTGCTCTTGATGCTGAAGGCAACCTGGTTGCTCAGTACGAAATCGAAAAGTAATTGCTTACTTTGCAGATTTGAAAAAGGTCTCGGCATAAGCCGGGACTTTTTTTTGTATGATCTCGGAATGTCGCTACGGCAGCTGCCTGATGCTTGCTCGCTTGAGCCGGTCGTTCAGGGCCATGCCGATTCCAATGTTAGGGATGGGGTCCACGAGGATCAGGTCGTAGTCGGGGTTGTCCAATTCGTGCATTAGGGCGTAAAGGTTGGCGGTGGCTTCCACCATGTCGCCTGCTTTGGATAAATTAACCGTTTCGGGAATGGGGCCTGCGCCGTTTCCAAAGGCAATCCTCGCTGTGCGTTTGGGCAGTGCGTAGCCTTGTGGCACTTCGCCATAGTACAGAGGGACCTGGGGCCTGTAGTGGGTGTCGCATTGGCCGGGTGCCGTCATGGGTTTACCTGGCTGCGAGCTGGATGTTTTGACAATGACTTCTCCAAGAATGTCTTTCACCATTTCGGGAGTGATGGCACCGGGCCTCAAGATGGCTGGCGTGTTCCCTGTGAGGGAGACTATGGAACTTTCCACGCCCACTTGGCACGGGCCTCCGTCCACAATTCCTGCAATCCTGTCGCCCAGCTGTTCTGCCACGTGGAGGGCCGTGGTAGGGCTTACGTGCTTAAAGAGGTTTGCACTGGGGGCCGCCAGGGGGAGTCCCGACTCTTTAATGATTCGCCTTGCTACGGGGTGGGAAGGGAATCGTACCGCTACAGAAGGTAGCCCGCTGGTGGCCAGGTCCGGGATGCAGTCCTTTTTGGGGAGTATCATGGTGAGAGGGCCTGGCCAGTATGCCTGTGCCAGGCGGTAGGCCGCCTCGGGAATGTCCTTGGCGACATCGTCCAATTGGTCTATTTCTGCGATGTGGACTATCAGCGGGTCAAAGGTAGGCCGTTCCTTGGCTTCAAATATTTTTGCCAAGGCTGTTTCGTTGTAAGTGTTTCCGGCTAGGCCGTAGACGGTTTCTGTGGGAATAGCGACTACCTGTCCGGCTTGCAAAAGCCGGACAGCGTCTTCAACCGATGTCCACGGGGGGTACATCAAGCCTGTTCTTCAGAAGAAGGTGCGCTGGCCGTTTCTTCGGGTTTAGGTTCGTCCTTGCGTCCGAAGGCGAAAACCTTGTCGCAAGCGGAATTGAAACGCTTCCAGACCTTATCGGAATCGCTGCGGGGAACGGCGCCCACTTCCTTCCACAGGCGTCGCAGGTGCTTCACCTTGTTCATGGCGGCACCGACGGTTTGTTCGCTTAGGTCGGTAAGCAGGTCTTCAGCCTGTTCGCAGAGCAAAACCTTCTTTTGCAGGTTGTTCTGTCGGGCCTGTTCCTGGATGTCCAGCTGGTCACGTCTGCGGGTAAAGAAGTCATCGCAGGCTTCCCGGAATACCTTCTGCAGCACAGAATCTTCGCCACCGCAGGATCCCAGCTCCCGCCATTCCTTTTGAAGGTCGCGGACAGCGTCGGCTAGCTGGTTGCTGCCGGCACTTTCGGCGAACTGTTTCACCTTCTCGATCATTTCCTGTTTTTTGCCCTTGATTTCTTCCAGCTTGGCCTTCAAGGCTTCGTCAGTCTGGGCTTGCTTTTCCAGGAATTGGTTGATGACGGCGTTGAACCTGCCGTTGATGGTCTCGACAGCTTCCTTGGGAACCATGCCGATTTCTTTCCACTGTCCTTGGAGTTCCTTTACAGTTTCCGCAATTTCGGCGGTGATGTTGGAAATGTCCAAAGATTCCAGCTTGTCGCAAATGGATTGCTTCTTGGTCAGGTTCTCTTGCTTGGAGGCGTCCATCTCTTCGAAGTGGCTACGCTTTTTGTCAAAGAAGGAATCGCAGGCGTTGCGGAACCGCGCCCAGATTTCCTCGGACTTGCTCTTGGGTACAGGACCGATGGACTTCCAGGCTTCTTGCAACTGCTTCAGCTTGCTGGAGGTGGCGTTCCAGTCGGTGGAATCCTTCAACGCTTCCGCCTCTTCGCACAGGGCCAATTTCTTGGTGTAGTGCTCTTCCCGGTTCTTGTCCTCTTGCTTTAAGAGTTCCTTGTGCTTTGCGTAAAATTCACCGGTTATCTTCTTGAACCTTTCGATAAGGGCCGCCAAGTTCTCCTTGGGAACCATGCCGATGGCTTTCCAGGAATCCTGGATTTCTTGCATGGCCTTGACCTTGTCTTTCCACACGATTTCCGCATTTGCCATAAGCTCTTCAGCCTTTTGGCAAAGCGCTTCCTTGTCGGCAAGATTTTTTACCCTTTGGGCAATGCGTTCCTCAATGAAGGGAGCGCAATTTTGCTTGATCTGTTCGAACAGGCCTTGGAAGCGGTCGCGGAATTCTTCAAACTTGGCCTGGGAAATAGGTCCGATGTTTTTCCACTTGTTTCCCAGATTTTTCAGCTTGTCCAGCACTTCCTGGCTGGCAGGTTCCTTGGCCAAAAGTTCCAGTTCGTCCAGAATGGACGCACGGTCGTTTTCATTGTGCCAGGACTGCCATTGCCGCATTTCTTGGAATCGTTCCGTGGCGGCCTTGTATTCCAGCCACAGCTCATGGTACTTGAACTTCTGTTCGCCTACGATGTCCTTCCATTCCTGGTAGGCGGAGCGGAGCTTCAGGCTTAGTTCCTTGAAGTCTTCATTCTCGTTGAAGCCCTTGACTCGCTCAATAATGGCTTTCAACTTTTCGGAGTTCTTTTCGAAACGTTCCTGGGCAGAGGCGTTGAATGCCGCAATCTTTTCGCCCAGCTTGTTCCTGAGAGAGTTGTATTCTTGAAGTTCTGGGTCCTCTCCTTCCAGCAAGGGGAGCTTTTCCCATTCCCGCACAATGCCGTGCATGTGCTTGGCGGTGGATTCGTCGGTCTCTGTGTCGGCTAGGGCGGAAAGCTGGTCCAAGAGGTTCCTGCGGTTGGTTTCCGTAGGTTCCGTTTCCGCCGCCTCGGCAGGGGCGGACTTTTTCTTCAGGTCTTGTACCTTGAAGAACACCTGGTTGAATTTCCGGATGGAGTC
>CACXIR010000135.1 GCA_902767785.1 Fibrobacter succinogenes | reverse complement strand
CGGCCTACCCACTGGTCTCCGAAAACCTTCACCAATTCGTACAATTCGTTTTCGAACTGGCTGAACATCTTGGGAACCGCCTTGGGTTCGCCCGTAGTGCCCGAAGTGTACATCACCATGGCGGCGGCATTCTTGTCGAAGGGGTCAAAACGCCCATCCGATTCGGTATCCTTGACAATGTCTTGAACAAGGGAGGCTCCCTCGAAAGGCTCGTCCGTCAAAAAATTGGGATTTCCCTTTTGGATTTCCTTGATAAAGGCTTCCTGGCGGTTGGCCGTCACCAACGCCTTGCGCTTGCTCTGGAGGAGTGCCAAAAGGGCCACCATAAAGTAGTAGGAATCTTCGCAATGCACAATCCAGGGGGCATTCTCACGCCCCTCCACAAAGCGCCGGACCTTGGAAACGTCTCCGGTAAAATCTGCCCAGGTGCGGGTCTGGTCACCGTCAAAGCAGACCACCATCCCGTCGGGCCTTGAATCCCGCTTCAATTCGCACACGGGAATGTAGGAATGCAATTTTTTCTGCATCATTTTACGAACCATGAATTCTACGGCGAAAAAAACGCCAATTAAAATATAGGAGATTAGGCCGTTGTAGAGCGACCAGATTTTGGTATCACCCATCCAAACCGTAACCAGCGCCACCAGGGCGTTGAATACGAAAAAGACGCACCAGGCAAAAGTCACCCGGTCGCAGTAGCGTTCTACGAAAGGACGTTCCGGCGATTGCGAGAGGTTCCGGTCCCCAAGGCATGCCATGCGGAAGGCGAAACTGGGCTTTTTCCACAGAGAAAAACCGAAAAACGCAAGCAGCGAGAGGCTCACCAGCACCGGGTAAAATTCCAGGAACAGGAGGCTATCGGCAAAAAAGGAAACGCAGCCGCAAGCCAGCATCAGCACAATCAGGGCATAGTCCTTGAAAGGGTTCGCCGAGTTGCTCGACGCTCCCTGTGTACTGTTCGCCGCTCCCCGGCGTCCCTGGGTAGTATTGAAGAACAGTACAAAGGCAAGCCCCACCAGCAGCAGGCTCAGCCTACGGGGGGACATGTCCCAAAACGTCAGGCCGCAAAAGACCAAGACCGGGTAAAGTACCGAAAGTGCGGCAAAGATGACCTTTCCCGCCACGGATTTCATTACTTGGATTCCGTTTCGTGAATCAAGTTGTATATGGCGTCCACCACGTCTTGCAGGGTACGCACCGCCTTGAAGACCTCGGGGTCGATATTGCGGGGCAACATGGACTTGAGCTTCACGATAAGGTCCACCGCGTCAATGCTGTCCAGTTCCAGGTCTTCGTAGAGCCTGGCTTCAGGGACGAGCTTGGCAGCGTCCATGTCGAATTCCTCGACCAGGGCGTTCTTGATCCTATCAAAAATTTCTTGCTTTTCCATGATGTTACCTTATCAGGAGGGAGAATTGGCGGAAATGTAGGCCGCCAGGGCGTTAACAGAGGCAAAATGCTTCTTGGTTTCTTCGTTCACCGTAGAGAAAGTGACCCCGAAGTTTTCCTTGATGGCAATACCCAGTTCCAGGGCGTCGATGCTGTCAAGTCCAAGGCTGCGGTCGCCTTCCCCAAAGAGGGGGGCGTCGTCAAAAATGTCATCGGGCGTGATATCTTCCAGTTCTAGGGCCTTGATAATCACTTCCTTGATTTTCTGATTCAAATCGGACATAGGTTCTCCATTTTTACGGCGGAAATATAGAAATTTTTCATTACATGAAAAACCCGCCGCCGATAAAAACTATATTTCACCCCAAAAAAAAGAGACTACCCCATGTTTGACTTCTACACAGACGACACCATTTCCGCCACTGACGCCAAATTCGAAGCCCAGAAGATAGCGTTTGCCCCCCTTAGTTTCCATGCCGCCCGCGCCCTGCGGGACATGGGCATCTTAGACGAAATCAGCAAGGCCCGCAAAAAAGGCATTACCGTTTCGGAACTGTCCCAGAAACTGGGAATCTCACTTTACGGCATAGGCGTGCTTATCGAGATGGGACTTGGCATGGGTGCCCTGAAGCTCCACAAGGACAGCGGCGAAGACGACCTGCGGCTTACCTTGGGCAAGGTGGGGTTCTTTTTGCTGAACGACGACATGACCCGGGTGAACATGGACTTTTCCGAAGACATCTGCTACCTGGGGGCCGAGGACATGCAGCAGGCCATCCGGGAAGGCAAGCCCGCCGGACTCAAGCACCTGGGCAACTGGAAGACCGTCTACCAAGGACTTTCACAACTGACCGAACAGCAAAAGAAGAGCTGGTTCGGCTTTGACCACTTCTATTCCGACCTGGCCTTCCCCGAGGCGCTGCCCATCGTATTCTCCAACCCCGTGGGTCGCTTGTTCGACATCGGCGGCAACACCGCCAAGTGGGCCATTGCCTGCTGCAAGTACAACCCCGACGTGAAGGTTTCCATCATCGACCTGCCAGGCCAGACCGCCGTGGCCGAAAAGAACGCCAAGGCCGCCGGATTCGAAAGCCGAATCGACATGGTCCCCTGCAACGTGCTGGACGAGACCACGGAATTTCCCAAGGGGGCCGACGCCGTGTGGATGAGCCAGTTCCTGGATTGCTTCTCCCTAGAAGAAATCACCAAAATTCTGACCAAGATCCGCACTGCCGCTACCGTAGAAACGGACGTGTACGTGCTGGAACCCCTGTGGGACAAGCAGCGCTTCGAGGCTGCCGCTTACTCCCTGCAGGCCACCTCCCTCTACTTTACCTGCATTGCCAACGGCAACTCCAAGATGTACCGCTTCGAGGAACTGAAGCATGCCGTTGAAATCGCCGGATTCGAACTGAAGGAAGCCCACCACAATGTAGGCCCCAACAGCTACTCCCTGTTGCGCTTCAGGATCAAATGATCTACATCGAAAAATTCCAGGCCTTTGTCCCCAGCGAAGAGCAGCCCTCGCCCAATGTGGCATTTGTGCCTATGCTCACCCGGCGTAGGCTCAGCCTGCTTTCCAAAATGGTGGTGTTCGTCAGCAACGCCGTCTCCAAGGACCTTCCTCCCTGCAAAGTGACCTTCGCCTCGCAGTACGGCGAGATTTCCCAGCAGCTGAAAATTTCGGACAACCTACTCCAGACGGGCAACGTGTCCCCCGCACATTTTAGTTTATCCGTATTCAATGCATCCATTGCCAACGCCACCATCCTGGAAAAAAATACTGCAGGCTATTCCGCCGTATTCTCTGGCAAAGACGCTTTCCGCACGGGACTCATGGACTGTGCCGCCGCACTGGAAGCAGGATCAGAAAAAGAGCGGATATTCATTTTTGCCGACGAAAAGATTCCCGAAACCTACGCCCCCGTGGCAGGGATCCCCTACCCCAATGCCTACTGCGCTCTGGCCCTGAGGCTTTCTACGGAAAAAAGCGACGGCTCCATTGAATTGGATTTGTCACCCATAGCAGGCAACTTCGAAACCGCCGCAGACGAGGCTATGGAGTTTATACGGACCCGGCTACCCGCCTAAATTTTATATTTGATTGCAAGACAGAGGATTTGAAAATGGCAAAGACCAGTGCAAAGAAATCTGAAAAGAAAGGCACCCAGACCAACATGTGGACCGGCCGTTTTGCTAGCGGCATGGCGCAGAGCATGGTGGACCTGAGCTTCAGCCTGCAATTCGACTCCGAACTCATCGAAGAAGACATCGAAGGCAGCATAGGCCACGGCAAGGGCCTGGTGGAATCCGGCGTACTCAGCAAAGCAGAATACAAGAAGATTTGCGATGGTTTGGCCAGCATTCTCAAGGACTACAAGGACGGCAAGAACCTGTGGAAGGAATCTGACGAAGACATCCACATGGCCGTGGAACGGGTGCTTACCGAACGCATCGGTGCCCTGGGCAAGAAGATCCACACAGGCCGTAGCCGTAACGACCAGGTCTGCACAGACTTCAAGCTTTACATGCGTCACCGTGCCGCCGAAATCCGCGCCCTCGAAGTCTCTTTGATGGAAACGGTTCTCGACCTGGCGAAAAAGTACTTCGGCAAGATGATGCCCGGCTATACCCACCTGCAGCAAGCTCAGCCCATCTACTTCAGCCATTACCTGATGAGCATGTTCTTTGCCGTGAGCCGCGACGTGAAGCGCCTGGACAACTTCCTCACACTCCACAGCGAGCTTCCGCTGGGTAGCGGTGCCATGGCCGGTTCCGCCTTCCCGTACCACCGAGCCCTGGTGGCCAAGGAACTAGGCTTTAAGGGAGTCTCCCCCAACAGTATCGATGCGGTGAGCCATCGCGACATGATGCTGGAATTCGAAGCCGACCTTGCGATTATCGCAAACACCATGAGCCGCTATGCCGAAGACTTTGTGAACTGGAGCACTAGCGAATTCGGCTACCTCACCTTGCACGACGCCTTCTCCAGCGGGTCTTCCATGATGCCGCAGAAGAAGAACCCCGACTCCATGGAACTTATCCGCGGAAAGTCTGGCCGCATGCTGGGCAACTTCAGTGCCCTCTACACTTTGGTGAAAGGTGCACCGCTGAGCTACAGCCGCGACCTGCAAGAAGACAAGGAACCGGT
>CACXIR010000134.1 GCA_902767785.1 Fibrobacter succinogenes | reverse complement strand
CCTCGCCACGCCGGATGACAGCCACCTCCTCATCATTCAGATACAGGATGTGCTTGGTGTAGCCCACGATGGGCAGTGCATCTGAGGCCAGGAAAAACTCGCTCTTGTTTTCTCCGATTCCCACCACAAGCGGACTGCTCTTGCGGGCACAGATGATCTCATCGGGGTGCTCACGGTCGAGAACGGCGATGGCATATGCACCGACCACACGACGAAGGGCATAGAGAACGGCCAATCCTAAGTCAAGGTGGAAGCGTTGCTGCACGAACTCAATCAGTTGGACAAGCACTTCGGTGTCGGTGCTGCTCTTGAAATGATAACCCTTGCCTGTCAGATATTCCTTGATGTTGGCATAGTTCTCGATGATGCCGTTGTGCACCAGAGCCAGACGGCCGCTCTCTGAGAGGTGAGGGTGGGCATTGACCGAGGATGGCTCGCCGTGGGTGGCCCATCGGGTGTGGGCGATGCCTATCGTTCCTGATGTGTCATGATGAAGGGTGCGCTCTTCCAGATTGGAGACTTTACCTTTCTCTTTATACACCATCATCTCGTCTGCCTCATTGATAAGGGCAATGCCCGCGGAGTCATAGCCACGGTATTCCAAACGTTTCAAACCTGAAATCAGAATGGGAAATGCTTCCCGTGTTCCAATATAGCCAACTATTCCACACATATTGTAATAAATTTTAATTTATATTTAAGAAAAACTAACATCCTCGGCAAATTATTGCGTCGATGCGTCAGAAAAATTCTTCTTTCTGTTGCAAAGTGTCAATCTGTGCTAAAAAAGGGCAAAAATGTTCCAGTTTTCATTTTCTTCTGCTAAATTTGCAGGCTAAATATAACAATCTAAAAAATGAAAACGAAAAGTATGACTTGGCTGGCCTTGGTGCTGGTCTTGCTGACTGCCGCCTCATGCGGGAAAAAGTCGGCGGATGAGATTTTTGAGGAACAGAAAAGCGGCGTCGTCCTGGTGCTCAATAAGTTTTATTACGAGGTCGTGATGCCGGGAGGACAAAAACTGTTTTTCACGGGCATCGACAGTAATGGCAATATGCAGGGATTCACCACCAGCGAGGCGGAGGCGAAAAACCATGCGCAGATGCTCAACGGCACGGGCTTCTTCGTCAGCGATGACGGAAAGATCATGACCAACAGGCATGTGGCGGCCACGGAAATCAACAGCCAAGGGAAGCGGATAGGAACCATCATCGCTTTCTTCTGCTTCCAGCGTCTAGAACGTTACTTCTCAGACAAGAAGGTAGGCAAAGACGGGCTCTTGATAGCTATTTCCGAAGACGGAAAGGTTCTGTACCAGCCAGGACAAGATGAGGACAACCCCAAGGAAGTGGACATTACGGAACTGGGTTTTTCCGATTTTACGCCCAGCACCTTTGAAATCCGCGAACCCGTGTTCAAGACCCTGAAGGACGGCACCACATACCTGGTGAACTATGAATACAGCCACGCCTTCAACTTCGGGCTTATTTCGTTACAGCCGCAAAAAGAGCTGGACGTCATGGCTTCCGCGGTAAAAAAATCTAGCCTTCTGTTTCTTATCGGGGCGGTAGTGGTCATTTGCCTCATTTCCCTCTGGCTCTACTTTATGCTTGGCGGCCCCATGAACAAGCTTATCGCCCACATGAAAAAGATTACCAACGACAACCTAGACGTGGAAGAAATCAAATTCGGCGACCGCGAAGACGAAATTGGGCAGCTCTCCAGGGCATTCAACATGATGCACGCCACCATCAAAAGGCAAATCAAGGAACTGCAATCCCACCGCGAACTCCTGGAACAGGAGGTAAAAGAGCGGACGCAGGAACTGGAAGAGGCAAACCAGAAACTCCGCATCATGTCCCGCACCGACGAACTGACAGGACTTCCCAACCGCCGCGACATGCACGACAGCATTGAGAACGAAGTCAGCCGCGTATCCAGGTCCCACAAGCCTTTCTGCTTTATTTTTATCGACATTGACCATTTCAAAAAGATCAACGACACCTACGGGCATTCCTGCGGGGACGTGGTCTTGAAATCCGTGTCCCAAACCATCCGCGACATGCTGCGAAACTACGATATCGTAGCCCGCTACGGCGGAGAAGAATTCCTGGTCCTGTTGCCCGAAACAGACTTGGACGGGGCCGCAATCGTAGCAGAGCGTTTCCGGGAGCAGGTGGAAAACGTTTCCATCAAGTATGCCGACTACATCATCAACGTCACCATCACTCTAGGCGTTTCCCAGTACGACGGACGGCTGGGAGCCGACCGCAGCATCCAGATGGCCGACAAGGCCCTGTACGAAGGCAAGGAGACCGGCAGGAACAAGGTGGTGGTATGGAAACCAGAAAGGACCTCGGAAGAAGACTACCGTGCGGCGGCCATAGAAATGGCTAAGCGGAATTGACCGCCAGCAACTAGTGAGGTATGAGCATTAGGCTCTGTTTCAGGAACCTTTGCTGTTCCTTAGAGAAGTTCTTGTCCGTGCCTGGCGTACTCACAGGGAACATTAACAAGTCCGCATCGGGGCATTTCGCCACATCAAATTCAAATCCGTAGGCCCGTGCATCCATCATTGCGGATTTCCCTTTTTCGCCAACCTTGTACAGTCCGCTCCATATAAGCTCTGGGCAATAGGGCGTATCGCTAAACCCGTCTTCCACAATGGACCAATCCAGGTATCCCTCCATGTCTTGCCTGGTAGAGGTGGTATGCCGGAGTCCAAAAAAATGCCCCGTTTCATGGATTGCCACATTTACAATTTCCTCTGCCCCCAAGGTGCGAATTCCAGACGACGTAAGGACCTCGGTTCCCACCACAACGGTGCTATTTTCGCCGCCCCCCAAGTTCATGGAGAAAAGCCCGCCATAGCCCAGGACATTCAAGTCTTCAATGCGATGCACTAGCACAATATCCAATGCGTTGGCCACGCCCTTTGCCGGCCAGCCGCCCAGTTCGGAAACTGTAAAATCTTCCGAAGATTTTCCCGCATACCAGTACTCTGTGGCAGGAAACTTGGATCCAAGGGTTGGATGATCCTCTGCATGATTGGTGTAGATGGTGTCAATGACGATACTCGTATAGCTTTTTCGGAAACCTTGTACCAGAAGGCGAGACAGGCTATCCACACTCACCGTTCCCTCTATGGGATCTATAAGACCCACCGTAATGAGATTCAGGGAAAGAGTATCCGAATAGGAACCCGAACCCGTGAACAGAATGTTGGAAGTCTTTCCCGTATAAAAGTCCCCGTCCTCCTCCAAGGTCATTACCCAAAAAGCGCTTTCTTTTTCTTCGCATACAAAAGTATAGACGTTTCGCCCACCGGAGCTTTTGGGCTTTAACCGCTTGATTTTGGACAGTCCAAAACGCTGCGACATAGAGGGCTTTGTATAGGTTCTGAACAGATGCAGTTTGGGCGGTTCATGGCCAGGATCCTGGTCAAAAGAGATTTCGTAAACCCCATTAGGGTGAACTAGCAGCATTACCCCCGTTGAAAAATATGCCCTAGCGGAATCCCCTTGAGCAAGATCATTGGGGAACAAAACAAACAGATCCTCTTGTGCGGGGAACAAATCCACCTCGGATTCAACGCTTTCAGAACAAGAGCAAAAAAAGAAGGGAATCAGGCAAAAAAAGACTAAATAGAAGAAGGGGCAGGCTCTTTTCCGTTCAAAAAAGAGTCTTATACAGGTAGAGGGAAAAAATAAATTCTCTTGCACAAGGTAAAGGTATAAAATGTCGCCCCCAAAGAACACCCCCGCAAACAAGAAGTACACCATCAAGGAATTAATCGCCCCTATGTTTGGAAACCCAGCGCTGGTGATGGCTATTACGTTATTCGCCACTCTTGCTGCCCTGAGTTGTACCGATTATGCGCTTCCCCTCCTTTCCTGTGTTGGCGGATTCACGTTTCTGGTTCCAGGATTCTTAAAAAAGGGCATCCTGTGGACACTAATCCTTGGAATTGCAAGCCATCTTCTTTTTTTCGAAAAAGAAAAGCCTGTCGGGCCGCCCCCACGAAAGGCTGATTGCGGACTTATAGAGTCCATTTCTCCCCGCAGCAATGGAGTTGCGTTCATTATACAGGGCTACGCTATAGACAATTCCGATATTAAGACCCACCGCGTTCGCCTTACCGAAAAAAGAAAACTTCCCCAAATACCCGAACCCGGGGACTCTATCTGCTACGAAGCCTCTTGGTACCCCATTGAGTCGCCAACTGTTCCAGGCGCTTTCGATACGGAAAAGTGGCTGAGGGGGCAAGGGCTGGCCGGCTACGGAAAGGTATTGCATTGGAAAAGCTGGCGGGGGCAATGGACACCGGAAAGGAGCTTTCACCGGTTCAGGAACTGGATTCGGAATAAACTTTCGCAGTTTTTGGACCCGGCGGAAACGGGGCTTTTGATGGGGCTTTTGGCCGGGGACCGCTCGGGAATCCCCGAGGCACTGCGAAGCGACTTTCAGCGGTCAGGACTAGTACACGTTCTAGCCATTAGCGGGTTCCATGTGGTACTCCTGGCAGGGTTCCTGATGACATTTTTAAAGGCGACAGGACTTCCCCACAGGATTGTACGGGTTACAGGAATCCTGCTGCTACTCCTGTATGTTCCCGTTACAGGCGGGTCCCCTGCCGTACGGCGGGCCGTCATCATGTTTGCAGTACCCCAAGCGGGGATGCTATTACAAAGGC
The DNA here is from genome assembly GCA_902767785.1 of Fibrobacter succinogenes. Lineage (GTDB taxonomy): Bacteria > Fibrobacterota > Fibrobacteria > Fibrobacterales > Fibrobacteraceae > Fibrobacter > Fibrobacter succinogenes_D. The sequence continues at coordinate 36 of CACXIR010000134.1, read as the reverse complement.
CCGCCGCAGCATTGAACAGCCTGGGGGTGGCCCTGC
>CACXIR010000133.1 GCA_902767785.1 Fibrobacter succinogenes | reverse complement strand
AAGTCGCAGACATAGACACAAAAACCAAGTGGCTGGCCAGATGGGTAGGCTTGGGCACAACGACCGTGAGGAAAGCGGTTGTGCTCGAAGCCGAGAGGTTTGGTGGCCCGAAAGGAAAAAATGAGTCAAAGAATCGTATGCAAGTTCGGCGGCAGCTCTGTCGCCGATGCCGGCCAGTTCAAGAAGATCAAGGCCATCGTTGAATCCGACAAGAACCGCAAGGTCATCGTCGTTTCCGCCCCCGGCAAGCGCAATCCCAAAGAGACGAAGCTTACCGACCTCCTCTACAGCACCTACGACCTCGCCTCCAAGGGCCTCGACTTTTCGACCCCGTGGAACCTGATTCGTCAGCGCTATGACGAAATCTGCAACGAGCTCGGTCTGGGCGACAAGCTCACCGAAGACCTCGACAGCCTCGAGGACAAGCTGAAGAACCACCCCGAATCCGTCAGCACCGACTTCTTGGTAAGCCGTGGCGAATTCCTCTGTGCACGCCTTATGGCCAAGTACCTGGGCGCAAACTTCGTCGACACCTTCCCGCTGATTACTTTCGACGACAAGTACCGCATTGTGCCGAAGACCTATGACGATATTGCCAAGGCCCTCTCTGACGAGAACCAGCTTTACGTGCTGCCGGGCTTCTATGGCGCAAACCTCCGTGGCGAAGTCAAGACTTTCAGCCGTGGTGGCTCCGACATTACCGGCGCCATCCTCGCTAACGGTATTGATGCCGCCAAGTACGAAAACTGGACCGATGTCTCGGGCATGCTCATGGCTGACCCCCGCATTGTAGAGAGTCCGCTGCCCATCGAATACGTGAGCTACCGCGAAATCCGCGAACTCGCCTACTCCGGTGCTTCTGTGCTTCACGACGAATCCATCGCTCCCTGCCGTGCCAAGAAGATTCCTATCAACATTCGCAACACGAACCGTCCCGAAGACGCGGGCACCATCATCGGCCCCACTCCGGAAGAATCCAAGCTCCCGATTACGGGTGTCGCCGGCCGCAAGGGCTTCTCCATGATTTACATCGAGAAGTCCATGATGAACAAGGAAGTGGGCTTTGGCCGTCGCGTGCTGGCCGTGCTCGAAAGCGAAGGCCTCTCTTATGAACTGTGCCCCAGCGCCATCGACTCCATGAGCATCGTGGTGGATAGCAAGGCCCTCGACGCCGTGCAGGATGTGGTTCTTGAAGACATCACGCAGCAGATGCGTCCCGACCGTATCAAGGTGTTCCCGGGTATCGCGCTCATCGCTACCGTGGGCCATGGCATGACGAACAAGATCGGTGTGGCTGCAAAGCTCTTCACGGCTCTCGCAGACAACAAGGTCAACGTCCGCATTATTGACCAAGGTTCTTCGCAGATCAACATCATTACCGGTGTTGACGAAGCCGATACCGAGAAGGCCATCAAGGCCATCTACGGCGCTTTCGTTAAATAACCCGCGATTGTCATTCCCGCCACCGAGCGGGAATCTCCTATCGAAAAACGACCCGGAACTCATCCGGGCCGTTTTGTTTTTTTAGAGAGGAACTCTTTCGAATGGCTAACCTATGGCGAACTCCTAGTGGGTTACTGTGATGCGGCGGGTGGCGTCGCCCTGGACCTTCAGGAAGTAGCTTCCGCCGGCAACTCCTTCCAGGGATACCGTTTCGCCCCTGGAGGCGCGGCCCGCCATCACCTTCTTGCCCTTCAGGTCAAATACTCCGTAAGCCAGATTCTCGCCCTCCACAACCGTGAAGCTCAGGTTCTTTTCGCCCATGGCAATCTTCGAGACCTTTGCGAACGCAGGAGCCGAACGCTGGGCGACATCGACATCAGACGGAGCAGCCGATTTCTGGAGTGCCACCACCGTCTCCTGCTTGCCGTAGGTCCCGGTCGCGAGCTTGTACAAGAAGTCGAAAGCCTTGTCCTGCACGCTGTCGGCAAACACGATCTCGCTGCCGTCTTCTGCGGTACGGGTGCTGTTGTAGAATTCGTGCTTGAGACCGTAGCCCACCGGGTTGTAGAATTCGTGGGCCACGCCCCTGGCCGTCAGGGCAGAATCAATGGCGTAGCTTCCGTAAATGGTGGGGGTCTCGATTTGGAACTTGAAGGCCTTTGCAAACGCGCTGTACTTTTCGGGCACCGCTTCGGCAACCATCTTGTCCGGCTTGGATATGGCGTGTCCCACGTTGTAGGGCATCACGTAGTCGGAATCGCCGTGGGCGAGGAACACCGGGACATCGCTATTCTTCACGAGATCGATATCGTGGATGCCTCCCCAGAGGGCCACCACGCCGTCGGCGGTACCCCTATAGTCCCTTGCGCCATACTGATTCAGCTTGCCCCAGGGGACATTTTCTTTCTTGTTGCCTTTCACGACATACTGCGGCATGGAATCGATGTAAGAGGGGAAATCCCTTTTGCTCAGGGCATAGATGTTTTCAAGGGCCATCATGGCGCCTGCGCTGTTGCCCAGCACGTAAATCTTGCTGGGGCTGATTCTCAGCGCCTTCGCGTTCAGTCTCAGGTAACGGATGGCCGCATGCAGGTCCTGCACGCTCCTATAGACCGTGCGGGCGAAACTCGCGCTGTCGATGCGGAACGGCATGCCGCTGCCCGTCATGACCACGCCCTTGCGGTATTCCAGGGACGCCGTCACAAAACCGCGGGCGGCGAGTGAATCCGCGTAGGCAACGGATTTCTGGTCAAAGTCGTCCTTGGCCGAGGCCACGAAAGCCCCGCCGTGGCAAATCACCACTGCCGCCCTGTCTGTACCGTCATCGTTCACAGGTTCGTAGATATCCATCACGACCGGCTCCATCACCACCTGTTCCGATTCGTAGAGGTGTAGCATGTTCTTTTCCATCTTGAAAGACATCATCAATTCGGAGAGGATATTGTAGTTGCTCTTGTCCATGGTCGGAACGTCGTAGGCGACGGTTACGGTCCTTGCGTCGCCGACATCGAAGATGCGGTCTTTGTAACGCACGCCGTCGGCGGCAAAGACGCTTGTGACTCCAATGAGTGCTGCTATAAAAATTTGGGTTTTCATGACGTTATCCTCTCTTTTTAATTCTTTTATACCCATAATATATTTCCCAAAATTCATATTGTCTAATATATTATTTCTTTGTTTTTTATAAAATAAATTGATTGAATGAACAAGAATGGCGAAATTTGGGCAAATTTTTATATATTGAAGTCGGAGGTATACCATGTCACATTGTCGTTTTTGCGGATCATCCAGCCACGGGAGCGGCTGCTCTTACAGCCCCAATGGCAAGCATGTCCATATATCGGACTCTTCAAGCTGCATCTATTGCGGCTCGTCCAGTTATGGTTCAGGTTGCAGCTATAGTCCCAATGGCAACCACAAGCACGGCCATGGCGGCGACAAGTGCGCCTACTGCGGCTCGTCTAGCTATGGTTCCGGCTGCAGCTATAGCCCTACGGGGTATCACGAGCATTAAGGATTGGGATTGCCAGCGATAAAGTGGATGACCCACATGTCGGCGTCGCTACCTACACGTACCGGCGGGCCCCAGCAATCTACGCCGGCGCTTACCAGCCAGCGGACGCCATCTAGCACGCCTTCGCCATAGGCAAGGCGCCATACAAAATTGATGACGACGGTTCCCGGAAAAAATTGCCCATTGTGGGTATGTCCTGAAAGGGCGTAGTCTGGCAGGCGTCCTGAATGTTCCGCCTCGATTCCCTTGGGTTGGTGATCTAGAAGAATCCAGGGGAGCTTAGATTCGGTAGGCACAAGCTCTGCAAGGGATTTGCGTTCCATGTCGCGGCCCCGTGCCACCTGGAGGTCGGTGCGGCCCGTAAAGCAGGCGTTTTTGATGCACGCTGTGGAATCGTCCAGAAAAACAAACCCTACTTTGTGCATCCATGCATTGATGTTGGATCCGTTACGCTCTTGCATGCCTTCGTGGTTTCCGTTGATTCCTACGGCGGACACTTTCGCTTTGGCGGTAAGTTGCTTGAATAGCGTATCGTAACCCCACGCGTCAAGAGTTGCTGTTGGGACATCTGCCAAGTCTCCTCCGAAAAGCAGGTAATCCGGGCCGATGGAATCCACATCGGCAATCATGCGTTCCAGTTTCTTGCGGTCAAAAAGCGGGTCCACGTGAATGTCGCTAAAGAAAACCGCTGTAAAGCTTTCGGGTAGTAGTTGTTTTGCGTTATCAGGTTGGGTCGTGTCGGCTTCCAGCTGGGCCTGCTGCGCATTGGCGAGTCCTGGCAATTCTACAGTTGTCTCATGCAGCACGTAGTGTGAATTGTGGGGGACTCCGTAGGCAATAAGCCCTAGCGTCATGGTAATTGTCACTGCTAGCAAAATGCGGCTTGCAAGCATCAGAGTGTGTGCCGGCAATGCCCTGCGTACAATTACGCGTCGCACTACTCGGAAAATGCCCCAGGGAATGTACACCAGGAGAGCCTGGCAAAGCCATACCGAGGTAAACGCCACGACGGCACAACCTGCAAGGGTGTCGCGGAAGAACATCCCGAAGAAAATGGAGAGCAAGACCCCGAGGGCTATTAGCTTGCCCTTTTTACCTGCGGCTACGGAACTCACGTTCAGATAAATCAGCGTGAGTCCGGCAACAAGGATAAAAAGGAATATGAACATGAAGTAAAGTTAGTATTCCTACGGCTTTAGGAGTAATTTGTTGTTTTTCTGGAGACCGTCGTTATCGAAACGGACTGTGGGATTCTTGCCGTTCTTGAAGAATTCTTCGCTTTCGTAGAGGGAAAG
>CACXIR010000132.1 GCA_902767785.1 Fibrobacter succinogenes | reverse complement strand
TTTTACAAGGCGTACAAGGATTCTATCCCGCCCCAGTACAACTGCGTGCTTTTGAGTCACATCCAGATGACCATCCATCCTGACTCGGCCATTGTGGATTCCGTTAGGAAGGAGGTGGAACTTCTAATCGATAGCCTTAACCTGGGCATGAATTTTGAAATAATGGCAAAGAACCATTCCCAGGACACCTCGGCAGCGAAGGGCGGGGACTTGGGCTATTTTAAACGAGGCCTTTTGGACCCGGCATTTGAACGGGCTTTGGACCAGTTGAAGAATGGCCAGTATTCTGCCGCACCCGTTAAGACGGACCTTGGCTGGCATGTGGTTCGCGTATTAGGCCGCAAAGAAGACGGGGTTCGTTCGGCGCATATCCTGCTGCGTACAATCCCAACAGCCGCGGATTCAGCAATAGTTATCCAGCGGGCAGATTCCCTGCAAAAATCCATTAAGACCCAGAAGGAATTTTACGACGCAGCCAAGAAATACAGCGAGGACAAGTCCAGCAACTTCCAGGGCGGACTTTTAGGTTGGTTCCAAATGAACGAAATGGAGCCTGCTTATGTAGAGCCTGTATCAAGGTTGAGCGTAGGGGAGGTTTCCGAACCCGTACTCATTGATGGTGCCTACCACCTATTCCGCCTGGATGATTCCCGTCAGCTTAGGGAATTGACCCTGGAAGAAGATTACGGAAAGATTGAGTCCATGGCTGCAACCCATTTGGAAAACGAAAAACTGAAAGCCTTGATAAAAAAATGGCGTCAGGAAGTCCATGTGGATATCCGCATCACGGAATAGTCGGTAGCGAGGGCTTCTAAGATGATCCATTTCACCCATGTCACAAAGTCCTACGAGGACAACTGGAAGGCACTGAACAATATCACCTTCCGTATCAACAAGGGTGAATTCGTGTTCCTTACGGGGCATTCTGGTGCAGGAAAGTCCACCGTTCTTAAGTTGATCTATATGGACGAACGCCCTGACGATGAAAGGGGCGGACAGGTCATGGTAAAGTTTACTGGCGATACTGTTTACGACAGCAAGAGCACTCCCGAAAAGAAAATCCAGTCCCTGCGCCGCAAAATGGGCATCATTTTCCAGGATTTCAAGTTGCTGCCAGACCGGAATGTTTTTGAGAACGTGGCCTTGGCGCTCCGCATTGTGGGGACGCCCAGCAACAAGATCAATGCCGCTGTCTTTGACGCCCTTGCTTTGGTGGGAATCAGCCAAAAACGTTTTGCCATGCCTTATACCCTTTCGGGCGGTGAACAGCAGCGAGTGGCCATTGCCCGTGCCATGGTGCATAACCCCTACCTGCTTTTGGCGGACGAACCTACGGGAAACCTGGACCCGGCCAATGCCGAGGACGTATTCCGTATCTTTAAGGAAATCAACGCCCGTGGGACCACAGTGGTCATGGCGACCCATAACCCGGACTTTTACCTGAACAGCCCTTTCCGTCGCCTAGTGCTTTCTCACGGGGAACTCCTGAACAGGGATATCCTTTAAACGTCTCCCGTTTATTCCTGTATACAGAAACGCTGGCTCAAATACGGCTCCGGCTCCTTCAAAAATCTAAAATTGGTGCATGGACTTCTCCCTGCACTACAACCATGTGGGCTACGCTCCTGCGGCTTCTAAGGAATTCTTGGTGGCTGGTGGTTCGTCTGTTGCGGTCCCTGCTTGTTTTCAACTTGTGTCTGTCAGCGGTGAGGTCGTGTTTTCCGGTGCAATGGGGGAGAGAGGAACCTGCTCCTACACGGGCGAGTTTTTGTGGCAGGGGGATTTTTCTGCCTTTTCCATTCCAGGCCATTTTAGAATTGTGGTAGTGGACGATGCCGGAACCCCGCTTGCACGGTCTAGGGAATTTGAAATAGCGGAAAGGCTTATGGGAGAGCAGCTGGCCCTTACTCTGGAATCCTTCTATTTCCAACGTAGCGGCGTGGAGTTGCCTGCGGACAGGGCACGCAAGTGGGCAAGGCCCGCGGCCCACCTGGACAACTGTCTGGAATTTCACCCCAGCATGAATCGGGCTGGTACCTGGAATGCCCATGGCGGCTGGTATGATGCTGGGGACTACGGCAAGTATATCGTGAACGGAGGCGTGTCCGTGGGTACCCTGCTGTTGGCGGCGGAACTCTTGGAGGTGGGCCGCGGGCGTGTTGTACGCCCGGTTTCCTTCCGCACGAACCTGCTGGAAGAGGTCCGCTTCGAACTGGAGTTCTTTTTGCGGATGCAGGATACGGATGGCGGCGTTTTTTTCAAGGTGTCGCCCATCCGCTGGGACGGTTTTGTATCGCCCGCCCAGTCCGACCTGAACCAGAAACGGCAAATTCTAGGGAAGTCCACCACGTCTACGCTGAATTTTGCAGGCGTCATGGCCCATGCCCACCGGGTTTACCGCAACGTCTATCCCGCTTTTGCGGAACAGTGCCTCGGGGCGGCAATTCGGGCCTATTCCTGGGCTATAAAGAATCCCGATGTCACCTACCCGCACAATACCGAGGGCAGTGGCGGCTATGGCGACGAACGTTACGACGACGAGTTTTTCTGGACTCGAGCTATGCTGTTTAGGGAATTGCCCCAGGGGGCTGCCCATGCCGGGCTTTCAGAGACCGAACTTTTACAGGCTCTTCAGCAGGATATGGAACGCTGCCCTGCCCAGATGGGACTTTCTTGGCGGGATACGGAAAACTTCGGCTGGATTGCCCTTGCCTTGCAAGACAACGATTCCATTATGCAGGCCAAGGCACGTGCGGCTCTGGTATGTGTCGCCGAATCCATCGTGGAACATTGTAACGCCGATGCCTATGGCATTTCTTTGGACAAGTTTGTGTGGGGTTCCAACGGCGTTATTGCCAATCACGGCTTGACTCTGATGTTAGCCAACCTTTGGAATCCGGACACCCGCTATGTGAAATCCGCCCGCGGCATGCTGGACTTTATTTATGGCAAGAATCCCGTGAACACCTGCTTTGTAACGGGTGCCGCCTGGAGTTCGCCCAAGTTCCCGCACCACCGCATTTGCCATTCCGACGGGGTAGAGGACCCTATTCCCGGCCTTGTGGTGGGCGGAATTAACGCCGATCGTCAGGATATGCATCGTTTTCCCCATTATCCGGGTCCGCAGCCGGGATTTTCCTATACCGACGAGCGTTGCTCCTTTGCCAGCAACGAGACTGCCATCAACTGGAATGCCCCCCTGGTGGCACTTCTTTCTTTGATGGAATAATTTTTTCATTTTTCTCTAAAAAAAACATATATTTCCAAAGAGGCCCCGTTCCGTACAGAGGGGGCATTTAGGGAGGTGTTATGGGTTTCAAGAAAATAGGAATGTTCGCTCCCGTAGCTTTGCTTGCATTTGCGGGCATATGTACGGAAGCCCTAGCTTCGGTTTCTGTTTCGGTAGATGCATCTTCGGGGGTGAAACCAGTTTCTCCCTACCTTTACGGCAGGAACATCTATTGCAACGAGGATAGGGGCGACATTAACGATGTAACCGAAACACTTTCGGCAAAAGAGCAGGACAACCTTGAAATGTACCGTCAGGCGGGAATCCGCTACTTGCGCATGAACAATGGGAACAACGCCACCAAGCACAACTGGCGCAAGAACCTTACCAGCCATCCTGATTTTTACAACAACGTCTATAAGCACAACTGGGACATTTCCGCCAAAAAAGTGCTGGACAACTTGCCGGGAGTGGACGCCATGTATGCCTTCCAACTTACGGGATATGTTGCAGCCAGTACGGATTACAATTTTGCCGATTGGGATTGGAAACAGGCCCATGGCAAGAATGCTGAGCAGTCGTTAAATCTTGCGGGAGGTGGCCAGGTCGCCGATGACGGTAAAACCCTTGTGCAGGCGGGCAATTCTTCGCTGTATTTGCAGGAATGGCCGGCGGACTCCTCGGCAAAGCTTTTGACCCACTGGAAAGATGAGCTGAAGTATGACATGGAACGCCTAAAATACTGGAGTATGGACAACGAGATGGAACTCTGGCGGGGAACCCACGATGACTTGCCTCTTGATTTTCCGGACAACTCTACGGTGGCTCCCGAACGCATGATCAACAACTACGTGGCGGTGGCCAAGGCGGCAAAGGCCCGCTACCCCGATGTTAAGCTGACTGGTCCTGTGGTGGCAAATGAATGGAGCTGGTGCAACATCCGTTACGACAATAACTCCGAAGGCAAAGCGGTTACTTCTTTCATTAAGGCGTCAGACCGCAACTACTGCTGGCTGGAATACTTTATCAAGCGCTTGGGCGAGGAACAGAAAAAGAACAATATTCAATTATTGGATGTGTTTGACCTTCATTGGTACCCCACGGAAAAGGATTACGAAAGCTGGATCAACTGGCATCGTGTCTTTTACGACACTACATACAACTATCCCGGTGCAAACGGTATCAAGCGTGCCAATGAAACAGGCGGCATTGGGGTATATGAGTTTGAAGCAAACGGCACCGGTTCTGTATATGCAGCAATGAGTAAGCCAACAGTAACTGCTGTAAATGCATCCAGCACAGCAGGTACCGATGTACCAGACAATGTGATATATGGAAATACAGAAACGAAATGGTCTTCTGAAGCAGCAAGTGAGCATTGGCTGCGCATGGATTTAGGCAGTGAATATGAGATATCCAGTGCGAAGCTGACATGGGCAGATGCTTATACAGACAGCTACCAGATTCAGGTATCCACTGATGATGAGAATTGGACCACTGTGTTCGAGAGATATAATGTAAATTATGCGGCTGGGGAAACCGTTACCATGTCCTTTGCGCCA
>CACXIR010000131.1 GCA_902767785.1 Fibrobacter succinogenes | reverse complement strand
CGGGTGCTGCTCGCCTCTCGTCACCCCGGACCTGATCCGGGGTCGGCTCATCGAGCCGCTTGCGCGTCTCGCCACCGCGTGGCGATGCGACGCCCCCTAACGCAAAAACATCAAAAAATAGTGAATTTCGGCAAATTATTCACTTAAAAACTAGTGATTTTAGGCATTTTCTTCAAAATAAAATCTGTGATTTTGGGCAAAATAGGTCATATTCGGCACAGAAAGGCCGACTCGTTCCCCGGCCCGGCCCATCTAGACAATTTCCCAAATTTTATATATTTTTATTTTTGGGAAATATAAATTCGGGAGTCGACAAATGAAACTGATTGAAAGAACAGAGTATTTGGACACATTGAAAAATGTCAGGGGTACACCCGACATCAAGGTAATAACCGGAATCCGTCGTTCCGGCAAATCAAAATTATTAGAATCCTTTGCAGAATGGATTGCAAAAAATGATAAAAAGGCAAACATCATCAAGATCAACTTCAACTTGACGAAGTTTGAAAAATTACAGAACTATTCCGCACTCGAAGAATATGCAGAACAGGCGTACAAGCCTAAAAAGACAAACTATCTGTTCATCGACGAAGTTCAACTTTGCGACTCATTCGAAAAGGCTTTGAACAGCCTGCACGCCACGGAAAAATTCGACATCTATGTAACCGGCTCAAATGCATTCCTGCTTAGTAGCGATCTGGCAACGCTCTTTACGGGTAGAACCTTTGAGATACCCGTCTTCCCGTTTTCGTTTGCGGAATACACAAAATACTACAAGCCGAAAAAACTGGAAGATTCGTTCGAATCCTACCTTAAAGAAGGGGGGATGGCGGGTTCCTTCTTATACAAGACTGAAAGTGAAAAGTTCCGTTACGTGAACGAAGATGTTTTCAACACGTTGGTTATCCGCGACATCGTCAAAAAATACAAGATTCGGAACAAGGTCTTTCTTGAAAAACTGATTGACTTTTTGATGGACAATGTCGGCAACATCACCTCCATCCGAAATGTCGCCAAGACAATCAGCACCACAGGCGACAAGACGAACCATAAAACCATAGGTTCTTACATCGATTATTTATGCAAGGCATTCGCCTTCTACAAAATCCGAAGATTCGACATTCGCGGAAAAAGATACTTGACCACGGAAGACAAATACTACTTGAGCGACCATTCGTTCCGCTACGCAAGACTCGGGACCCGCAACATGGACTACGGCCACGTGTACGAAAACATGGTTGCCATGGAATTACTTCGAAGGGGTTACCAACTTTACGTCGGAGTCCTATACAAGAAAGAAATCGACTTTGTAGCAATGAAACATGACGAAAAGCTGTATATCCAGGTATCGGACAACATCTCGGACAAGAAGACTTTTGAAAGGGAAACGGCCCCGCTGCTCGGAATAAAAGACGCATACCCCAAAATGCTCATCGCGAGAACAAACCACGAAACGACCCAGTACGAAGGAATCAGAATCGTCGATGTCTCAAGATGGCTTCTTGGCATGGATTAGCCCCCAACGGATTAAGCCCTCCCTTGGGCGTTCCCCCTGTAAAACCGAGCCAGCCCAGGTTGCCTTTGGCGACAGAATAATGTATATTGTGGACATGGTCAATTCTAAGGCAATCCTGTCAAATGACGGATGTTACATATCCTTCTCCTTTAACGGGCGGACTATACGGTTCAAGGGGCCGTATAGCCTTGTCAAGATTGCAAAGGTGAAGGAATGGGACAACGGCTACCTGGTGGTCGATGCCGTATATAGCCAGAACAAGGACAAACTCGTCGAGGACTATATCGACCTGGTCCCTATCCTTGAAGACCTTTACATCGACCCGAAAATTTTCTTGCAACCGATAACATCTGTCGAGGTGGACAATGTCCGAGCAACAGCTTAATGAAATCGCCGACAAGGCCGACATGATTATCGCCAACTACAGTTTCACCGTTACGGACAACGGCGATGTCAAGATCCTCTATTTAAGCAACCCGGAGCAAGCCTGCGTCCTGAACAAGGATGGAGACATGATCAAGTCCTCTATGTGCGACGCACAGTTAGCCCTCGTCCAGGCCTACTACCTGAAAAACAAAGATTTGATCGGGAACGACTAATGCCGAAATATTTTCCATTCAAGATCGCCGGTTACTATCTGTATTTTACCATGGCCTGCATAGTCGAATGCATCCACGCACACGCGAGCGACTCAAAATTGACTGAAGCCGGTTCCGCAAAACTTTTCATCAAATCAAACGGCGACACCGTTGTCCAGAAACGCGGCTCTCTTTCCGACAAGGATCTTCTGACCATCCAGAAATACATCAAGAACAACTACTTGACGATGTTCGAAATGTGGTCTCAGCATTCGGAACACGGATTCTTCGGCGAGAACAAGTAAATAACCTAAAGCAGTAAAAGTAAGTATAGCCCACTATTGGGCGTTCCCCGGCCAGGTCCCTGAGCCTGCCGAAGGGGGGCCGGGGCGGGTGCTGCTCGCCTCTCGTCACCCCGGACCTGATCCGGGGTCGGCTCATCGAGCCGCTTGCGCGTCTCGCCACAAAGGTGCGACGCCCCCTAACGCGATTTCAGTGTGAAATGTGAAGTGTGGGGTGTGGGATGATTATTCGACGGCAGCCATGAGCAGGCGAGGTTCAAGAGCCTCAATACGGTAGTTGTTCTTGGTGGACTTCTTGACGGATTTCTTTATTTTTTTCATGTTCATTTTGTAATCTTACTTATAAATTTTATTTTGACTTAACACAACGGACGGAAAAACCATTTATCTTTTTCGTTGAATATTTCGCAAAACTATTTAAGGACTGCCCCGTAAAGGAGTCCGAAGCCTTTGTTGCTGGAGAATCTGCATCTTCTTCTGGATAGAACCAATACACCGCTTCACCTATATTCTTAAATCCATAATTCCAGTTATACCCCGCACCCACAAGGCTATACCCAGTGGTGTTGTAGCCGCCGAAGCCGAAGGTGGAACGGACTCCCTTGATGCCATCGTTGTTGCCGTTGGAATTGAGAATGACAACGAAATCATCGTAGGTGAGCAGGCGCCAGTCGTCGGGGCAGATACCTTGGTGGTTTGGCTTTATACTGTCGGCACAGCTCTTGGTATTGCATTCGCTGGGCAATTTCATCATCTCCGCCCATTGGTAGAGACCGCCATAGCGGTCACAGTTGATGGTGTCGTTGTCATAACAATAGCGTTCTACCTTCGAATCGTCAGCCTGGTCCTTGTCGCCGGCGACCATCTCTCCAATATTCAGGTTCTCAGCCATGGCAGTGACCGTCGCCGAGTCGCCTTGCTTGTTTACACCCTTGAACTCCATGTAATAGTAACTGCGTCCGTTGCGCGAATCAGTAAATGTCTTATAAACGCCCTCTTGCCCTATACTTCCAAGTGTCTGGGAATGATCAAATGGAACATACTCGCTACTACTCGAAGTAACTGACGACGAAGATTGTTTCACGGAAGAACTGCTGCTAGACTTGACACTTGACGAAGAATTGACCGACGAACTAGATACATCCTTCTTGCTGCTAGAAGAATCTCCTGACTTTATGGAACTGGAGCTCTTGGAATCAGAAGAGACTTTTGTTTCTTTTGTGGAACTGCTAGACTTATTCTCACTACTCGATGACTTGTCTTTGGTTTCGTTACCCGAAGACTTCTTGTCAATCGAAGAGGATGACTCTTCGGTGGAATCAGAGTCCTTTACGCTTGAAGACGATTCAACAGCGGATGTTTCATTATCGTCGCCACCCGCCGACGACGAATCGTCACAAGCCGAGAACGCAAGCATTGCAAAAGCTACAGCGCTCACCAAGCCGAGTTTCTTTATCGTTTTCATCTCATACTCCTGTCGTTCAAGCCGTTGTCCTTCAGGCAAAGCATGTCGGCGGCAATCATATCGATGTCCCGCTTGAACTCGGCAAAGGTCAATCCGCATTTCCACTTGATACTCTCAAACGCAGCCTGCGTTATTCCCTGCATGACCTGGGAAACATCTAATGGTTCTACGCCCAGTTCCTTTTCCCTGACTTCTTCAAAGACTTCCCGCCATTCGAATTTTTCGTTCAGGCATATCCGATGGATATCCACAATGTCCTTTGCCGACATCCTGAAAATCGCGGTCACCTTATTCGAAAGAATATTCCTGACAGAATCCGTCCTGTAGAACAGGTCCGTTTCGGTTATCTCGCCATAGTGTGCGGCGACATCGTTTACGAAATCGAGTTTCAGCCCCATCTGGAAATCGGGATGTCTTAAGACAAGGGTCCTGAAATCGGGAGATTTGACAAATCCTGTTTCGACACTCCAGTCATAGCCGGCCTTTCGAAGACCATCTAGAACGGCGTCGACATACTGATTGAAGGAATTATCGTTGTTGACAAAGAAATCCAGGTCGTCTGAATAGCGGTGGCGGTAATACGCCCTGCTAAGCGCGGTTCCACCGGTCAGATACAAAGGTGTGCCGCAGTTTTTCACAATATTCAGAACCCCATCTTGGAGCCTGTACAGGTTCTCCTCGTAGAATTCCGAAAGCGAAATCGTATTTTTGTCTGAAGTCGCCATTGCGAAGCCCCCTTCGGACCTTTTCCGTATAAAGTTTTGCACAGTTTTCCGCCCCGCCCCACAGCACTACCAGGTTGTGCCACGGCACCCGCTCCAGCGAACGCAGGAACAGGGCTTCACGGGATATGCCCCCAACCGCAGCAAAGGGGTTCAAGGATGCTGATTTTCGACAAAGGCTGCGCCATACCGTCAATATATAAATTTTTTTACCCAGAATCAACAGGCAGAAGCAATGTGTAGTGTGGGGTGTGGAATTATCCCGCTAGGCGGCAAGAACATCAAAATCTAGCTTGAGTGTATCATTATTTGGGGCACTAAAAACAGGATTTTCAATATTTGACGGTAACTGATCTGGGAGATTCGTGTTCAATCCAGAAACTAGTGCCGCCAGAGAAACGGAAGCTGTTCCTTCGGGCAGTGCATCCCTATAGTTTTCTAAAGCTGTAGATATTAAAGACTGTATATTTGAGCCAACACCAGAAAAATATGCTGAAGCAGAATCAAGAGACTCATCCAAGCCAAGTCCAGACAACTGTAAATCATCAACTTCGCTTAGGGCACTTTCAACTGTTGTTGAAATACTGGATAAATTGTCCTCAAGGTCATCTAAAACAACATCCGCATTCATCATCATGCGGGGTTCCAATGATTCAATTTTATAATTAAACGCACCGATTCTTTTCTTATCGTTCTTTTTAGACATGTTTTAGGCCCTTTGAAATGTTTAGATGAAATAGTTCACATGCTTTTTTTATTCATTTATTTTTGCACACCGAACAGAAAAGCCATATGTTTTATATTGCTCGGAACGAGAATTGCCCGTAGACGATTTCCCCTGTGACCCAGCAAAAGCACCTTCTTCTGCATAATTCTTCGATTCTTCAGGATAAAACCAATATGTATGTTGATCCAAACTTTTGAAATTGTGACTCCAAAGAGTTCCAGCACCAATCAGTCCATATCCACTATAATTAAAGCCACCAAAGCCCATGCTCCGAATATCGGCAACACCATTTCTATTTCCATTTGCATGCACAACGACATACATATCATCATAAGTTAAAAGTCTCCATCCATCTGGGCAAATTCCCTGATGGTTTGGCTTAATAGAGTCAGCACAACTCTTGGTGTTGCATTCGCTCGGCAACTTCATCATTTCCGCCCATTGATAGAGTCCGCCATACTCTTCGCATTTCATTGTATCATTGTCATAACAATACCGCTCAATCTTGGAATCGTTATTTTGGTCCTTATCGCCATCAACCATTTCGCCAACATTCAGGTTTTCCGCCATGACAGTTACAGAGGCAGCTTTACCATCCTGATTTTTACCATTGATTGTCAGATAATAGTAGGATCGTCCCTCATATGTAAACTTTTTGTACGCCCCAGCATGCATACTATCAGCCCCTAATGCTCGATTGCAGAAAGCATACCCAGGCGTGCATAATCTGGAAGAGTCAACTTCAAATACGGAACTACTGGATTTAGGCAAGATAGAACTTGAACTAGACTGTTTCACGGAAGAAC
>CACXIR010000130.1 GCA_902767785.1 Fibrobacter succinogenes | reverse complement strand
TTATGTTCGCCTCGCAGCCCACCCCCCTGATGGTACTTTCCACGGCGTTCATCATCTTCGTGATTTACCAGTTCATGAGCGCGGACAGCTGCCCGTTCATCTACTTCCAATTCTAGCGGCAAAGCGGCAGAGCCGCAATGTGAAATGTGAAATGTGGGGTGTGTAGTGTGTAATGACTAATTACAAACCTCACATCACACACTACACATCAGTTTAAGCTTCTGGCGGAACTTGTAGGCGGGTCCGTTCACCGTACAGGGCTTCTGCAATGTGGCTAAAGGCTTCCACCACCTTGGGGTCAAAATGCTTGCCGGCACCCTCGGTGATAATGGCCATGGCCTTCTCGAAAGTAAAGGGCTTCTTGTACACACGTTCCGCCACCAAGGCGTCAAACACGTCGGCCACCGCCATGATCCTTGCAGACAGCGGAATCTGTTCCCCCTTGATTCCCGTTGGGTAACCGGAACCGTCCCACTTCTCGTGGTGGAAATGGGCCATTTCAATAGCTTCCTTCAGGTAGCCCGCTTCCATGGAATCACCCGTATTGGATACAATCTTCTGAAGTATCTTCCACCCCTCGGTAGTATGCCCCTTCATGATTTCGAATTCTTCTTCCGTCAGTTTCCCCGGCTTATTCAAAATCAGGTCGGACACCGCAATCTTGCCGATATCGTGGAGAGGTGCAGAACGCTTTATGCGGGCAATGTAGTCTTCTGTCAAAATGTCGGAGTATACACCTTCCGCCTTAAGTTGCCTTGCAATGGCTTCCACGTAGGCCGCAGTCTTTTTAATGTGGTTTCCTGTGCCCTCGTCGCGTGCTTCCACCAATTCGGCAAAGTTGATAATGATTTCGTCCTGCATGCGGGTAATGCGAGAGTTCTGTTTCTGCAACTGCACAATGTACTGCAAAAAGTCTTCTGCCATGGTAGAGAAGGCTTTGTACAGGTTCTGGATTTCGTCGTTGGAGCCGATGTGGAGTGCCTTGATGCGGCGAAGACCGATTTTACGGCCCGCCTCGGAATTGTAGGCAAAGGAAATGGCGGCATGGGACATGCGGTCCACAGGAACCACCACGTGCCTCATGACTATTTCCATGATAACCGTCATAATGACAAGGGAAACGCCAAAGAACAAGGACAAGATCTTAATCAAAAAACCAATCTGATCTCTGAAGATGGAATCCATGGAAATGTCAGTCGCCACATAAGCCGCAACTTTACCGCTGGAATCCGTTAGCGGACGGTATACAGACAGGAGCCAACCGAGGGTATCGTTTGTGACAACAGGTCCGACGGTTTCCCCGTTCATGAATGCAGATATATTGCCCAGGACTCCCTCATCGTTGGCCAAAACCAGTCCTGGATCGTCCCCCTCGGATTCCTCATTTTCGTGGTCGCCCTCGAAATCCAAATCGAAGACCACTTGGCTACTGTCCGGCCCAATGCGATAGACGTACAGGAATTTCGCCATGGGGAATCCTTCACGAATGGCGTACAGTTTTTTCTCGGTTTCCTTGTAGCCCTCGGCTTCGCGGCCATGCTCAATAAAATCGGAAATCCTTTCCGGGTCCACTACTATGGCCGCTGCATCGGTGAGACCAAAGGCAATGGTCGTGTATTTTTTTATGGCCTGTTCATTGTAAAGGAAGTAACCGATATTCGTTACAAAGACCGCCAGCAACACTTCCGAAAAAACAACCACCATCACCACCTTGCGGAGCAAGGAGCGTTTCATGACCATACCCTCGTTGCGTTTTCTTTCGTTACGCAAGAATACATGGTTCAAGTGGTTCTTGATTTTCTTGGGGATAAAATGAAAAATGGCAATGGCAAGCGTCAACACTATCGCCTTGTCAAAAAGGTCCACAATGACATCTGCACTCATCTGGGACCAGAAGACGCTGAATTCCGTGGCGTCGTGAATGGAATGAGCCAACGGAGCCGACACGCCAAACCCAAAACTCTGGTGGTTGAGGTAGTAGGTAAACACAGAACCGAGTCCGCCACCAAAAATGGCATAGCACAAGACCGCCAAAAAGAATTTCGGTACGCTGGAAAAGAACCGCTTATTGTAGAAATACACGGTAATCAACGCAAAAAAGATGCTGACCACTCCATAATACATGGAGTAGGAACTAAGCAGGAGACTCTTGAACAAATTCGTCAGGAAACCTACGACAACCGCGGGAAAAACACCGCCCAGCATTGCACAAAGGATGGTGCCTGTGCAGTCCAAGAACACGGGCAGGGAAAGGTACCCCGCCAGAGAGGTAAGGCCGACATTGAGAATCAATGCCAAAACAATAAGGAGGATACAGCTGCGGACCCCAACCGCCTTAATTTTCCCATTATAATGCATTGCGAAAAAAATAACATTAATTTGGCAAAGAAAAGGGGACCATTTGAAAAGAACCTACTTGTTTATTATGTAAACTTTCGTTTACACAATAAACGCGGCAGCCAAGTGTCTTCTGCAAAGCCTTCAAAACGACGTAAGTCGTTGTCAGCCAACGAGTTACGCTCGCAATTTTGCTACAATTCTACATAGTTGAAGAACGCAACTTCGACATATATCAGGCCCGCCGTAATCACGACGGCCATTGTGGGTGTATTGGCTCTATGCACCTGGTTGTCGGACTATTTGCTTGACGTGTTCCTCTCTAGCCCCCACAAGTTCGGCAGCCTTGAAATCACCCCCACAGGACACACCCAGGACGGCTACCTGACCCACCACTGGGATTCCATCGAAATTACCAAGGACGGCAACACCGTCATATTGCGCAACGCAGACATTGACATCACCCTCTTCCAGAAAGACCGCAACATCAAGCTGAAGACCGAGGAAATCCAGGCTAGCATTACCACCGCAGGGCCGCCCAAAGAAAAGGAAGTGCAGGTGGATTCATCGCCGCCAGCGCTGCCAGATTACGCCAAATTCTACCTGCCCGTAAGCGCAGACGTAGGAAAACTTTCAGTAACTGTGGATTCCAGCAAACACTGGGAAGCCAAAGACATATCCCTCAAGAGCGAAGGCTCCACCAAAGCCCGATTTAGCGCGGACAGTATCCAGGGCGATTACCTAAAGAACCCCGCCAACGTAGCAGTGGCGGTGGACTTTGGAAGCGACCAGATACAGATGAAGGGCAAGGTGGTCGCTGGCGGCGATTCTGTGCAGGTGGACGCCAACACCTCCAAGAACAACCTCGCCGCAGTTACCACCAATGTCACGCTGGACGTAAAAAAGGTGGAAGAATGGCTCCCCGTCAAGATTCCTGAAGGTGCACCCACCATCGGGCATTTGAACGTGCAAACTAAAGCAAGCCTGAACCCAAAGACAGGTAGCCCCGACTACGACATCACGGTCAAGACCCGCATTGGGGAATTCTGGCCATTGATGCCTCTGAACGCAAACATCCACGTGAAAGGAAACCAGAAGCGGTTCCACACGGACATTGTTCTGAACAATGACGAGGGCGGAACCATACGGCTCACGGCTGACATGGACATGAAGCTCAACGGCACCGCCTCTGGCAAAGTGGAAAAGATGAGTGCCGAGTTCGGGCCGCAAATGATGCCCCTAGACATGACCATCCACTCTGCCGAAAAGACCGGGAACAAGATCAAGGTCAAGGCCGAGACCCGACAAGGGTCCGTGGTCGAGGCCAACATAGATCTGGACAGCGACGTTCCCGTGACCTACACAGGAGACATGTCACCCCTTGAACCCTGGGCGCTGGACTGGTCCAAGGGGCAACTCATCCTCAAGGAACGGTTCAAGGTTTACGGCACCGTCTTTGACGGCAAGACCCGCATATTCGTGAAGATTCCCAATGTGGAATATGCCTACCAGATGAAGGCCGACTCGTTGCAAACCGTATTGCTCATTGACAAGCACGGCATAGACTTCTCCAACGGAATCATCTACACTCCCAAGGAAACTTTCGACTTTACTGGCGACGTGGTCTGGGACGAACCCGCTCCTCACACCTCCTGGGATGTGACGCAACGCCATGGCGGGCATGCACGCGCATACATATCCATTATAGACTCCACAACGATTGACGTAACCGCCGACCAGGTGGAAATCTCCACCATACCCTTTGCGGAACTCAAATTCAACGAAAAATTGAATGGTAAAATTTCCGGCACCTTTAAGCAAAATTTCGACACCAATGTGGGAGCAGCAGAACTCAGTCTAGACGGAAACTTTGACCCCTACAACATCCAGGGCTTTATCCAAGCAAGGCAAAACGGCGACACCATCTTTATCGACAAGGCAGAAGCAATACAGAACCAGAACAAAGTTCAAGGCGAAGCCATATTCATTTTGCCCAATGACTCCAACCCCGACTTCAAGCCCACCATGAACTTGCCATTCCAGGTGGTTCACGCCTGGGCCGCTTCCGAAAAATTCAACATACCGCTACTGCTGGAGCCCATCAACGACTCTACCTTTACTTCGGGCTTTATCAATGGCGATATCGCCTACGAAGAAACAGTCGGGCTGCAAGGAAACATTGAATTTACGGACATCGAGTTCAGCAAAATTCCTCCCCATGTTTTCAACATCAAGAAGATGAACCTGTTTGCCGAAGGCAGCAAGGCGGAACTGAACGCCTACCTGGGAATCGGTGGCGGCGGTTGGACGGGAACCTCCCAAGTCATCATAGACGACATCTTTAGCGACAAGCGACACGTTAGCCTATCCCACAATACGGACAACGGCGGAAACCTGTGGTCCGAAGGATTCCTGGACACGGCACTTGTGTTTACGGGAAGCGTCAACATGAATGGCTCCTGGTTTATTCCAGGCACCCTCAGCGAAATCAAGAAAACCGACTTGCACATAGACCTAACCGCCAACCTCCGAGAAGGAATCAACGGTGGGCACCCTGCAATTTGACCTGAACAAGATGCAGTTGCAGGCCATAGACCTGCAATCGGAAAAGTACACCATACGCACATCGTTGCACACCCTTGTGTTTGAAAACATGACAAGCCACATGGAGGACAACAGTTCCGAGCTAGTCATATCGGCAAACATTCCCTCTATCCGCTACCTGTTCAACCATGAAACCTTTGGCGAAGCGGAAGCCCTAGGACAGGGCAACTTCAAATTCATTGTACCCCATTCTATAGACGGACTTATCAAGAACAACAGCATCGAAGGCGAAGTCACCATCGACAAGGCCGTTTATAAGAAGGATTTGGAAATCGAGGTCACTCCTAATTCCATCGACAAGATCCTCGCCGTGCTGAACAACGCCATTGCAAAGCTCCGGAAAACAGAAAACGTTGCAGAAGCAAAAATTTCTTCGGCAAGCCCCATCAACCTTTCGGTCCACATCATGGACACCCAAAAGGATTCCGTAGAAATTCACACCCCCTTTGCAGAATTCCCCTTCACCTTTGACATCTGGGTTCTGGGCAATACCAACAGGCCGCTGCTGAGAGGCGACGTAACCAACTCCAACGCCGGATTCATTGGAGTCAAGGACGTTTACAACTTTGACCTGAACTATTTCCGCATCAGTTGGTCCGACGTTCCGTGGCAAAAAGGCGTATTCGACGTATCTAGTTCGCAGGAACTCCCCTACTGTACCGAAACAGAAGACAACCAGAAAGAAACATGCCCCATCAACCTGGACATCCAGGGGACTATCACCAACCCGCAGGCAACGCCCAATTCCAATTGCGGCAGGGAATCTAGTTCTGCGGCAATTTACTACAATATTTTCTTGGGATGTATTGCAGACGACACCGACGAAAATACGGACTGGAACAAACTTGCCGGCAAGGCCATTGGAAAGTTCCTGACCACAACTGCAAACAGGACCCTGGGAGGCGAGTACATCGGCGACATCGACATGAAGGTTATGCTATTCAACAGCAACACCTCTAACGATAGGGATTCCAGCTACTTCAAGGTTCCCGTGTCTCTTGACCGCTGGGTCAAGAACTTGAGCCTTATCTTTGGCTACACTCAAGACCAGAGTGAAAACCCCACCTACGACCAGGCACTACAATTCGGCGTGAACTATACGCTGCCCGTATTCCGGGAAAAGGAATACTCGCACAAGAATCACATTAACCCCACTCTTTCCTTGAACGGGCTGCTAATATCTAAACAGTATCTGGCCAACACCGGTACAGAGGTAAACGACGAGAACCGCATCGAAAAGAACGTGGGCGTAAACTACACTTACAGGTTCTGGAATCCGTGCCTATTGGGCATAGGCCATTGCGAAACCATTGAGCCGCCAAGCGATAGCACCGACAAAAAAACAGGAGCAAAGCCATGAAAAAAGTTTTGATATTCCTGTTCGCCGCCGTATCGATCTTGTGGTCCGAAGAGGGGGATAAGCACCCCTGGTATTTGAGCTTTGACGGAAATGATGTATTCTCCAATTTCCAATTGGAAGAGCAGTTGGACATACCCGAAGAATTCGGAAAGTTGGACACTACCAAGCAGGATTTCATGATGAGGCTGTCCTTGGAAAATGTCAAGAGCCTGTATTATTCCAAGGGGTATTTCAGCCTAGACATCCAAATGGACATCAAGCGGGAATACCTGGCGCCGGACAGCATCCAAAGCGGGTACATGTTTACCCTATCCGAAGGAGAGCGCTACCGCTTTGCGGGAACGATTTTGAACATGCCCCAAACGGACAGCGTTGAAATCGACACGTCCTCCTTAAAGACATCCCAAGACCGCGTTTTTGAAGATGAAGACATTGCAGAAGACCTGCAGTACATACAGACTTCATTCCGCAAAGCGGGATACCTCCACGTTTACCTAGACCACCTAGAAAAAATCGACACACTAGCGAAAAAAATCTATGTAGAAATTACGGTACAGCCTGGTGCCAAGGTAATCATGGGCAACATTATCAGCTCTGCCACCAGGGTCGCTGATCGAAGGATTGACACCACTGCAGAAGAAGGCCTTACAGACACCGCATGGCTCTCTTCGCTTTGGAAAATAGAGAAGGGCGAAACCATTGATGGTAAGCAGTACAACTCCTTTAGGAACAAATTGTTCTCTACCCAGATGTTTACGCAAATCAAAATGCGAGATTCCCTTAGGGAAGACGGGCTTTCCGATGTGTACTTGGACGTAACCGAACGCGTTCCTGGCGAGGCCCGTTACGGTTTCTTCTACGAAGAGATATACGGCTTTGGCGCACAGGCCTACGCCAAGCACAAAAACTTTATCGGTCACTTCCATGAATTTTCTACAGGGGCCCAGGTAGCCCAGCACAAGCAAGAAATTTCCGTAGGCTATGCAAACCCGCTACTGTTCGGGACTTCGTTTACCTTCATCCCCACGGCAATCCGCTTTGAAGACCGTCTCAGCTTCAACCACGAAAAAATCAACCCGCC
>CACXIR010000129.1 GCA_902767785.1 Fibrobacter succinogenes | reverse complement strand
GAAAATCATCGCCTTGTCGGAAAACGGTCCCATCCCCGATGTGACCAACATGCATAGCGACGGTGCCGTCTGGAGTTGGTGGATGCCCTGGTACGAATCCCCGGCCTGGAACGGCGGCTACGTGAGTCAGACCTCAGCAAGCGTGTGGAAATCCAACATGGAAAACGAAAACATCATCACGCTGGACAAGATGCCCGGCTGGAACAGCTACAGCACGGCAAATTCGGGAACCAAGACTTGCAACACCGCAACAGAAACATCCAAGTTCAATGGCGACAAGGAAAAGGCTTCGGGCGACTACAAGAACTACATGATGCAGGTTTCCTTATCCAAGCTAGGCGAAAGCGGGGCATTGATAAACTACACGAAGTTGCCCGACCTGACAAACTCCAAGTCCATTTCCGTGAAAATCAGCACCAAGGGCAGCGGTGCCACCAAGGGAGGCGTATGGATTGGCCTTGCCTTTGTCAGGAATGGTTCCAGCGACAAACAGTGGACCTGGGAACAGTCCACCTCTGATGACTGCTGGATCGAGGAAGGCAGCTCCAAGACCTGCGAATTTGAAATCACCACCTACATGGGCGAAGACAAAAAGGAACACCCCATCGATCTGGACAACCTGTTCTCCGTCGTCTTCAACATCTCTGCCGAAGGATTCAGCGGAAACATCGGGTTCGACGAGATGGTAACCGACGACGGCGTAATCATCTCCAACTTCGACAAGAAGGCCGACCTGTTCGCCGTATCCGAAGGAAGCGAGAAGGTCATCACCGCCATCCAGATGGTGGAAAAGCTTGCTGATCCGACCGCAAGCACTCCCACATCGAGCAATTCCACCACCGACATCGGAACAGCGACCGTGACGTACGGGACGACTCTGACGCTCCAGGGCAGCAGCCTTGCTTTCACGACGGTTCACGCCGGTAGCGTTTCGCTGGACGTGTTCGACCTGCAGGGCAACCGGGTGGCAACTCTCTACCGGGGAGTCCTCTCTGCAGGAACCCACCAGTTCAGCCTTGCTGAAATGGCCCGCGGGTCCTACATCGTGCGAGCCAAGGGTGCGGGCATCGCCGCCACCAAGCGGGTCGTCGTCCGCTAAAAAGATTGAATAAACCGAGAAGTCCCGCAGCAGACGCCGCGGGATTTTTTCTATATTAGCCCAAACCTCGGAGAGATGCCAGAGTGGTCGATTGGGCCGGTCTCGAAAACCGGAGTCTGTCACAGGACCGAGGGTTCGAACCCCTCTCTCTCCTGAACAAGAAGAAGGACCCTTCATGGGTCCTTTTTCTTGTTCATAGGTGAAGGAATGTTCGAACCCTGGTCGAGGGTTCGATTGACTGCGCGTGAACGATTCCCTCCCCTTTACTATATTAATAGTCACTATGAGTGAAAATTGCCTTTTCTGCAAAATCATCAAGGGTGAAATTCCCTCGAAAAAAATCTACGAAGACGACGACGTGTTCGCCTTCTACGACGTGGCACCTCAGGCGCCAGTCCACTTTTTGGTGGTCCCCAAGCGCCATATCGCCTCCCTCATGGACATGAAGCCGGAAGACTGCGAGCTGGTGGGCAAACTGCTCTACCGCGGACAGCAGATCGCCAAGGACTTGGGACTGGAACAGTCCGGCGCCCGTTTCGTGTTCAACTGCAAGGAAGATGCTGGCCAGACCGTTTTCCACATCCACCTGCACGTGGTTGGCGGACAAAAGCTGGGCTGGCCCCCGTTCCCGAAGGCATGATCAAGACCCGTTCCATAGTCCTCCACCGCTACCCCTACAGCGACTCCAGCTGGATCGTGAAGGCCCTGACGGAGGAATGCGGGATCGTGTCCTTTATCGTGAAGGGCGGCAAGAGGAAGGAGTCGCCATTCAAAGGCGCGTTGGACCCTCTGGCATTGGCAGAAGTGGTGTTCAAGCACAACCCGAATGCGGAATTGCAGTTTATAAAGGAAGCTTCGGTGCTGCGCTGGCACGAAAACCTGCGGGCAGACCTGCTCAAGCTGGCCAAGGCGCAGGTGATGGCGGAAATGCTGTTGCGTTACGCCCCCCAGGGAGTCCCCCTGGAAGAGGAATTCTCCCTGATGGCAGACACGCTCCAGCAGCTGGACTCTCCGGACGCGCCCGAGAATATCTTTTCCCGCTGGCTGCTTTCTACCAGCGAAGCCTGGGGCTACCACCTGGATTTGGGAACTTGCGGACACTGCGGAAAGGATTTGACGGAACCGGCGGCGGATTTTTCCCCCGAATCGGGAACTTTTTTGTGCAAAGAGTGCCTAGGCGTGGCCGCACCCCGGGCAAAAGAAGAAACCCTAGCGGGATTTTGGACCCTTTACAAGGGAATTCCCCTGCAATGCGCCCAATACACGGAAAACGCTTTAATATCTTACCTTAGAAATCATATCGGCTTTTTGAAGGAAATTCATTCCCTCCAATGGCTACAGGAGACCCGAAAATTATGCTTACCCCCAAAGACATAACCGAAAAAAAGGCCAAGGGCGAAAAAATTTCCATGATCACCAGCTACGATTTTGCCTTCGCGCAGATGGCAGAAGCCGCAGGCATCGACCAAATTTTGGTGGGAGACAGCCTTGCCAACACCATGCTGGGCTACAAGACCACCCGCGCCGTGGGCATGGAAGAGATGCTCATCTTTGTGGGAGCCGTGTGCCGGGGCGCCCCCAACACCCATGTGGTGGCAGACATGCCCTACCTAAGCGACAAGGATCCCCAAACGGCATACGACAATGCCCGCAGGTTCCTGGACCTGGGTGCCGCCAGTATCAAGTTGGAAGGTACGCCCGAAGGCGTGCTGGAATTCCTCCGCAGCCACGACGTTCCCGTGTGCGCCCACCTGGGACTCTTGCCCCAGACCGCCGAGAACTTCAAGCAGAAGGGAAAAACGGTCGAAGAGGCCCGCGCCATCGAAGACGCGGCACGCTTTATAGATAGTCTGGGATGCTTCGAAGTAGTGCTGGAACACATTCCCGAAGAGTTGGGAACGAAAATCACCCGCGAAGTGAGCGCAGCCACCATCGGAATCGGCGGAGGACGCTTCACCGACGGTCAAGTTTTGGTGATGCACGACGCTCTCGGCATGCATCTTGGAAAAAATCCTCCCTTCGCAAAAAAATTTGTCGACATGTTCGAGTTGGGCGTAAAAGGTTTCAAGAAGTACATCGACAGCGTAAACCATCCGCAATAAAATTTGACCAACACTTTGATAATCATTAAGTTATAGAGTCATTTTCCGCCCCAAATTTACATACAACATAACAAAAATGGCCTAAAAAGTCGGGTGACACTTTTTTTCTTTGTCAAGGGCTTTTAAAAAAAAAAAGAAAAAAATTTCAAAAAAGTGTTGATTATTTGTGAAAAAAGAGTTATTTTATAGCTATCAAATCATTAAACCCTCAAAAAAAGGAAAAAAACAATGGCTACTGTAAAGAAAACCGCTGCTAAGAAACCCGCTGCCAAGAAGCCCGCTGCTAAGAAGCCGGCCGCTAAGAAGCCCGCTGCTAAGAAGCCCGCTGCCAAGAAGGCTGCTGCCAAGAAGCCCGCTGCTAAGAAGCCCGCTGCCAAGAAGCCCGCTGCTAAGAAGCCCGCTGCTAAGAAGGTTGCCAAGAAGGCTCCTGCTAAGAAGGTTGCCAAGAAGGCTCCTGCTAAGAAGGCTGCCAAGAAGTAATTCTTCTCTCCTTTACAGAACGGAGTTCCTCACGGGACTCCGTTCTTTTTTTATTTTATAGCCATGATTTCTGAAAAAGACCTGGCCGAACTGGAAAAAGTCCCCCTGGAAGAACGCATTTCCCGCATCCAGAACCTCCTGGAAGGGAAAGAAAGCCCCCGACCCTTCGAATTGGGACTGCTCCTCGCCCTAAAAATGGGTGAAGAAATCCGCAACAAGAAGCCCCTAGGTTCCGAATCAGGCGACTTGGTGGCCAGCTGGAACGGGAAATACCCGGAATCCGTAGTAGAAGAAGCTATTGCCAGCGCCAGAGAATTCATGCTGAACCCGGCAAAGATCGCCGAGAAGATTAAGGCGGGGTTCTCCAAGTTTGACGAGAAAAAAGAAAGCACGGAACAAAGCGAGGCGGACAATGCCTAACAAGCTCCTTGCCACCGTGGATATCGGCAGCCACAGCTGCCTTTTGCTCATCGCCGCCTTCGAGACCAGACAGACAGACGGAACAGAAGCCGGGGAAATGCCGGAACCGCGCCAAGTTCTGGTCCCCAAGCTCCAGAAGGTGGAAATCTGCCGTCTGGGCGAAGACATCTACGAATCCGGACGCATTTCAGAAGAGCGTATCGCCGACCTGTGCCGTATCATGACCAAGTTCCGCATGGACCTGCACGCCCTGGGGGTAGAACTGAAGGCCGCCGCCATGACGGAGGCCATGCGCCGTGCCGAAAACCAGGAGGAAGTGCTGGACGCGGTGGAAAAAGCCCTCTGGCTCCGCCCGAGAATCATCTCCGGAGAAGAAGAGGCGGCACTGACCTACCGCTCCGTAAAGGAATGGCACGGCGAAGGCATCGTGACCATCGATATCGGCGGCGGCTCTACGGAAATTTCCAACGGAGCCACCGGATTTTCCATTCCGGTGGGTGCCCTCAAGATGTTCAAGGCCATGGGCCCCATCCCCGGCCCTGAATACAAGAAATTCGTGAAGGAGACTTTCAAGGAAGTATCCTTCAAGGGCATGACCAAGAAGCCGGTGTACCTTATCGGCGGAACAGGAACAGCTCTTGCCATGGTGTTCAAAAACCTCTCCCAGTTCGACTACAAGGCTATCGAGGGCCTGGAAATGAGTCTCTCGGACCTGGAAGCGGTCACCACACGCATATCGAACCTTTCCAAGGAGCTCAGGGCCATGCTTCCGGGCTTGGAAAACGGCAGAAGCGACATTATAATATGTGGTTTGTTCTGGCTCCGCTCCCTTTTGGAAAAACTCCGGGTAGAAACCTTCCGCATAAGTACCGCGGGCCTTAGGTTTGGACTTTTGTATGAGAATCAATAAGTACATCTCTGCCTGCGGGGCGACCAGTCGCCGGGGGGCAGATGCACTGGTTGCCGAGGGAAGGGTCCAGGTGAACGGCGTAACCGTTACCGACCTGGGCCACCAGGTGGACGAGAACGTCGACCAGGTGACT
>CACXIR010000128.1 GCA_902767785.1 Fibrobacter succinogenes | reverse complement strand
CACCCGCCCCTGCGGCCAAGCCCGCTGCCCAGCCTGCTCCCGCAGCTCAGCCGGCACCCGCCCCTGCGGCCAAGCCCGCTGCCCAGCCTGCTCCCGCAGCTCAGCCGGCACCCGCCCCTGCGGCCAAGCCCGCTGCCCAGCCTGCTCCTGCAGCTCAGCCGGCTCCCGCCCCTGCAGCCAAGCCCGCCGCTCAGCCGGCTCCCGCAGCCAAGCCCGCTGCCGACGTAGTGGACGATTGGGAATAAGGTCAGACTTTCATGCATAAAAAAGAGTCCTGCGGGACTCTTTTTTTTATTTTCCCCGTTTTCTAAATTTGCGACATGCCCACAAAGAAGCCCAAAATTTTTATAGTCCACCTAGGATGTGCCAAAAATCAAGTCGATGCAGAAAACCTGGTTGGCGAAATGCTCCACGCAGGGTTTGCAACCTGCGACACTGCAGCCAAGGCAGACTATATTCTGGTGAATACCTGCGGATTTATCGAAGCCGCAAAAGAGGAATCCATCAACGCAATCCTCTCTCAAATAAAGGGCAAAAAGGCAAAGCAAAAGTTAATTGTTTCCGGCTGCCTTTCTGGGCGCTATGGCGAAGAACTTATCAAGGAGTTGCCTGAAGTCGACTACTGGGTAGGTACGTACAAGCCAGGCGAACTTTTGAAGAAGATGGGCATTGTGGCCCCCCAGAGTTGCGACGCCGAGAACCTCCCCCGCATGAACCTGGGCGGATTCAAGCACCATGCCTACCTGAAAATTGCCGAAGGGTGCAACCGCCGCTGCGCCTACTGTGCCATCCCGCTCATCCGCGGCAAACAGGATTCTCGTAGTATCGAAGACATTGTTGCAGAAGCCCAGGAACTAGAGAAGCAGGGAGTCCAAGAGATTACACTCATTGCGCAGGACACGACCTATTTTGGCCGTGAAAAGGGCAAGAAGGGCGGCACCCTCGCACAGCTTTTGAGAGCCATTCTCGATAACACGAACATTCCATGGATCCGCACGCTGTACTGGTACCCGATGTTTGTGGACGACGAATTGCTGGACCTGATGGCAAACGAACCTCGTCTCGTAAAGTACGTGGACATGCCTATTCAGCACGCAAGCGACAACGTACTCAAGAACATGAAGCGCAACTACCGCAAAAAAGAACTGGTAGATATCTTGCACAAGATCCGCGAACGCATTCCTGGCGTAACGCTGCGTACAACCGTCCTCGTCGGATTCCCCGGCGAGACCCACGAAGATTTCGAAGAGCTGATGGAACTCCTGGAAGACATCCAATTCGACCACCTGGGCGGGTTCGTGTTCAGCCCTGAGGAAGGAACGCCCGTAATGGAGATGGACCTGCCCGCAGTCGACGAGAGCGAAGCACGCGCAAGGCTCGATGCAGTGACCGACCTGCAAGAAGAACTGGATGCAGAACATGCAGAAGCCATGATAGGAAAAACCGTCCGCATCATTATCGACCAGGTCGCCGAAGAAAGTGAATACCACTTTTACGGTCGCACCGAGGGCAACTCCATGGAAAACGACGATATCGTAAAGGTAATTGAAGGCGATGCCGACGTGGGGTCGTTCCGCGATGCACTGGTGGTGGATGCAGAACCCCATGAATTGATTGTGAAGCTATTGTGATCGTCCACTAGCTTCGTTTTTTTACTATCTTTGTTGCACTTGCTTGTGTAGCTCAGTTGGATAGAGTGCTTCCCTCCGAAGGAAGAGGTCGTGCGTTCGACTCGCATCACAAGTATAAAAAAGGTCGGCATCATGCCGACCTTTTTAAATTTTATACGTTCACGTTAACGGCCAGAGCGTTCACGTTCCTTTTCACGTTCACGACGGCGCTTTTCCGTGTCATCCGGGAAGAACTCGGGAAGTGCATAACCAATAGCAATACCGAAAACAATTCCCGTCTTGCTCATGCCATCCTCGTTAACCACGGCAGATTCCAAAGTATCATCCGTGATGGACTTTTCACGAAGGCTGGGGTTGTTCTTGTCCTTCTTGGCAAGATCCGGAGCATAGTACATACCAAAAGAGAACTGGAGGTAGTACCATTCGTTTGTCATGTAGGCGATAATTGCATCGGCCTGTACACCGTTCACCTTAATGAGAGGACGAACGTTGCTGTCATCCGGCTTCACATTGTGATCGAAATAAACCGTTCCATAAGAAACGGAAAGTCCCAGATGCAAAGGGTTCTTGGGGAACAGGTAATAGTTGATACCCACCTTGTAACCCGTACCGCCTTCCAATTCGATATCGTCAAAGTCCGTGTCCGTTCCCTTGGGCAAGAAACCGAAGGATGCGTAAGCACCTATATGCCAACGGGTGATATATTCGACACCGGCACCAAATCCCATGCCCATACCAGTTTCACCCATGAACGGATAGCGGGAACCCATACCAATTTCCAGCATCAAGCGGTCCTTGAGCCAGTCACGACGGCGCAGCGAGTTTGCGTACTCATCGGCACGCTGATCTTCTTCAAACTTCTTGCGAGCCTCCATGTCTTCCCTCTTGGAACGGCTCATGCGCGTATCTTCGGCATCATCAAATTCATCGCCAGACGATTCGGAACCCTCGGAGACAGCCGACGAATTGCCAGCAGACACAAAATCACTGTCGTCAAATTCATCATCCTGGGCCCAGGCAAGAAAAGCCGTCAAGCACAGGGTCAAACACATTTTTTTAAACATTAAACGCCTCTGATTGATAAATCGCCTTTGGAATATAACTTATTTATCGGTTTTTTTCCATTATATAAGTGTAAAAGTTGCTTAATCTTGTGCAAAAAACGCGAAAATTGCCGTTTTTTAGGCACAAAACCTCATTCCACCTTCTCCAATTTGGCCTTGATGGAGCCTAGAGCTATCTCGCATTCCATCAACACGGGAATCCGTCTATCGTCATCGGTAAACCAGATAAAGATCCGCCCCTTGGAGTTGAAAATGCCGTCGCCGTCCAACATTGGTTCCACCTTGACCGTGTTGACCATGCCCTTATCCGTTTTCAGGGTTTCTCGACCATGGACCACCACCTTTAGTTCGTAGCGTTGTTTGCCGCTCACCGCCGAGAACCTGGACGTATCTCCAACTGCTAGCGGAAGCGTACGCACTAGGTAGAACGCCGACATGATGCTGTGTTCCATACCCTGGATAACGACAGCCGTATCGGCAGAACGCTTGACCTTGCGGGTCTTCATGTCGGTGAACACCGTGTCAGAGAGCCACGCCTTTTCGCCCTTGCGGTCGAACCGGATAACGGACGTGTTATGGAACTTGCCCTCGTGAAGCTGCTTGCGGAACACCTCGGTCATTAAGCCCTTGTTGCGTACGCGGGTGTAAATGGTGTCTGCCACCGGATAAATCTTGTTGATGGTCTTGTTTCCCGTGGCAAAAGTGAGGAACTCCGTCTTGCCATCTTTGATGGGCTTGACTTCCAACGTCGCGTAACCCGCCGTGACAAACCCCCAACTAAGGCTGAAGGTTAGCTTTTCCCCCTTCATCCACGGAGCTTGGACTTCCGGCAAGTTGGGTTCGCCCGCAAAGCAGAACGCGGCAAAAAACGCCACGAGTGCAGCGAGGGTGCGAAGTATGCGGAAGGAATGAAAGAGCATAAAATATCATGAGGGCGTCATTCTGAACGGAGCAACGCAGGTGCGTAGTGAAGAATCCAGGTCAGATTCTGGTCTGGATCCTTCGCGGTCACCCGCTCAGGATGACATTGCAATTAGTCTATGTCCCCCAGGCCATTGCGGTAAGCGACCAGCTTTTCGCGGACGCTTGCGTCAGAGAGGGCGACGATGTGGACGGCGAGGAAACCGGCATTCTTGCCGTTGCCGATGCCGACCGTGGCCACCGGGATTCCCGGGGGCATCTGCACGATGGAGTGCAGGGCATCGACGCCGTTGAGCGGGCCGCCGGCGCAGGGCAAACCGATAACGGGAAGGATGGTGTGCCCTGCGAGCACGCCCGGAAGGGCTGCGGCGAGGCCAGCAACACCGATGAGGACCTGGAGGCCTCGCCCGGCGGCTTCGCGAGCATATTTCGCGGTCGCATTCGGGGTGCGGTGTGCAGAAAGGATGTTGTATTCCCACGTGATGCCGAACTGGTCAAGCACCGCGGTGATCTTGTCTACAGTTTCCTGGTCGGACTTGCTTCCCGCAACGATACCGACCTTTGCATTCGGAACTTCATTAATCTGCATTTTCAAGTTTCCTTATTTTGCGAGTCTTGCAAGGCCCTTCTTGCCGATGTCCTTGCGATAGAACTTGCCTTCGAACTGAACCTTTTCGCAAGCGGCGTAAGCAATGTCCAAGGCTTCCTGGAGCGTTGCGCCGTGACCGACCACGCCGAACACGCGGCCACCGTTTGTCACGAGCTTGCCGTCGACCATCTTGGTACCGGCATGGAGCACCTGGGCGCCGTTCTTTTCGGCTTCTTCGATACCCGTGACGACCTTGCCCTTTTCGTAAGAGCCCGGATAACCGGCGCTGGCGAGCACGACGATAGCGGAGCTACCCTTGGCCGCCTTCGGGGCGTTCAGTTTGGCAAGTTCGCCCTTCTCGGCAGCGTCGAACAAGGCCAGCACATCGCCGTCATAGAGCGGGAGCACAATCTGGCATTCGGGGTCACCGAGGCGGCAGTTGTATTCCACAACCTTCGGGCCCTTGCTCGTAACCATGATGCCCACGTAGAGCACGCCCGTGTAGGGCTTGCCTTCGGTAGCCATACCCTTGAGGGTCGGTTCAATGATCTTTGCCTTGACTTCGTCGAGGAGAGCGTCGGTGACAACCGGAGCCGGGCTGTAAGCGCCCATTCCGCCGGTGTTCGGGCCCTTGTCGTCGTCAAAGACGCGCTTGTGGTCCTGGGCAGAGGAGAGGATCACGTAGTCCTTGCCGTCGCAAACCACGAAGATGGAGGCTTCTTCGCCATCCATGAATTCTTCGATCACCACCGTCTTGCCGGATTCGCCAAACACAGCCTTGTCGCCGAGCATTTCGACCACAGCGTCGTTCGCTTCCTTGTCGGTCATGCAGACGATAGCGCCCTTGCCCGCAGCGAGGCCCGACGCCTTCACCACGATCGGAGCCGGGTGTTCGGCGAGGAACTTCTTGGCGGAGGCGAGATCGGTGAAGGTCTCGAAGGCTGCCGTCGGCACGCCGTACTTCTTCATGATATCCTTACTGAAGGCCTTGGAGCCTTCGAGTGCGGCAGCAGCCGCAGTCGGGCCGAAAGCGCGCAGCCCGCGACGGCGGAATTCATCCACCACGCCAGCGACCAGCGGAATTTCGGGGCCGATGACCGCGAGGTC
>CACXIR010000127.1 GCA_902767785.1 Fibrobacter succinogenes | reverse complement strand
CAGTTGAAGGAGCATGGTGCTTACAAGCTCGCTGCTGATGTGAAGGAAAAGATTATCTACGAGAACAAGTCCCTTTCTGCAGACGGGACCTACGATGTGGCTAAAAACGAGTCCGAAGACCGTCATGGACAGGCTCGCGCCATTGAGAAACTCCAGGACCTGATTGTGTCCAATGCTCTTGCTAAGTGGTAAGTGGAGTAGGTTTAGCCAATGCGCAAATTTAGAGTTGTACTTGTTGAACCGGAACATCCCCACAATGTGGGCTTTGTGGCCCGTGCCATGCATTGCTATGCCCTGGATGAACTTTACATAGTCTATCCTCGCCGTGAAAAGGTCATTGAGAATTCCTACCACACGGCTCCCAATAGCCACGAGGTTTTGGATAAGGCCACCATCGTCCACAAGTTTGAGGATGCTATTGGGGACTGTGCCTGCGCCGTGGCGTTTAGCCGCCGCATTTACGGTTCGGCCATCAAGCACACCATGATGCCTGGGCTTTCGGAACTTTTGCCCGAAGATGGAACCATCGCTCTCGTGTTCGGACGGGAATCCTGCGGGCTGGAGACCGAAGAGGTGAACGCCTGTACCTACCAGTGCGAAATTCCGGTGCCGGGCCTTATGAGCTTGAATCTTGCCCAGGCAGTAACGGTAGGCCTGTACGAACTTTGCCGCAGCGGGGCACTGGCCAATGGCGAAGGCCGAGCAAAGCGGGGTACCAAGGGTGCTTGCGAAACGGCTCCAGCCACCATCGACCAGATTGATAGTTTCAAAAAATTCCTGGATCGCTACCTGACGGGGCAATACCACGATCAGTCTTGGCGGGACAACTTCCTCAACACTCTTTTACAGCGGCTGCACCCCACGCGTAACGAGCTTTCAGCGTTGTTTGGGCTTATCCGCAACATCGCCGGGAAGCCGGCGCGTCTGGAACATGCTGCAGACAAGGCTGCCAAACTGGCTGCAAAAAAGGCTGAGGAAAAAGAAGTATGACCAGTAAAACTATCAAGATTCAATATCTGGATGACTCTATTAAACGCCTCACCTATGTGGGCGGTAAATCTGACTGGATTGACCTTGCTGCGGCAGAAACCGTGACGCTCAAGGCGGGGGAGTTCAGGCTCATTCACCTGGGGGTCGCGATGAAGTTGCCCGAGGGTTATGAGGCGCATATCGCCCCGCGCAGTTCCACATTCAAGAATTTCGGCATTCTGCAGGCGAATTCGGTGGGTGTGGTGGATTCCAGCTACAAGGGGAGCCGCATCGCACAGTTCCGTATCATGGAGCAGCAGCCCACGCTTACCTTCGAGGAAGGCCCGCTCGACGGCGCTGACCGCGGCGGGTTTGGCAGCACGGGAATCTGACATATATGAGAAATTTTCTTCGCAAAATATTTTTATGGATTGGGGCCGTTTTTTGGAGCAATCGTTTTAGAATTTCAAGCGTTGTGGCTTCGTCGTTTGCGTTGCAGGCTTTTACTTGCGCTTATGGGACAGAAAATCCCTATGACAATTATTGCTATGACCCGTCTTTGGATTGTAAGCCTGTGTACGATGTCGAAAAATTTTCAGGAAAGGATTATAGCGAATGCGAACAGTCCTTGGCTGATTCGGTGAAGTATTTAACTCAGTGCAACGGTTTAAAGTCATGCGGAAATTTCATGGCCGAGCCAGAAGATTGGATGATTACGGGTGTTCAACCTAAATATGTTTGTCTTGATGAAAAGCCGGCAGATTGCTCGTATGAAACGACATATGCAAAACAGCGGTTTGTGGATTCTTTAGAATGGGAATGCCCTTTGGATCACCTAAAGGCAGATTCTTCATTAGTCGGATATCGATGTGCCGACAATTACGAAGACATTTCGATAGAAGAAGGCGAAAAGCGTCTCCAAGAATTCAGGCAATGTTTGGAACGGCGACAAAGGTCGTAGTGAGCCGGGGCGTTGCGGGGCGGCGAGCGCCCGCAGTGGGGGTAGGTGGCGACGCAGTGCCGCCGAGGGGGATTCTTCCCCCCCTTTACAGAATGAAATTTTACTAACCACAAGCCACTAACCACTAGCCACTTTCCTATATTTTTTCTCGCAAAAATTTTTAACAAGGATATTGTTATGGCAAAGATTGCTATTCTCGGTTACGGTAACCTGGGTCGCGGTGTGGAATGCGCCGTGAAGCAGGCTCCGGATATGGAACTCGTCGCTGTTTTCACTCGTCGTGACCCCTCTACGGTCAAGATCCAGACGGCTGGTGTTCCGGTGCTGAACGTTTCTGAAATGGAAGCCTGGAAAGGCAAGGTGGACCTGCTCATCATCTGTGGCGGTTCCGCTACCGACTTGCCGGTGCTCACCCCGAAGTACGCCGCCATGTTCAACGTGATCGATTCCTTCGACACCCACGCCAAGATTCCGCAGCACTTTGCCGCCGTTGACGCTGCCGCCAAGTCTGCCGGCAACATCGCGATGATTTCTGTGGGTTGGGACCCGGGCATGTTCAGCCTGAACCGCGTGTACGCCCAGTCCATCCTCCCGGAAGGCAAGGACTACACGTTCTGGGGCAAGGGTGTTAGCCAGGGCCACAGCGACGCTGTCCGCCGCATCAAGGGCGTGAAGAACGCGAAGCAGTACACCTGCCCGGTGGAAGCTGCTCTCGAAGCCGTGCGTAGCGGTTCCATGCCGGAACTCACCACCCGCCAGAAGCACACGCGTCTTGTTTACGTGGTTGCCGAAGAAGGTGCCGACAAGGCCTATATCGAAAACGCCATCAAGACGATGCCGAACTACTTCGACGAATACGACACCACGGTGAACTTCATCAGCGAAGAAGAATTCAACAAGAACCACAGTGGCCTCGCTCACGGCGGTTTCGTGATTCGTACTGGCAAGACCGGCATGAACAAGGAACACACTCACGTGATCGAATACAGCCTCAAGCTCGATTCCAACCCGGAATTCACGACGAGCGTTCTCGTGGCTTACGCCCGCGCCGCTCTCCGTATGAAGGCTAACGGCCAGACTGGTTGCAAGACCGTTCTCGACGTGCCGCCTGCATACCTCAGCACCTTGAGCGACGAAGACCTGAGAGCACACTGCCTATAATGACCGCTCGGGCTAGACTCTGAATGTCAAGTTTAGGGCTGGCCCTCGCTCTCGCAACCGCCCCTGTTTAATAACAGGGGCTTTGTTGCTCACTGCTTGTAAAGCGACCGCTCGCGCTAGATGCTGAATATCAAGTTTAGGGCTGGCCCTCGCTCTCGCAACCGCCCCTGTTTAATAACAGGGGCTTTGTTGCTCACTGCTTGTAGTAGACTGTCCTGGATCCTTCCACATTCGGTGTCAGGATGACGAAGTAATGCGTCATCCTGAGCGAATGCGAAGACAACTCAGAAGGTGAGTGTTGCAAAAATGAGCTTGCTCATTTTTTTAACCGAGCCAAAGAGTTGGGACTTTAGTCAATCCAGTTAAGTATATAAAAGAAAATTGCCCCGGATTCAATCTGGGACTTTTTCTATAAGAAAAACTTCTGATTAATCTCAATCTCTATACCCACGTAATGTGGACCGAATTTCTTGCGTAGCGTGGTGGTAAGTCCGTCGGTCGTGCCCTTGTACGGGTAGTTGAATCGGACTTTCATGGCGGGGTAGAGCCGCTTGATTTCGTCTTTGATGACTTTTGCGTAGGCCCGTTCCAGCGGGCGTGCGGGGGCGTAGAGGATTCCGATGTCGGTATTGCGGACTTTGCCGTTCAATTCGGGCGTAAAGCTGTGGATGCCCAGGTGGATGACGGTTGTGTTTTTTGCGGCTCGCTTCGGCAGGCTCAGCGAACTTGCTACAAATTTTTCAATTGCGTTGCGGTATTCTGTCCAGTAGGCGGTGGCTTGATCCTTTGCCTTGGCATTGTTGCGCAAGAAATCGCTAAAGGTGCTATTGTTGGTAATGGAGCGGTTCAAATCGACGAACAGACGCGAAAATTTTCCCTCGCTGCTAAATTCTGGCTTCGCAAATTTTACCAACTTGCGAAATACTTGTACTGCTCCGATGTCGTAGGCACGGTGGGTTTTCAAGACTTCCGCTGGAACGCCTCTCTTGAATGCTGCGGGCAACTTGTTGCTCGCATGCTCACAGGTGAGGATAAGTATTTCGCGTGCGGTTTGTTTCATCAATCAATCCCATATAGCTTATTTTCTGCTAGGCAGCGAGCGAGACGGCCATATTCGTATACAAAATCGTCGCGAATGGGGTCGGCACCTACCGTTTTGACGAGGGTGCTGGCGAGTGTCCCGCGCTTGAACATGTTGGCTAGCATTTCCTGGGAGTGCGAAGAGATTTTGCCTTTTACCCTGTCCGTAATTTTTTGGACTAGTTCCCCTGCGGTGATTTCGCTCGCGTCAATACCCCAGATTTTCAGGTAGCCTCGGTCGCTTATTACCGTTTTTTCTGCGGAATGTGTGGTGTCTAGCAGAATTTTCGCAAGGCCGTCGGTATCGAGCAGCCGTATCTCCGCTTCCCTTGCGAAAGCCCCTTCTACAAGGCCTTTCAAAACGGCCACTTCCCATTCGGCAATGGCGATATCTGCGTCAGGGCATTCCTGAATGTCTACCAAGCGAATTTCCACGGCTCCTCGGTCGAAGCGGGCGATTGCTCCGCGGCTATTCAAGAAGAAGTGGTTCAGCAGGTGTCCCGGATCGTAAGGCGTAATATCTGCTTTCACGCGGTTGAAAATCTGTTCTTCGTAATCCTTGTACGTGAATACCGCTTCGGGAATCACTTTCCCGGTAATGCTTGGAATTTTTTCCTGGTTGTGGCGGTATGTTTCGATACGTCCGTCCAGAAAACCGCAGTATTTGCTGTCCAAAAATGGGCTAGAGGCCGCGATGGCGGGAATCAGCGGCAACAGTACGCGTACTGCCCCATGCAATTTCCCGAATTCCTCGTCGCCATGGAACGAGAGGTTGATGTGGGTGGATTGAAGGTTTGCCCAGCCATGCCCTTTGCAGTTGAAAATGCGGTCGTATGTTTCGTAGATGTCCAGGCAATCGTAGGGCCAGAGCTTCATCTCGGCGGGGTCCATAAAGGGGTGAGCCGCCGTGGGCAAGAGCATGGCGTTGATGCTCTTGAGCGATTCGTTCGCCTTCAAGATTTCGTGATGGAAGGTCTTGCCCAAGTGCTTGAGGCTTTCGACGGGTTCGGCACATTTGAATTCTAGCACATGGCTCACGAGTTCGTTGGAAAGTCCGATGGGGCCGTGTTCTACATCCGAAAGCTGCATGCCGCTCTCGTCTTTTCCGAGAGGTACATCGGCTCGAGGGAGAACATTCAGGGAATCGCGATCCACGATCATGTACTCCATCTCGATGCCGTAGCGTTGCCACAATTTATAGCTAGACATTAGAACCATTCCCTCTCGTGTTGCTGCAGCTTATGCTGAGCCGCGTTTATACGCTCTTCGATGCGGTGGCGTAGCGACCTCATGACTGCGAGGTAGACTTTGCTTTTGCCCACGCCATCTTCGATTCCTGCGTCAATACTCGGGTTATCATTCACTTCAATGACAATGGGGTGTCCGTGCCATTCCTTCAGGTCAACGCCGTAGAGGCCGTTTCCAATGAAACTGCAAATGCGCAGTGCGGTCTTCACGATTCCATGGGGAACCATCTCGATAGGCACGCTTTCGCACTTGCCCGAGAAGGACTCGCCTTTTTTGTCATCGCTTTCCCAATTGTAAATCTGCCAATGGCCTTTTGCCATGTGGTACTTGCAGGCGTAGAGCGGCTTGCCGTCCAGTACGCCTACGCGCCAGTCGAATTCCGTCGGCGTAAATTCCTGT
The DNA here is from genome assembly GCA_902767785.1 of Fibrobacter succinogenes. GTDB lineage: Bacteria > Fibrobacterota > Fibrobacteria > Fibrobacterales > Fibrobacteraceae > Fibrobacter > Fibrobacter succinogenes_D. The sequence continues at coordinate 907 of CACXIR010000127.1, read as the reverse complement.
GCAATCAGCAGGTCGCTGTGCTCAAACATTTCATCGAGAATCTGTTCCAGTTCTTCCTTGTTTGTCGCCTTTTTTACGCCCATGGAAAAGCTGGAGTCTGGCGACTTGATGACCATGGGGAAGCCTATTTCTTTCGCCAAAGTGTGGCGGTTTTCTGCATGGGCGATAATCGTCTTGGGCGAATGAATCTTGGCTGCTTGCATCAGTTCTTGCAGGTAGACTTTGTTGGAACAGCGTAATATGCTGTCTGGGTCGTCAATCACTGCAATGCCTTGCGACTGTGCACGGCGTGCAAAGCTGTAGGTGTAATGGTTTACGTTGGTGGTTTCGCGGATAAAGATGGCGTCGAATTCACCTACGCGGGGGTAGTCCTTCTTAGTAATCATTTCCACCCGGAAGCCCGTTTCTTCGGCGGCCTTCACAAAGTTCTGGATAGCCTGTGCATTACTTGGAGGCTCCACCTCGTCGGGGTTGGTGAGAATGCCTAGGTCGTACAGGTAGTCTTCTTCCTTGCTGGAGGCGTAGCGGTTTTTCTCAAAGTATTCCTGGGCAAACTTGTCTACGAACTCCATGTGGGATTCGGGAATTTCATCTACGCAAATCGGGCGTATGCTTTGGATAAACCATTTTTGCTTGAATACGAATTTTGCCCGCAGCAGCGGTGCCTGGAAAAGCCGGTACAGCTCCTGGGAAAGTTCCAGGTATTGCGGGCTCACGTTCTGACCGAAGTAAATCGAAAGCACGAATTCGGTGCCGGTGAGCTTGTGCAGACTCTTTTGAATCAAGTTGTCGATTTCGTCGGAGATATGCTTGATGACTGCAGGAGCGTTGAAGTCGCGCATATTCTTGACGCCCGGAATCACCTTGTGTCCGCGGGCTTCTGCCAGGAGCGAAACATAGTAGCCCT
>CACXIR010000126.1 GCA_902767785.1 Fibrobacter succinogenes | reverse complement strand
CGTGCTGAATTTCCCGTTCGAAGGTTGCATGTTCAACCTGGTCGATACCCCGGGGCACCAGGACTTCTGCGAAGACACCTACCGCGCCCTGACCGCTGTCGACGCAGCCCTCGTGCTTATTGATAGCGTGAACGGTGTAGAAAAGCAGACCATCAAGCTCATGGATGTGTGCCGCATGCGCCATACGCCCATTATCACCTTCATCAACAAGATGGACTTGGATGGCCGCCATGTGCTGGACTTGTTGGACCAGATCGAAAGCGTTTTGCACATCAAGACTGCTCCCTTTACGCTCCCCATAGGCGTAGGCAAGCTTTTCAAGGGTGTCTATTCCATTGCAGAGAATACTTTCCATACCTTTAACAAGGAAGAAGGTCATCAGGAAATTATTCAGATGGAAGGCCCCGACGATCCTCGCCTGGTGGAAATGTGCGGCGAGAACTGGGTGAACCAGTTCAAGGAAGAGTACGAGATGGTCACCGGCGGCATGGATCCCTTTGACCACGAGAAGTTCCTGAAGGGGGAGATGTGCCCCGTGTTCTTCGGTTCTGCGGTGAATAACTTCGGTGTGCGTCAGTTGCTGAACGCATTTGCGAAACTTGCGCCGCCTCCCATGGTGCGTGAGACCGACAAGCGTCCGGTAAGTCCCGACGAAAACGCCTTTAGTGCCTTCGTGTTCAAGATTCAGGCCAACATGGACCCCAAGCACCGCGACCGTACCGCATTCCTGCGAATTTGTTCGGGAAGCTTTACCCGCGGGGAGAAAGTTTTCCACGTGCGCACGGGTCGCGAAATCCGTCTCGCCGCCCCGACGGCGTTCCTAGCCAAGGACAAGGAAGTCATTGATCACGCCTGGGCAGGTGATATCGTGGGTATCAATGACCCGGGACTTTTCCGCATTGGTGATACGCTGACTGACGGCGAAAAGATCAACTTTACCGGTATCCCGGACTTTGCTCCTGAACATTTTGCCCGCGTGACTTTGCTGAACCCGCTTAAGAGCAAGCAGATGGCCAAGGGCCTCGCCGAACTTTCCGAAGAAGGTGCCACCCAGCTCTACGAACCCCTCAAGTCTGCAATACCTGTGATTGGCGTAGTTGGCGAGCTGCAGTTCGACGTACTCAAGTTCCGCCTGCAGAGCGAATACGGTGCCGACGTGTCCCTGGACCGCGTACCCGCTCACGGAATCCGCTGGGTGTCTGGCCCCGAAGCCGACATGGCCAAGTTTGCCGAAGAATACGCCATGGACTGCATGATGGACAAGGAAAGGAATCTGGTTTGCCTGTTCCCCAACGAGTACCGCCTGAATCTTGCCATCAAGAATTTCGAAAACCTGAAGTTCGCAGAGACCTCCCAAGGGTAGGCTGTATTGTCATTCCCACGCCCCACTTTGTCATCCCCGCGCAGGCGGGGATCTCTTTTTCTATATTTTACACGCAAAATTTTTAACCCTGCCCGCGAGGCATTCGCCGGGCAAAAACAAAAGGAAACAACAATGGCTGACAATCTGTCCGTCCTCGGCCAGGCCCGCAAGGCCTACAAGCCGAAACTCCCCGTGGCGCTCCGCAATGGCGCCCTCAAAGTCGTCCTCAACAAGGGCAAGGCTACCGAATCTGTCCGTGACCAGGCCAAGATCAAGGCTCTGTTCCCCAACACCTACGGTGCTCCCTACATCTCCATGAAGAAGGCTACCAAGGCTGCTGCCGGTAAGGCCCTCAACGTGGGCGTGGTGCTCTCTGGCGGCCAGGCTCCTGGTGGACACAACGTGATCGCGGGTATCTTCGACGGTATCAAGAGCATCAGCAAGAATTCCAAGCTCCTCGGCTTCCTCGGCGGTCCGTCCGGCCTCGAAAACGGCAAGTTCATCGTGATCAACGAAAAGATCATGGATGCCTACCGCAACACGGGTGGATTCGACATCATCCAGTCCGGCCGTACCAAGCTCGAAACTGAAGAACAGTTCAAGAAGTGCATGGCTGTCGCCAAGGCCCAGAAGCTCGACGCCATCGTGATTATCGGTGGTGACGACTCCAACACCAACGCTGCTGTTCTCGGTGAATACTTCCAGGCTCATGGCGCTACCTGCGTGGTTTGCGGCTGCCCCAAGACCATCGACGGCGACCTTAAGAACGAATACATCGAAACCTCTTTCGGTTTCGACACCGCCGTGAAGACCTACTCCGAACTCATCGGCAACATCATGCGCGATGCCAACTCCGCTCAGAAGTACTGGCACTTCATCAAGCTCATGGGCCGTAGCGCTTCTCACATCGCTCTCGAAGCCGCTCTCCAGACCCACCCGAACATCTGCCTGATTTCTGAAGAAGTCAAGGCTAAGAAGATGAAGCTGAAGCAGGTCATCAAGTATGTGGCCGACATCGTCGCTGCCCGTGCCGCTGCTGGCAAGAACTTCGGCGTGGCCCTCATTCCCGAAGGCCTCCTGGAATTCATTCCGGATGTGGGCGTGCTCATCTCCGAACTCTCCGAAGCTCTGGCTCACCACGAAAAGGAAGTGGAAGGCCTCGACACCGCCGCCAAGGTAGAAAAGCTCTGCAAGTGGATCTCCAAGGCTTCTGCCGAAGTCCTCAAGAGCCTGCCTTCTACCACTCAGGGTCAGCTGATGCTCGACCGCGACAGCCACGGCAACGTGCAGGTTTCCCTCATCGAAACCGAAAAGCTCATCATCGAGATGGTCAAGAAGGAACTCAAGAGCCGCAAGAACTTCAAGGGCAAGTTCAGCGCCCTCAACCACTTCTTCGGTTACGAAGGCCGTTGCGCCGCTCCGTCGAACTTCGACGCCGACTACTGCTACAGCCTGGGTTACACCGCTTCTGTGCTGGCCTTCAACAAGATGAACGGCTACATGAGCTCTGTGCGTGACCTCACGAAGGGCATTGAAAAGTGGACTGCCGGTGGCATTCCTATCACCATGATGATGAACATCGAACGTCGTCACGGTGCCGACAAGCCGGTGATCCAGAAGGCACTCGTTGAACTGAACGGTGCTCCGTTCAAGTTCTTCGCCAAGAACCGTGATGTCTGGGCCAAGACTGAATCCTACACCTACCCGGGTCCGATCCAGTACTGGGGTCCCAGCGAAGTGTGCGACATCACGAACTTCACGATCAAGCTGGAACGCGGCGCCCTTAAAGTCAAGTAATTGACTGTGTCATTCCCGGCTTGACCGGGAAAAGTGCGCAAGGCGAATGGTGTAAAAACATGCTAGCATGGTTTTATACCTGAGCCGTAGCCACGGATGCCGTAGGCATCAATCTCCTTTTTCAAAGTCCCTGCCTTCGGGCGGGGATTTTTTGCTTTTATAAACCGTTTATACTCGCTAATTGTCTTCTCGTCGCTTATTTTGTTCATACACCCTACTTTTTTTTGTAGGAAAAATTGTATGTTGGGTAGAAAGAGGAATATTATGAACATTTATGACTTCACCGTTCTCGATAACAAGGGCGTAGAAACGCCCCTCGCAAACTACAAGGGGAAAGTACTCCTGGTGGTGAATACGGCCACGGGTTGCGGCCTCACGCCCCAGTACGAAGCTATCCAGAAACTCTACGATACCTACAACGCCCAAGGTTTCGAGATTCTCGATTTCCCTTGCAATCAGTTTTTGGAGCAGGCCAAGGGGAGCGACGACGAAATCCATCAGTTCTGTACGCTTACCTACCACACCACCTTCCCGCGGTTCAAGAAGATTGACGTGAACGGAGAGAACGCCGCCCCGCTTTTCAAGTTCCTCAAGGAGGCCATGCCCAAGCCCACCGACGCGGGAAACAAACTCAAGAACGTGGCCATCGCTGCTGCTGGCAAGCTTAGCAAGGCTGTCCACGAAGACAACGACATCAAGTGGAACTTCACCAAGTTCCTGGTAAACCGCGAAGGTCAGGTAGTTGGCCGTTTTGAACCCACGGTTCTCCCCGAGCAGATTGAAGCAAGCATCAAGGAGTTGCTGTAATGGCCTGTGCAAACTGCAAAATCCGCGCCCAGTACGACAAGAACCCCAAGTCCCTCATCGGGAGGTTCTGGCGGTTCCACATCAACTTCTGCCCCGGCTGGAAAGCCTATTTGAAAAGCCTCTCCGATGAGGAACGTATCGCCATAAAAGAAAAGTACGGACTCAAATAGCCCGCACTTTTTATTAAATGTTTTATTTGCCGCGCACTTGTCGCTGCGACTTTTGTCATTCCCGGCTTGACCGGGAATCTCCTTTTATTTCTTTTCCGCACCCTTGGCGCTCTACGAGCGCAAGTCAAGCGGCTCAACCATCCCAGTCTGCAAGCAGCCTGGCGCGGCACTCGCCTTACTTGACTTTTGGCATCTGCACGGAGATGTGGATGTCCTGCAGCTGCTGGAGGTCCACTTCGCTTGGGCACTGGTCCATCGGGCTCGAAGCACTGGTGTTCTTCGGGAACGCGATGAAGTCACGGATAGATTCTTCACCTTCCATGGTAGCCACGACGCGGTCCAAGCCGAAGGCGAGGCCGCCGTGCGGAGGAGCGCCGTACTTGAAGGCGTCGACGAAGAAGCCGAACTTTTCCTTCACCTGTTCTTCGGAGAGACCGAGCAGGCGGAACACCTTCTCCTGGACTTCCGGGTTATGAATACGGATAGAACCGCCACCGATTTCCACACCGTTCAGAACGAGGTCGTAGGCTTCGGCGTTGCAATCCTTGAGGTTGCCACCGAGCATCATGTCCAGATGTTCCGGAAGCGGGTTGGTGAACGGGTGGTGCATGGCCATGTAGCGGCCTTCGGTGTCGCTGTATTCGAACATCGGGAATTCGGTAATCCACACGAACTCGCGCTTCTTCGGATCGCGGAGGCCCTTGATGCGGGCGACTTCCAGGCGGAGCTGGCCCATAGCGGTTGCAGCAACCTTTTCGGGGCCTGCGATGAAGAACATCATGTCGCCGCACTTGGCACCGACGGCGTCGCGCAGTTCGTTGAGCTGTTCAGTCGTAAAGAACTTGCCGACCTGGGTTTCCACTTCGTCGTTTTCCTTGACGCGCATCCACACCAGGCCCTTGGAACCGTACTTGCCCACGTAGGCCGTGAGTTCGTCAATCTGCTTGCGGGTGAAGTCCACGCAGCCCTTGGCGGCGATACCGCGGATTTTGCCACCGGCGGCAACGCAGTTCTTGAATACGCCAAAGTTGCTCTTGGCACCGATTTCGGAAACGTCGTGGATTTCGAGGTCGAAGCGGAGGTCCGGCTTGTCGGAACCGTACTTGAGCATGGCTTCGTGCCACTTCATGCGGCGGATCTTCTTGGGCGGTTCAAAGTCCCAAACCTTGCCGAGCACTTCGGTCACGAACTTGTCGAACATGGCCATCACGTCGTCCTGGTCCACGAAGGACATTTCGACGTCGATCTGCGTGAATTCCGGCTGACGGTCGGCGCGGAGGTCTTCGTCGCGGAAGCACTTGGCAATCTGCGCGGAAGCACTTGGCAATCTGGAAGTAGCGGTCCATGCCGGCAATCATCAGGAGCTGCTTGTACTGCTGCGGAGACTGCGGGAGGGCGTAGAACTTGCCCGGGTTCACGCGGCTGGGAACCAGGTAGTCGCGGGCACCTTCCGGAGTGGACTTGCAGAGCACCGGCGTTTCGATGTTTTCGAAACCGTTAGCGTAGAAGAAGTCGTACACGGCCTTGAGGAAGCGGCTCTTGAGCAACAGCTTCTTCTGGATCCACGGACGGCGCAGGTCCAGGTAACGGTACTGCAGGCGCAGGTCGTCGTTTTCCTTGCACTCTTCGTTGGGGTCGTTGATGGCCAAGGGGGAGGTGAGGGCTGCGTTCAGGATTTCAATCTGGTCGATCTTGACTTCGATTTCACCCGTGGCGAGCTTTTCGTTGGTGTTGCCCTCTTCGCGGGCGTAGACCTTACCGGTAACGGTAATCACGTATTCGTTGCGGAGCTGTTCGGCGGTCTTCATCACGTCGGCGTTGTAGTCCGGGTT
>CACXIR010000125.1 GCA_902767785.1 Fibrobacter succinogenes | reverse complement strand
GCCCTTGATGCCGAAGAAGTTTGCCGGACCGCATTCGTCGATGTACTTCTTTTCCTTCGCGTCCAGGTAGATGGTGCTGGAGTAACCGAGCTTCTTGGCTTCGGCGAGAGAGAGCAAGCTGGCAGCGTAGTTACCGCCGACCTTCACCGTACCCGTACCCTGCGGAGCCGCGCGGTCAAAGTTACGGCTAATCATCATGTCCACAGGCTTGAACCCGTCTTTGAAGTAGGGACCCACCGGAGTCACGAACATCAACAGCAGGCACTCGTCAGAGGGCTTCACGCCCACCTCGGGGCTGGTGCCGATAAGGAGCGGACGAATATAGAGGGTTGCACCGTAGCCATAGGGCGGCACAAAGCGGGCGTTCAGCTTCACCACCTTGTGAACCATCTCGCGGAAAAGCTCGACAGGCGGCACAGCCATGAGCACGCGGTTTGCCGTGTTCTGCATGCGCTTGGCGTTTTCATCGACACGGAAAATGCGAACCTTGCCGTCCTTGCCCGTGTAGGCCTTGAGGCCTTCAAAACCTTCCTGGCCGTAATGCAAGCAAGTAGCGGCCATGTGGATGCTAATGTCCTTGGAAGAGGATACTTCAATCTGGCCCCACTGGCCATTGCGGTAATAGCAGCGGACATTGTAGTCGGTATCATAATAACCGAAGGGGAGCGTCTTCCAATCGACAGTTTTCTAATCAACTTGCATAATATTCACCTTTTTTTGCAAATGTGCATTTTTAAAGGTATCGTTCGGTACCGGCAAATAAAATACAAAAAAATTGAGTTTTAGGGCTACTTCACCGAAATACGGGCGGTCTGATAGCCCACCCGCAACAAGTAATTGCCTGCATGGGGTACAGAAATTGTAAAGTCCGGGGAGCCGACGCGTCCCGAAAGGATGGTCCGCCCCTGCATATCAAACAGGGCGTAAGGGCTACTGACCTTTGCACCTGCCAGCAGTACGTTCAAACCATCCGCCGAAACACGGAATTGCGGAGCCTGGGGAGCATCGGGCAGTGCAATGGGGATAAACCACTTACCCTTGGAGGAACTGCTGGATTCAGGATTCGCATTGGACGACGAAGTCTCTACGCTAGACGAGCTTTCTGCACTAGAAGAACTTGAAACGCTCGAGGAACTGGCAACACTGCTTGAACTGACAACGCTACTTGAACTGGGCGGGGTGAAATTCTTGACCACGCCGCTAAAGTTGGGCAAAGGGTCCGTGCCTACGTTTTGCCCCCAGATAGAGCCGTCTTCGCCGTTATGCAAGGCATACGCCACCGTACCATTTTCAAACTGGGCTCTAGATGCCGGAGTCCCATGCAGCTGCTCGTTCCATAAAATACCCAAGTAGTAAGAATTCACAATAGCAATGTATCTTGGATTTCCGGCAATCAAGGCTCCTATTTCTCTGTACGGCATTTCACTGTCAGCGGCCACAACAGCACCTACGCTATAGCTGTTCACAAAAGCCCCAAAAACATAGGTATCAAATTTCCCTACAAGGCCTCCCCCGTATTGATACGCACGAATGGCAGATGTACTGTAGGAATTCAAAATCAAGACATAGGTATAGTTGCTATTTACCTTGCTCTGGACAAACCCGATCAAGGCACCTACGTTGTAAACGCCGCCAAGATAAGACGCTTCGACACCCACATTCTGGACCACAATGGGGTCCGCCGATGTGCCGCCACGAACGGAGCCAAACAGGCCTACGCCAGTCCTTTCAAGGTCCATGCCGCTTTTCACATTGTAATACAGGCCCGAAATGGTATGTCCCTTTCCATCGAACGTTCCACTGAAATCGTTCATCGGGGTCCACCTCATGAAATCCGCCGAATCTTTTTCATTAACAGAGCCATCCTGCTTGAGGACGTTCTCGTTTACCACGATGTCGTTGGCCAGGTTGGCGCAAGAAGAATTATTCTTCGCAAAGCCATCCGTTCCATTCACTATAGCGGCAAAGCCGTACAACTCCGAGGCATCCGTGATAACGTAACAACCGTCAGCATCGAGTGCAGGGGCCTTTTTCTGCAGCCACTTGGCATAGAGCGTTATATCGCCCGTGGCCTCCGTGCCTATTTCAAACTGCCGCTCGCCTTCCAGGTTTACGTTGCCATACCATCCGTTAAAAACAAAGCCGTCTTTTGTAACCTGCTTGGGCAAGGTCACCCCTACGCCCTCTACATAAGACACTATCTCTTCGCCAAAATGGGTAACGCCGCTCCCCGTCACATACGATATGGAATAGACCCTAGAGAACTTTGCCCAATACTCCTGCTGCCCTGGGGCTGTCGAGATAAAGGCTGATACAGGTTCGCCACTGAATTCAAGGTTATCGTACCAGCCCCGAAAGGCATAGCCGTCATAAGACAGCACAGGAAGTTTAAAAACATAACCCGGAGCATACGTCAGAGTCAGTTCCCCATCATCCATACCAGTATGCAACGTCACGCTCCCCAGCTCAGGGTTTGCGTCTTCCGAAATTTTTCCGGTAAAGTCCGGGTAGCCAGGACTTGCTTTCTGCCCCCAAACCAACGCGTCCAACCCTTCGTAACGGTAATTGCGCAGCAGGTAAGCCAGCGTGCCATCTTGCATCTTTTCCTTAGGGAGTCCTACGCCATATTCATCTTCATATCCACCCGACGTTTCATAGTAGACGTTGGCAGACTTGAAGTTCTCCGCCGCACCCTGGCTCCGGCCCAAGATGGCCCCGAAATTTTCCGCATTCTCTACTAGTGAAATTACCTCTCCTGCATTGTAGGCGTTCACCAGAACCACGGTCCCGCCTCCCAGGCTTCCTGCGATTCCCCCTATAACGTCATTCCCCACGACATATCCCAGATTGTAGAGGTTCATCAGTTCAAAGGACCCGACCGCCTGGCCCATAATTCCCCCTGCATAGGAGGACATCATTTCTTCATTCAGCGATTCTGCGACACCGATGTTGTAAGAATTGGTTATCTTCACCGGAGAACCGGCCACATACCCCACGACGCCGCCCGCCATGTAGTCCGCGCCCACATAGCCTGAATTAACGGCCCTTTCTAGCTGTATATTGCCGTTGGCGAATCCGACGATTCCCCCCGCCATGGCCGACTTCGATTCTATGCGGGAATGATTGCGGGTGTTGCGTATGGTCACAGGATTGGAGGCCTCTACCGAACCCACAATGGCCCCTACAAGAGCGGCTCCCCTGAAAAAGGAGTAGGCTACGCCCACATCCTCTATGAGGACTGGACCGTTGCCTTTACTAGAAGTAACGTTGGCAAACAAACCAACTTTGCTTTGTGTTTCGTCGTTGTAATAAAGGCCCGATATAAAATTGCCCTGGCCGTAGAACGTTCCGTAATAATTCTTCATGGGGGTCCATACGGCAAATTCCGCCGTGTCCGCCTCGTTCAGGTATCCGTCTTCGGTCAAAACGCCCTTGTTCACCACGATGTCGCCATTGAGCCTGGCACAAGCCGAAGGGTTTGCCGCCTTGGTTGCGGTGCCATTCACAACTTCTGCAAAACCGTACAGCTCTTCCTTGCTCGTAATGAGGTAGCAGCCCTCTATCGTAACCGGCGTTTTGGGCGTAATGGTCACGGCGGCATCGGCGAACACGGCCAAAAAAGCCAACATGCCGACAATCCATGATTTTCTTGTCATGTAAATCTCCACCACCCCAGTGCGAATATAGGAAAAAAACATCTGGGGCGTTGTTAGGGGAAAAAGCCTAGGGCTTTCGCTACGCTCAATCCCCAACTGTTCGGCTCGGTCATGCCAGTTTGCGAGCAACCTGTCGCGACACTCGCCTTGGACAGTTGTCCCCTCGCTCCTGCTACAGTTGTTATTGCACTAGTAAAACCAGAAAATCTGAAAGCAAATCACAACAAGATGGTCAAGAATATTTTGACCATTCTCTACCCATGTAAAATATTGTTTCAGGGCTTGCCAAGTTTCCGAATATTAGGTACATTACCGCCAGACGTGTTTCTCCGTCTAATGGAGAAATGCGTCTTTTTTTATTCTGAGTTTTCGGGATAAAGGGGACGCCTCTAACAATCAACTGGCCGCAACATGCGGCAAATGGAGGCTATATGGCTAAAAAGAAAGAGAACGTCCCTGCAAAAGCGGTGGAATCGTTGTTCAACAAGGTGTCGAACTTGATTGAGCAGGCCCGCGTGCGTGTGGCCACGGCAATGAATGTCGCCGAGGTTTACACGAAGTACCAGATTGGGCGATATATTGTAGAAGAAGAACAATCCGGGAAAAAACGTGCGGAATACGGGAAACAGGTTCTTGAGGGCTTGTCGGAACGCCTTACGGCGCGTTATGGGGATGGGTGGTCCTACTCGAATTTGAGACAGGTAAGGCAGTTTTTCTTGGTATATGGCAATTTGACAATCAGTGATTGTCAAATCTCCAATCCTCCTGATTTTACGTTAAGTTGGACCCATTACCTGGTCCTCATGCGCATCAAGAACGCCGACGAGCGGCGCTTTTACGAAATTGAGGCCACTTCCGGGAACTGGTCTGTTCGCGAATTGCAGCGGCAGTACGGTTCAAGCCTGTACGAACGTCTTGCGCTGAGCCGCGACAAGGAACAGGTCGCCCGCCTGTCGCGTGTTGGCAACGTGGTGGAAAAGCCGGAGGATATCATCAAGAATCCGGTGACGCTGGAATTTGTCGGTTTGAAGCCGGACGCATCGTATTCGGAATCTAACTTGGAATCCGCTATCATCGGCAAGTTGCAGGAATTCCTACTGGAACTGGGAAAGGGGTTCCTGTTCGAAGCGCGTCAGAAGCGTTTCTCCTTTGACGAAGACGATTACTATGTGGACTTGGTCTTGTACAATCGTTTGTTGCAGTGCTATGTGCTCGTTGACTTGAAGGTCGACAAGTTGACGCACCAGGATCTCGGCCAGATGCAGATGTATGTAAACTATTACGACCGCTATGTAAAGCAGGATTTTGAAAAGCCTACCATCGGCATTTTGCTTTGCAAGGAGAAGAAGGATACCCTTGTGAAGCTGACTTTGCCCGAGGATGCGAATATTTACGCCTCTGCCTATGAGCTGTACCTGCCCGACAAGAAACTTCTGCAGGCGAAGGTCAAGGAATGGGTAAATGAGTTTGAAGCGTCCCCGCTTTTCAAAAAATGAAAAACCCCGGTCACCCAGACCGCCAATATAGGCCTTATCCCGCTTTCACCCGCCTCTGGCCCCTTCCCACCACCCCCTAAAAAAACTATCTTTGGCCTCGGAAATTTTAAAAGGACCAAGGTCATGAACTACAATCCTCTCGCAGAACAAGCCAACGCGGAACTTTCCGCAAACGGATGTCCCGTACTCTCCATGCTCTCTGAAAGGGGCAAGGCCATATTCTTCCCCCGCAAGGGCATTCTGGGCCAGGGCGCCGAAGCCAAGGGTTCCGACATCAACGCCACCATCGGTACCGCCCTGGAAGACGACGGCAGCCCGCTGGTGCTGGACTGCGTTCTCAAGAGCCTGAACCTGCCCAAGCAATCGTTCCTGTACGCCCCGAGCTTCGGCAACCCCGACCTCCGCAAGGCCTGGAAGGAACAGATTATCCGCAAGAACCCGAGCCTCGCTACGAAGGATTTCAGCAACCCGGTGGTGACCGCGGCCCTCACCCACGCCATCAGCTGCGCGGGCTACCTCTTTTTGGATGCCGGTGACGAAGTCATCATCCCCGACCTGTAC
>CACXIR010000124.1 GCA_902767785.1 Fibrobacter succinogenes | reverse complement strand
AGCCGCCGCATGAACCACGAGGTGGAATCGGCCAAGACCAAGGCTACGGAACTCCAGACCCGCATAGACGAAAAGAAACTGGCCATTAGCGAGGACGAGAACAACTACCGTGATTTGGAACGGGAAGTCCAGCAGGCCACCCTTGCCTTGAATGATTTGAACAACCAGGTGATCCGCCTCAAGGATTCCATTACCGCATTGGAATCCGCCAATGAAAAGGCCCTGACCGAGATAGAAACTAGCGAAAACAAGGTTCGTGAGTTGGGGGAGGAGCGTAACCGTCTGGAACGGGAAAACGAAACCCTCAGGAGCGACAACGGTATCGAGGAACTGAACGCCCGCTTGGAGCGGGAACGGGAAATCCTCCAGATCATGCGTGACAAGCTGGATGACTTGCGGGACCAGTCCAGGGAACTTTCAAACGCACGCCTGACTGCGGCCAACAGCTACAACTCCCTCCAAGGCCGTTTCGAACGCCTGGATGCAGAATCCGGCATGCTCAAGTCCAATATTTCCCAGTGGAAAGGCGAAGCGGAAACCCTCCGCAAGCAAAAGGAAGACGCCGAAAACGCCATCCGCGGCATGGAAGAAGGCATCCAGAGTGCTACCCGCGAAAGGGAACTCCTGGAAGAGCGAAAGAGTTCTTGCCAGTCCCAGTTGGAAAATGGCGAAGAAGAATTGCAGGGGCTGCGTCAGTCCCTGGTGGACTTGTCCAGCGAAGAGGCTTCCCTCAAGTCCCGTATAGAAGTTTTGCAGAGCGTGGTGGACCAGGGGGCCGAGGCCGGGCGCTGGCTAAGGGAGAACCGAGGCCACTTGATGAAGGGCCTGCTTTCGGAACGCCTGAATGCACCCGCAGAAATCGCTCCACAAGTAGAAGCTGCCCTTGGAGACGCTTTGGAATCCGCTATTGTTTCTGGCGATTCCGTTGTAGAAATTTTGCAGGCCCTAAAGGCCGAGAATGTGGGCCGTGCCATGCTGGCCCTTGCCGACGCCAATGCGAACCTTCAGACTCCCGCTGTAGACGGAGAAGGCGTGAAGGGACCTTTGAGCAATTTTGTGTCTTGCGACGGCGAAATCGAGAATCTGGTCAAGAACCTCCTTTCCCGGTACGTACTGGTCGATACCATGGATAGGGCCCTGGCCATGGCCAGGGGTGGGGAACGTCCTGACCTTTGCTTTGTGGCAGACGGCGTGGTCTTCAGGGCCGACGGCCTTGTCCGTAGCGGTGGAACCGCTGGCGGAGCACTTACTCGCAAGAACGAGATTGCGGAAGCGGGACAGCGTCTAGAGGAAGTCCGTTCTAGCCTGGAGCAGAAAAAGTCTGAAATCCAGCGGGTAGAAGACCTGATGGAAGAGTCTCGCCAAATGCTGCAATCCCTTTCTGGAGAAATACTGGAAAAGAGCGATGCCATCCGCGCTGGCGAAGCGGGAATTACAATACAGCGAAATATCGTGAATTCTTGCGAAGGCCGCATCACGCAACTGGAAACCTCCATTTCTGAAAGCGAGGACCGCATATCCAATGCCGAAGAATTGAAGAATGGCGACGCGGAACTGGCGCAGGCGAAGCAGGACATGGAACGTGCCGAGCTGGATTATGGCCGCGTCAACGATGAGCTTGCAGAGCAGGAAACCCTGTTCCGGGAAAAGGACGAAGAAGTCCGCGAATTGGAAAGGTCCGCCCAGAACACTACGGCAAAGCTTGCCCAGAACATGGGACGCCTCCGCAACATCGAAGACCAGGTGCAGTTCTTGGAAGAGACTGCTCGTACCCGCCGTGGGGAGATTGAGAACAACAAGGTTTCCATGGAAAGGGCTTCTAGCGAGATTCAGGGATTTGGCGACAAGATCCAGGAAAAGGATTCCGCCCTCCGGGAACTGGAAGGCCGCCGCGATGCCGCCCGTGAACGCTACGAAGTGGTCAGCGGTGACTTGGATAGCTGGCGTGGCGAACTGGATAGCCTTCGCGACGACATGATTGACAAGATGAAGGAATTGAACGAAGTTGGCCGCAAGCAGGAAGCCCTGCAGTCCAACCTGGAACGCCTGAATGAACGCATTCAGAACGAATGGACCTTCGACCTGTCTAACCCTGAAGAGTTCGAGAGAGTGGAATACAGCCAGCCCGAGGCGGACAAGGAAATTCGCGAGCTCCGCGGAAAAATCAAGGAATTGGGTCCCATCAACGTGAACGTGATGGAAGACTACGAAGACGAAAAGAAACGCCTGGAAGAAGTGGCGGTCCAGTTCAACGATTTAGACAAGGCAAGGGCCTCTCTGGACCGCACCATCGCCAAGCTGGACGATATTGCTCGTACTCGTTACCTGGAAACATTCGAACGCATCCAGAAGAATTTCCAGTTTGTGTTTAGCAAGCTGTTCTTGAATGGCGAAACTAAGATGTCCCTGGTAGAAAAGCTGGATGAAAACGGCAAGCCCGGCGACATTCTGGATGCAGACATCGAAATCAACGTGCGGCCCACGGGAAAGAAAATGCGTGGCATCAAGGCCCTCTCTGGCGGTGAACATGCCCTTACGGCCACGGCACTTCTGTTTGCCATCTATATGGAAAAGCCCTCGCCCTACTGCGTGCTGGACGAAGTGGACGGCCCGCTTGACGATGCCAACGTGGGCCGCTTCATGGCACTGCTCCGCGAATTCAGCAAGCAGACCCTGTTCATCGTGGTGACCCATAACAAGCGTACCATGGCCGAGGCCGACATGCTTTATGGCGTGACCCAGGAAATCAAGGGTATTTCCCGCATTGCCAGCGTGCAATTGGCCGATGCTACGAAATTCGCGATTTAGTATGCTCCGCACACCACATACTGTCATCCTCGCGAAGGCGAGGATCTCCGTTTTAAAAGGATTCCTATTTGCGGCTCTTTCCGCTGTATGCTATGGTACTAACCCGCTTGGGGCGTTGCATCTCTATGCCCAGGGATATTCGCCGGAGACGGTCCTTTTTTATCGTTTTTTTACGGCAGCCCTGCTGCTATTGGTTGTTTTGCTGACCCAAAGGGTTCGCTTTAGAATTACCTTCAGGGAATTTGGGGTGCTTGTTGCCTTTGGTTTTTTATTTGCGGTGAGTTCCTTGACCTATTATGCCTCATTTAAGTACATGGATGCGGGGCTTGCCTCTACGCTTTTGTTCCTTTATCCGCTAGAAGTTTCGGTGCTGATGGCTATTTTCTTTAAGGAGAAAATCAAGGCTTTGACTTTGGTTTCCATTGCAATTTCAATGACAGGCGTTGCCCTTTTGTATCGTGGGGGAGATGGAGCAACTTTAAGTACAGTGGGACTTTCGCTTGTATTCGCCTCTTCGCTATCATACGCCATTTACATGGTAATGGCGAAAGGTGTTAATTTGCAGATGGGCTCGGTGAAAATGACGTTTTACGCTATCAGTTTTTGCATGGTGTTCTTGTTGCTGTATTCCGTAACACTTGGTTCAGGCTTGCCTCCTATTTTTACCAGGGCCAGTTCCTGGGGATGGGGCTTTATGCTAGGATCCGTGCCGACGGTGCTATCGCTCATATTTATGGTGAAGGCGGTCAAGAGCATCGGTTCTACGCCCACCGCCATTTTGGGAGCTCTGGAACCTGTAACCGCTGTGACAATAGGGGTACTTGTTTTTGGCGAAATCCTGACGGGCCGCCTTATCGTGGGCATTGCTCTAATCCTTGGTTCCGTTGTGCTTATTGCGGCCAAGAGAAAATGAGTATTTGCTAAATTAGGGACATGCAGTGTAAATGTTCAAAATGCGGTAAGGATTTCAATGACAAGGTGGGCATGTCTCCCATGGAAAGCAACCTTGCCATTCGTTATCGGAACAAAGTGGGCAATATCTGCCCTGAATGTCAGGCAGATATTCGCAAGACTAGGCGGGGGAGGTGGCAACTAGTCTTTTGGAACCTGAAGGTTGCCCTTTATTGCTTGCGATTTCTTTCGCTGTTTGCAGTCCCGTTCATTGCGCTGATAGTGGTTTTGGCGCTGTTTGTACTATAAGAGGCGTTTTTTGCAAAAAAAAAGACCCGGCCTAAACCGAGTCTTTTTTAGTAGCGGGGGCAGGACTTGAACGCTGCGACCTTTGGGTTATGAGCCCAACGAGCTACCAACTGCTCCACCCCGCGTCGAGGTATGCCCATATATAGTAAAAAACGCGTTTTTTGTCAAGTTTTGGCCTCCAATATACTATTTTTGTAACAAAAAGAGGCTCCAGATGAACAAGGCAATTGAAAAATCCCGCATTTTATTCTTGGATACGGTTCCGCTGATGCGGCTTTTGCAGATGCATCCGGACTATTACCCCTCTATTTCTGAAATCCTAGATGCCGTGTACGAAGACAACAAACAGCTTTTGGTGTCGTCTATTACTTTGTATGAAATCAGCTGCCATGCCTTTGAAAACGGGGAGGGGGTTCTTTCCCGCCAGTATCGCGAGTTTTTTGAGCATTCCCGCAACGTACGTTGCTGCGATGTGAATTCAGAGATTTCCGTGAAGGCTGCGGAACTTTATGCGGCCTCGCAAAAGACCAACCACAAGCTCACCGAAAATGAGTCCCTGCGTCTGGCAACCGCCTTTGTAAACGGTGCAGACTGCATTGTGAGCGAATGTGCCTCTTTCCGCGATGCGACGGACATTTCCGTTGTTACTGCGGATGAGATTTAGGGCGTAAATCCTTATTTTTTCTATCTTTCCCTCCGAAATTACGGAGTTTTTATGTCCAACTATTGTCCTGTTATCGGTCTTGAAATCCACTGCCAGCTCGCAACCAAGACCAAGATGTTTTGCGGTTGCGAAATCGAAGTGAATACGACCCCCAACAAGCACGTTTGCCCTGTTTGCCTCGGTATGCCGGGTGCCATGCCCGTGCCCAACAAGAAGGCGGTGGAATACGCCATTCGCTTAGGGCTAGCCCTGAACTGCGAAATCGACCTGAACGCCATGTGGACCCGCAAGAACTACTTCTACCCGGACCTGCCGAAGGGCTACCAGATTACCCAGACTGGCGGACTTCCGGTGTACGACCACCCGATTTGCAAGAACGGCTGGCTCGAAATCGTCAAGGAAGATGGTACCAAGAAGCGTGTGGGCATTACCCGTATCCACATGGAAGAAGACGCCGGTAAGCTCATCCACGACATGAGCCCCACCGATTCCCACTTCGACGCGAACCGCTGCGGCACACCGCTCTGCGAAATCGTGACCGAACCGGATATCCGTAGCCCCGAAGAAGCCGTTCTCGTTCTCAAGAAGATCAAGCAGACGCTGGAATACACCCGCGTTTCCAACGCCAACATGGAAAACGGCAACATGCGCTGCGACGGCAACATTTCTCTCCGTGCCAGCGAAGACGCGCCTTTTGGTATCCGCGCCGAAATCAAGAACCTGAACAGCTTTACGAACCTCGAAAAGGCTCTCTACTGCGAAATGAACCTGCAGGCCTCGACCCTCGATGCCGGCAAGGAAGTGGAGCAGTGCACCAAGCGTTACGATCCCAACGCGGACAAGACCATCGTCATACGCTCCAAGGAAGACGCCCACGACTATAAGTACTTCCCGGAACCGGACATGGTCCGCCTCGTGACCGACCCGGCCTTTGTGGAAGAAATCCGCCGTACGCTTCCGGAACTGCCGGATGCCCGCCGCAAGCGCTTCATGGACGACTTCGGTGTTTCCGAATACGACGCCATGGTGCTGACCGAAGACCGCGACGTGAGCGAATGGTACGACACCGCCGCGAAGAACTGCAAGAACGGCAAGGTCTTGGCCAACTGGGTGATTACCGAACT
>CACXIR010000123.1 GCA_902767785.1 Fibrobacter succinogenes | reverse complement strand
CCTGCGGGGAATAGACAATGGTTTTTTTGCCGTTTTTTCACGAAAAAATGGCTTTTTAGTGAGAAAAATGCCATTTTGGTCAAGGCATGATACTTCAGAAAAAATGTAACTCATTGATATTCAAGGAGTTATAAACATGTCCACCAATATCCGGTATGGAGTTCACCTGCACGCCACAATGACAAAAATCTTTTTTTTTGCTAAATTCGCCACGTTTATAAATCAATCAACCCCATGGTAAGGTAGTATGAAGTTCGTATTCCTTTGCGATGCCAATTATCTGAAAGGCGATTTCGCCAATTTCGTCAACAATTTTCCCTCCAACCACGAACTGGTGACCGTCACTTCCGACGAACTCCTTCAGTCCAAGGCTGTCGTGGATGGAGCATTCGCCATTTTGGCCGAAAGGACCACCTGGCAGAAGAACTTCAGCCTGTTCCGCTACTTTGGCCTCCTCCCCTCCTTGGAAGTTCTGCCCATGGCTATCGTTTCCCGTGGCCGTCGCAACGAACCCCTGAAGGGTCGCAGCCAGAACCGCAACCAGGAAATCTATTTCAATCCTGGTTCCTCTTCCGAAGAGATTCGTCTCCAAATCGATAAGTTCGTCACTGCTCCTCCCGCTGGCTTTTCCTACCCCAGAGGCAGTGCCAAGGCTTAATGGCGTATGCTGACTAGGGTCCTGAACTACCTGTGCAAGCAAGGTGGCTTGGGACTGTTCGCCTTTCCTGGCGACGAAGTCGATTTTGAATCCGTAAACAAGGTAGCGCAGGCCATGAATGGCGGCGCTTCTTTTGTTGTATTCGATTTTTCCCATAAGTCGTTACAACCGGGCAACCACCTGAAAACCTTCTTCAAGCGTAGCCTTACCAACGAAGAAATCGAATTCGTCCGGAATTCCAAGGAAGGATTGGTTTTTAGGCTGAATCAGGAACTACCTACAGAAACCGAACAGCACTTTCGCACCTTTTATCGGAACATGGAATCCATCAGGGATGCGGTACCCTACATCTTTGCTATTTTGCCCGACGATTTGAGCCAGCCCCAGTTCCAAAGGATTGCTTCCATTGCAAAATTCACCGTCATTGCAGGGAACAATCTGGAACAAGCCTCTGCATATCTGGAAGATAATCCTTTTTTGAGGAATCCTTCTTTAGTGTGGCTGTTCAAGGACCTTCCCAATAAAAAGAAGTTCAGGAATGCATACGAGGCGGTAAAACGTAGCTATTCCCGATGTCGAGAAATCCGCAAATGTGATTGGACTCGCAAGCCAGAAAAGTTCGCCAATGCACTGAAACTTTTAGTGAAGGCGGGAATTCTGGACAAGAACCCCCTAGATGGTTTTTTAAGAATTTTCAGAAACCTTTACCCTCTGTTCATCCTTGTGGTTGTGGCGATACCTTTCCTTATACCTTCCAACTTGGATGTCGGGGTTTCGCACGTACGGGAACGGGCCTTGGAACGAGATCGGCTCTCCATGGCACCTTCTTTTGAGTACACCTTTGACGGAAAGGAATCTATGCAGCGTATAGCACGCTATGCCATAGGACGTTTCAAGTCGCTGATTACCGACGAGAGCATGGTCAAGGAGTATGTGCAGGAGACCTTAAAGGAAAACGGTTACCCCGAAGACCTTGGCCTATTGAATGACCGGAATATCCCGCCTGAAGGAACTGTGGTTAAGTTTTCGAAGCCAGAGTATATGGAAGCGAGCGCTTCTGATTCAATAGGGAATGCGTGGAAATATTGGACATCCGTTGTTTCTGACTCCATAGCCTACCTCACTGAATTCTATCACGAGAAGGCAACTAAGGAATTTAGGCAGCACAATGGCATAGACGTGGCAAGCCGTCAGGGTGCCAGAATCCTCGCACCCTTTGCAGCCAAGGCCTGGACTAGCAAAGACGAACGCGGTGGAATTATCATTGGACTTGTCCGGGAAAAAGACGTGGTGCTGTTCATGCATTGCGACCAGCTTTTGTACTTGGATGGACAGGAAGTGATGCAGGGCGACCCCATTGCCACCGTGGGAGTAACGGGACATACTACGGGGCCACATGCACACATCGTTACAGGGCTAATCGACCCCAATGGCGACAAACGAATAGGCAATATCAAGTACAAGGTAATTGATCCCATAAAATGGTATTACCGCTTCAAGCCGACGCTGTCCAGGTAGTACCCGTTCTGGCGAATGTGACCTGCGTCACTCTGATTTCTTTCAAAAAGCATCGATTAAAACTTTTATTTTTCTTTTATTGCTTTTTTATTACATACTAGGCCTACAATTTCTCCACCAATAAGATATCTTTGTGTCATAAGAATAAAATGGTCAAAAAAGGGAGAAAAAATGAAAAAAATCTCGTGGTTCCTGTTCCTTGCAATTTCCGCACTCCTCGTTGGGTGTTCTTCCGTTAGGACCCCCAGTACGGAATTGGCCGACCACGACGAAGACCACAACATTCCCGCCATCGATCGGATGATCATTTCCATGAAAAAGGAATACATCCAAAAGTGCTACCTGCCTGTAGCCAAGCGTGAACCTCCTGAGAATGCCTGCCAGACCGAACTGTTCCAGTTGCTGGAACGCCGTTACCATTCGGACTACAGCCAAGATCACGTGGACATGGCCAGCAACGACCTGTTCTTCAAGGACATTGACGCCGAAATCACCAAGATGGTGCGCTCCGACCCCGAAGTCCGTTCTGCTCTGCGTACAGGGGCCTTCCGTAGCACAGAAGAGATGAAGACCTATTACAAGAGCAAATACATGTTCAGCCACAACTAGGCTTTACACTTTTTGCAAAAACGATGTATGTAAAGGTCGCCGTGTTTTTTGGCGGCCTTTTTTGCATGGTTTCCTCCCCTACTCATTTGCCAGGGATTTGCCGATTAAATATATTGTGCAGGCTTAAATTTGGTCATGGACCACAAACAAAGGAACAAAAATGAGAAACTCTCTCAAGCTCGACGGTCAGGTCAAGACTTACCTTAAAGAAGACGAACTCCCGAAGGCATGGTACAACGTCCGTGCCGACATGAAGAAGAAGCCCGCTCCGCTCCTGAACCCGGGAACCGGCAAGCCGGTGACTTTCGAAGACCTGCAGCCGGTTTTCTGCGACGAACTCATCAAGCAGGAACTCGATAATGAAACTCCGTTTATTGAGATTCCGGAAGACATCCGCACGTTCTACAAGATGTATCGTCCCTCCCCGCTCGTTCGCGCCTACTTCCTCGAACAGGCCCTCGGTACTCCGGCCCACATCTACTACAAGTTCGAAGGCAACAACACTTCGGGTTCTCACAAGCTTAACTCTGCCATCGCTCAGGCCTACTACGCCAAGAAGCAGGGCCTCAAGGGCGTGACGACCGAAACGGGTGCAGGCCAGTGGGGTACAGCTCTTTCGATGTCTAGTGCCTTCTTCGGACTGGACTGCCAGGTTTACATGGTGAAGGTTTCTTACGAACAGAAGCCGTTCCGCCGCGAAGTCATGCGCACCTACGGTGCCTCTGTGACTCCGTCTCCTTCCATGAACACCGAAATCGGTAAGAAGATCAACGCCGAATTCCCGGGCACCACCGGAAGCCTCGGTTGCGCCATTTCTGAAGCTGTGGAAGCCGCTGTGAAGCAGCCGGGTTACCGCTACGTTCTCGGTTCCGTGCTGAACCAGGTGCTCCTCCACCAGTCTGTGATCGGTCTCGAAACCAAGGCCGCTCTCGACAAGCTCGGCGTGAAGGCCGACCTTATCATCGGTTGCGCTGGCGGTGGTTCTAACCTCGGCGGTCTCGTGAGCCCATTCATCGGTGAAAAGCTCCGTGGCGAAGCCGACTACGATATTCTCGCTGTGGAACCGGCAAGCTGCCCGAGCTTCACTCGCGGTAAGTACGCCTACGACTTCTGCGATACCGGTAAGGTTTGCCCGCTGGCCAAAATGTACACGCTTGGCTCCAGCTTCATCCCGTCTGCCAACCACGCCGGTGGCCTGCGCTACCACGGCATGAGCAGCATCCTCTCTGAACTCTACGATCAGGGCCTGATGCGCGCAACGTCTGTGGAACAGACCAAGGTGTTCGAAGCCGCCAAGCTCTTCGCCCAGACCGAAGGCATCCTCCCGGCTCCGGAATCCAGCCACGCCATCCGCGCCACCATCGACGAAGCCCTCAAGTGCAAGGAATCTGGCCAGGCCAAGAACATCGTGTTCGGCCTCACCGGTACGGGTTACTTCGACATGGTTGCCTACCAGAAGTTCAACGACGGCGAAATGAGCGACTACATCCCCACAGATGAAGACATCGCCAAGAGCCTCGCCCAGCTTCCGCAGGTGAATGGCTAATCCCTAAGTTGTCATCCCCGCCTCCGAGCGGGGAACTCCCTGAACTTAAAAGGCCCCGGATCCAAAGTCCGGGGCTTTTCTGTATGGGTTAAGAAGATTACACTTCGCTAGCAAACTCTTCCATGCTTTTGCGCACAGGGTGTCTGGGCGAAGGGCCGCCATTCTCGGGGTCGGCATAGCCGATGTCCAAGAGGCAAGCTAGTTTTTCATTGCTTGGAAATTTAAAAGCCTTTTCAATTTCGGAGGCGTTGAACCCCCGGGCCCAGAGGGTGGCAAGACCAAGATCGGTAGCCTGCATCATCATGGAAGTAGTGATAATGCTTGAATCCATGATTCCACTCTGGAAGTTGTCGTTATACTTTTCGGCAGTATAGCACCTGGATTCGTCGTAACAAACCATCAGCACCACAGGAGCATTGTAGGCCATACGTGTAATACTACGAATCTTTTCCAGGTTTTCTGCGGATTTGATAACCTTAACGAAAACAGGTTGTGCGTTCACCGCCGTAGGGCTTAGGCGGCCTGCTTCAAGCACTTGCTGCAGTTTTTCTGGCTCCACGTTTTTGCCGCTGAAGGCACGGCAACTGTAGCGGTTCTTGGCTAAATCCATAAAAGACATAAAGGACTCCTTCGTTTTGCCTTTTCAATATAATTTTTCTAAATTTGCGCCCATGAAGAATTTTTACGTTACTACCCCCATTTACTACGTGAATGACGCCCCCCACATCGGGCATTCCTACACCACTGTGCTGTCGGATATCCTCACCCGCTTTCACAAGATTCTGGGTTACCAGACCTTCTTTTTGACCGGTACCGATGAACACGGCCAGAAGGTGCAGCGTGCCGCCGACAAGCGCGGCGTGACCCCGCAGGACCATGTGGACGAATACTACCATCGTTTTGAAGACCTGTGGAAGAAGATGGGCATCTGCAACGACTTTTTTATCCGCACCACCATGCCCGAACACAAGGCTTTTGTGCAGGAATGCCTGCAGAAGCTCTGGGACAAGGGCGAAATCTATTCCAAAGAATACGAGGGTTGGTACTCCGTCGGCGAGGAACGGTTCTTTACTGAAGACGAACTGGACGAGAACAAGTGCGACCCTATCAGCCACCGACCGGTGGAATGGCTCAAGGAAAAGAACTACTTCTTCAAGATGGGTTCTTACCAGCAGAAGCTGATCGATTTCCTTGAAAGCCACAAGGATTGGATTGTGCCGGACTACCGTTGGAACGAAATCCGCGGATTCCTTCGCCAGCCGCTGAACGACCTGTGTATCAGCCGCCCCAAGATCCGCCTTAGCTGGGGAATTCCTCTGCCCTTTGATCCCGACTATGTGACCTACGTGTGGTTTGACGCACTTATCAACTATGTGAGTGCCTCAACCGCCTTCCACAAGACCTATGCCGATGGAACCCCCATCTGGCCTGCTACTTACCACTTGATTGGTAAGGATATTCTGACTACCCACTGTGTCTATTGGCCCACCATGCTTATGGCTTTGGACATTCCGCTTCCGCAGCACATCTTAGCCCACGGCTGGTGGCTAGTGAACGGCGGCGAAAA
>CACXIR010000122.1 GCA_902767785.1 Fibrobacter succinogenes | reverse complement strand
TTACGGTCGTCTGTACAAGTGGGCCGCGGCAGTAGCGAAACCTGAGAATGAATGCGGCTACGGCTATACCTGTGGGCTCAGCGGTACGGTCCGTGGCGTCTGCCCCGAGGGCTGGCACCTGCCAAGCCATGATGAATGGGAAGCCCTGTTCACGGCGGTGGGAGGCTCTTTTACGGCGGGTTCCAAGCTGAAGTCCCAGACTGGCTGGACGGCGTATAGCGACATTCCCAACGAGGATGCCTTCGGGTTTTCGGCGCTTCCTGCCGGCTGCAGGAACGGCAATGGGGGTTACTACGACGAGGGCAACAACGCGATCTTCTGGAGTTCTTCCGAGTACGATGGCTACTACGCGTACTACATGCTTTTGACCTACGACGGCGACCTTGCGAACCTGAGCTACAACGACAATAACCTCGGGTTTTCTGTTCGTTGTCTCAAGGACTAGCAAGTCGAGCGTCAAGGAAATGAGTGCGCTCATTTCCATGACCGAGACGCAGTGGTCCGCGCTACGCAGTAGCGCCAGGACTAGGTTGCCAACCGCCATCGGCGGTAGGCAACGGGGCTAGCACGCGTGCGTGCAACCCTTACGAAAGCCACCAACGAACACCAGTAACTACAGCTTGAACAAGTCTGCGTGTGTTCCCGTGCGGGTCAGTTCAAGAATAAGGATGTCGTCTTTCTTCTGATAAATTAGTAGCCAGTCGGGGCGTATGTGCAGTTCGCGGTGCCCTGTCCATTTCCCGCTGAGAGCATGATCGTGAAGATGTTCCCCTAGCGGTTCGTCATTGGCGAGCTTTAAAATAATGTCGGATATTTCTGACATGTCATAACCGCGTTTTTGTGCACGCTTTAAGTCCTTCCGCATGGCAGAAGTAAAACTCATGGTGTATTTTGTGTTTTGTTTGGGAAAGTCAATCACTTGAGCATTGCTCTCATGATGTCGTTGACGGTGTTATAGGTCTTTATCGAAGACGGGTTCTTCCTGTATTTCTCGATGAGCTTGTCGCCTTCTTTCATGGCCTTGATGGTTTCGTGGTTCGGGCGGTCAATGCCTATTTCGAAGGGGATTTTTCCCTCGCGTAGGACCTGTTTGGTGAACACGTTGTAGAGTCCGGAAATGGTCATCCCGACTTTTTCGCAGAAATCGGCAATGCCTTTTTTATCTTCATCGTCCAGTGTGATTGTCAGGTTGGCCATTTTTTACCTCGATTATGTGATAATTGTTTGTGCTTTTATGTGAAATATACATAAAAAACACAGGAATTACAAGTTTATAGGTGTAAATTACACATTTGCCAAACTCTGTTTTAATGGCTACACGAACTCTACCACGAGTTGCTTGCCGAGGGCATGGGCTAGCTTGTAGAGCGTCTCGACAGACGGTGATCCCTTGGGTGTTTCAAAGCGCTGGTAGGCTTGCGGGGTTATGTTTGCCCGCCTTGCCACATCGCTTTTCTTTTGCCCCCTGCGGGCCTCAAAAAGTTTGTATGCAATTTCGATTCGCGGGGAAAGTTCGACCGCATAAAGTCCCTTGTCGGAATCGGGCATGGTTTTGGGTAAAATCATGGTGTTGCCGAGATCCAAGTCGCATTCCATGGCACCGTCAAGGGCGTCCTTCGCTTGCCTGAGAGCCTCCTCTTGCGTGTCGCCGAAGGCGTTCACGTTGGGCAGGTCAGGGAAGGAAACCACGAAACCCATGTCTTTGTCTTTCTCAATTCTTGCAGCGTAATTCATGGTTTGCCTCTATTGATCAAATTGTTTCAAGATTCTCTTGAGATAGACTCCTTCTATCTCGTGCTTGTTTCTCTGTATCGGAACAGGGCGTTTGCCTTGCTTCACGAAAATGTGATGGTCACCGCTGATTCGCCCTAGTTTCCAACCTCTTTCCTTGGCATAATCGCATATTTCTTTAAACTTCATAGATTAAAATACAATAAATTTATTTATTTGTCAATAAATAAATTTAATCATACCTCCGTTTTCAGGGTGTCCTCTGTATAAGACGGAGATGCAGGGCAAAAAATGCCTTGTAAAGGAAAATTTTACGGGGTGACGTAGCGTCATCCTGAGAGGCGAAGCCTCGAAGGATCCAGACCCGCGGAACATACCCGCCACCCAAAACGTTATTGCAATTCAAAAAACAGGTCTTTCCACTGAGGGTTAAATCCCTCTAGCAGGGCTAACTTTCTTTTCCTGTTCCATCCCTTCAATTCCTTTTCCCGCTGGATGGCAAGGCGAATGTTGTTGTGTTCTTCGAAATAACCAAGTTTGTCAACGCCGAATCTTTGAGTGAATCCGGGAATCATTTTTTTCTTGTGTTCCGTTATGCGTCTTTTCAAGTCATTGGTGACGCCTACGTACAAAGTACCATTTCTTTGGCTGAAGAGGATGTATGTGTAGCTTTTGTTTTCCATGGGTTGGGAAAGTACAAAAAGCGTGTTGCGAAAGACCAGTGGATGATGGAAAAAATTCGGGACTGGATTCTTCGCCCTACGGGCTCAGAATGACGACGGGGGAGCGGCTCAGAATGACGCCGGAGGTGCAGTCTTCGCAGCTTTCTTCTGCTTTACGATCAGCACGATGAGCCAGATAAGGCCGGTCAAAATCATGAGGCTGCACAGGGTCTGGCCGCGGCTCATGCCGAACAGGTCCGCGCGTCCAATGTGGGCGTCGGGCATGCGGAAGAACTCGATGAAGAACCTGGCGACGCCGTAGCCCATCAGGTACAGGCATGGCATCTTGTCGTAGAGAATAGGAATGCGACGCAGGTTGTACAGCGCTACGAACAAAAGAACGCCTTCGAAAACCATCTCGTATAGCTGGCTGGGGTGGTGCAGCACCGGCGGGGTCACCAGGCTGTCTTTTGCCAGCGGGAACCACATGCCGATGGGGCTGGTAGTCACTTCGCCAAAGAGTTCCCCGTTGATAAAATTGCCGTAGCGGCCCCAGGTGTAGGCAAGAGGAGCCAAGAGAAAACACAGGTTCAATGTTTTCCACAGGTCCAGCTTGTTGCGCTTGATGCCGATGATGGTGAAGATGGTACCCAGTATTAGCCCGCCGTGGTAGCTCATGCCAGAGATGCCCGCGAAGTGGGCGCCCGTGGCGTCGTGGGTCATGGGCAAGATGATTTCGGTGGGGTTCGCCAAGTAGTAATCTGCCTTGTAGAAGAACACGTAGCCCAATCGTGCGCCGATGATGATGCCTGTGATAATCCAGGTGAACAGGCTGTCGAACTGTTCCTTGGTGTAGCCCAGCTTTTCCTTCTTGTTGATGTAGTTGAGGGTCATGTAGCCCGTGACAAAGGCGAAAATGTACATGATGCCGTACCAACGCACAGGAAAACTCCCTATGGTGATTGCGGTTCCGTCAAAATAAGTGGGAATCAGGTTCCACCAAGACAAGTCCATGTTATTTTCCTTTCTTCAAATTCAAATTCTGGTGAGCCCAGTAGTTCATGATCATGGCCGCCACCTGCGTCGCAGGCTGGCTGCGCACCTTCTGCAGGTCGTGAATCTGCAAGATTACCACGACTATGGCCTTCTTGGGGTCGCTCTTGGATTGCGCAAAGCCCTTGAACCACTCGTAGCGTCCGTAGGGGTCGCGCCCGTCCAGGGAGCCGGTCTTGCCGCCAATGTACAGGTTCTCGTAGTTTTTGCGGGCCATGTTGCGAGTGGAAATCTGCTTTTTGGCAGTCCCCGCGGTAATGGAACGTATCATGGCCTCGCGAAGGCCGTAATAGGTGTTCTCGCTAAAGCTGCCAACGTCCAGTGCAATGCGGTTCTTGGGAGCAAAGGGAGCGAGGTTTGCCGCCCACGGAATTTCAAGAGGCTTTTTTGCCAGAATAGCCCGCACCTGCGCCGCCGCCAGCAGGGGCGTCAGGGTGGTGGATTCCGTGAACCCGCAGCTCACTTCCGCAAGGCCGTAGCCGCTGTCTGGCGGCGTGTAGCTGGACCGTCCGGGAATCCCGCTGGGGAAGTTCAAGTTGTAGCCCAGCTTTTTTGCGGCGTCTTTCAGCTTGCCTGCACCAAGGTTCAGCCCGATGAGCGCCAGGGGCGGGTTTGCGGACTTGGCGTAGGCGTCCTGCAGTTCTATAGTGGGTCCCGTATAGTTTTCCTTGACCCGCAGCTGGTTCTTGTACAGCGTGTGGTGTGCGCCAATCATGGGAATGGGGGTGTTCAGGGAGTAGCGCTTGCTGTCCATGGCGGCGGCGATGGTGATGGTCTTTGCCAGGGAGGCCGCGGGGAAGGTGTTCTTCACGAAAAAGTCCGGCGTGCTCTGGACCTTTTCGTCTTTGCGTTCGCCCCAGGCGATAATCTCGTTGGTCTGCACGTCCACCACCAAGATGACGCCGTACATGGGCTTGAAACGGCGGAGCATGTTGTCGATTTTTTCGGCCAAAAAGACGTTCTTCTGCGCCTTGATGTGGGTGGAGTCGATGACTTCGATTTCCGGCGGGTTTTCGGGAGTGACTGCCGCGGTCACCGTTGCTTGCGTGTTTGCCAAATCCTCTTGGCGTTGCCCGCCCTGCAGCTGGCCCTGCGCAGTGCCGTTCTCTAAGGCGTTCGTCGCGGCGTTATTTTCCAAGCCACCCGGCACGGCAGCCAGGGAATCATCCCCTTCCGCCATTTCAGTTTCCAAGTCCAGTGCTCCCGAATCCGTGGCGGCGATGGGTGCCTCCGGCGCTTCGGGGAGCTTTGCAACTTCCTCTTTCTTGTCGCCGCCAAAAATGCAGGAACCTATCATGAAGCAGAGCGCGGCAAAGATACCAAGGGCGATAATGCGGTTGCGGAGCCGTTGGGCGTATGGCAGTGGTTCTATGGGCATGTCTTACAGTTTTTCCTTGAAAATCGTCTTGCGGTAGTAGGCCAGTTCTGCGATGCTTTCCCGGATGTCGTCCAGGGCCTGGTGCTTCTCTTGCTTCTTGAATTCGGGCAGGTTCGGGTACCAGCGGAAGGTGAGCTCTTTGATGGAACTCACGTCCACGTTGCGGTAGTTGAGCCAGCCGGTTACCTTGGGCATGTACTTGTACATGAACCTGCGGTCCTGCGTGATGGAGTTTCCGCAGAGCACGTTCATGCGTTCTTGCGTAAAGGGCTTGATAAAGTCCAGGGTCATCTGGTCGGCGTCGGCAATGGAAAACCGGGACTTGCGGCAACGGTCGATGAGCCCGCTTTGCTTGTGGTGCTTGGAGTTCCACTCGTCCATGCCGTTAAAAATGTTTTCCGTTTGGTAGATGGCCAGTACCGGGCCTTCGGCCAATACGTTCAGGTCCGGGTCGGTCACGATGGTGGCCACTTCCAGTATCACGTCTTTTTCGGGGTACAGCCCCGACATCTCTAAATCCATCCACACCAAGTTCGGTGCGCTTTTAATCTTTGCCATATCGGGCGGAAATCTAGTTTATTATTTCATCACGATTTTGTGACAGGGTTTCTTTGGGGCCTTTCAAGGCCTTTCAAGGCCGCGATTCGCCCTGTAATGATAAATAAAAATGCTTATTGTAAGTTTTTTATTTTCTATATTAGCCCGCGTTAATTTGTTACACCAATAGGAGCAATTATGGAAGAAGTCGTAATCACTGGTATGGGCTGCGTTTCGGCCCTTGGCAACACCCCCGATATCCTTTGGGATAATCTTTTGCAGGGAAAGTCCGGCATTGCCACCATTGACCGCTTTGACGTAAGCGCATGCCCCATCAAGATTGCCGCCGCCGTGAAGGAATTTGACGGCTCCGAGTTCTTTAGCGCCCGCGACCAGTCCCGTTTTTCCAAGTGCATCCAGTATGCCGTCTATTCCGCCTACAAGGCCCTGGCCAACGCGGGGATTGACCCCAAGGCCGAAGACCCTTCCCGTTCTGGCGTGATTATCGGTGCGGGCATCGGCGGCATGAACTGCTATACCGAAAACGCTGTGACCTGGGGAACCCGCGGTCCTAACCGCGTGTCTCCCTTCTTTAT
>CACXIR010000121.1 GCA_902767785.1 Fibrobacter succinogenes | reverse complement strand
TGTGCGAGCGCGTGCTGGTGCTGATCGGTTCGTCACAGGAGGCGGGCACCGCGAAAAATCCGCTGTCTTACGACACGCGCCGGGACGTGATCGCGGAGATATTCAGACGTGAAACGGAGCGGGGCCGGCTTATAATAGCGCCGCTGCCGGATCTGGGCGTGGGCAACGTGCCCGCCTGGGGCAATTACGTTTACTCTGCCGCCGAAGCCGCGCTGGGGAAGGCTCCGGAACTGTTCGTGACGGGGCGCGAGGAACGCCGGATCAGCTGGTTCGACGACAACCCCGCCATCAGCGAACTCTACGTGCCCAAGACGGTGGATATTTCCGCCACGCAGATGCGCGAATTCCTGGCCGCGGGGGAAGTTTTAAAGTGGCGCATCTTTTCCGATCCGGCCAATTACCACCGCTTCGACGAACTGAAGTGGACCTTCACCGGCAACAAGTACCTGGATGTGAAGTACGACAAGTTCAAGAAGACCGTCACCGTTTCCCAGCCCCATGAAGACTGGGCCGGCAAGCCCGAACGCATTACCTTCACGGTGACCGACCCCGATGGTGCAAAGGCCAGCAGGACCGCCACCTTCACGGTGACTGCGGTAAACGACGCTCCCAAGGCCCGTGCCCAGACCTACGTGACCAAGGAAGGCGAAACCTTGAAGGTATCTGCCTCCGAAGGCCTCCTGTCTGGTGCAAGTGACCCGGATAACGAGAAGCCCGTTTCTGCCCAGCTGGTGCAGAAGCCCCACAACGGTAAGATCGACCTGAACGAAAGGGATGGTTCCTTCACCTACACGCCCAACAAGGGATTCTCCGGTCTTGACGAATTCACCTACAAGATCAAGGATCCGGGTGGACTCTACTCCAAGCCCGAAACGGCAGAAATCAACGTGACCTTCAAGATGAAGGACCTGCGTGCTTCTGACGAGCCGGCTGCAAAGAAGAAGGACGAACCCAAGGACGACGACGACAAGAAGTCCAACAAGAAGGACAAGAAAAATAAGAAGGGCAAGAAGGGTAAGAAGCGCTAGCCGCTAACACACATTGTCATTCCCGCCACAGAGCGGGAATCGCCTATAGAAAGTCCCGCATCACTGCGGGACTTTTCTGTCATTACGAACTTCTGCAAAAGGTACGGCTCTATGTACTTTTTATTGCACCACGGATTCTACAGAACCATCGGCAAGGCGTGTGGTAATGAGGTCCCCAGGGTGGACCTGGCTCTTGCTCTTGATGAATTTGCCGTTTTTGTCCAGCGTAAAGGAATAGCCTTTTTTAAGGACGGTTTCCGGACTGGCGTTTTTCACCCGCATTTCCGCCATCTGGAACTTGGCCTTTTCCAATTCCAGAATCTTGCGGGAGCCTTGATGTAGGCCCTCAGTGTTCCTTTCTGCCCGCTGAAACTCGCTTTTCAGGATAAAGCGGACTTCTTTGGAAAGAGATGTTCCCTTGACGGCAATGTCCGATTTCTCTTTCTGAATGCGTGCAGTGACGTTCCTCTGCAAGGAATGGCCTGCACTTGCAAGGTTTTCGCGAGAACTCGCAAGAAGCTCCTTTGCACCGCCGCCAATGTCTTCCATAAGGGACGTCATGGCCTGCCAGCTTTCCTGAACCCGCTCCACAAGGCGCTTGGCGCAGTCCGTTGGCGTTATGCAAGAAAGGTACGCCACTTCGTCCAGTAAGCTCTTGTCGATTTCATGCCCAATTCCCGTAAGAACCGGAACAGGGCAGTTGGCTACCGCTCGGCAAAGGGCTTCGCTGTCAAAGTAATTCAGGTCGGTTTTTGCCCCGCCACCCCGGACAATGCAGATGACGTCAATCTCGCTATCTTGCTGCAGGCGTTCAAGGGCCTGCAATACCGTGGATTCGGTGTCGTTGCCCTGCATTTTGGCGTATTCCGTATGGACTTTGAAATTGAAGGGGGACTCCTTGAGCCTTGTGGTAAAATCCTTATAGGCGGCCGTGGTTTCTCCCGTAATCAGCCCCACGTTTATAGGGGTGTCGGGGAATTCCAATGCCTTGTTTTTGTCCAGTAAGCCCTCTTTTTGCAATTTTTTAAGGATGGCTTGGCGGGTGAGGGCCAATTCCCCGATGGTATAAACGGGGTCAATGTCCAGAACCTGAGCCTGGAACTTTCCAAGAGTAACATACAGGTCAGCCTTGACCTGGAAACAAACCTTTATCTGCTCCCGCAGGGTAAAGGGCTTTTCTGCCATTTCTGCCTTTTGGCACAGGGCGTCAAACTTTCCGGTAAAGCAATACAGGGGGAGGGTGGCCACGGGCTTCACATCCCCTTCGGCAAAATCCGCTATGCTCAGGTAAACCACCTTGGGCTTAATGACCAACTGGGTTATGACACCATGTACCCAAATTTCCGGGGTCCGCGAAAGGGTGTTCTTGATGGAGGTCAAGTAACTCTCCACAGAATATGATTTTATGGGTTGATCCAATTTTTGATTTCCTGTTGCCTTTGACAAAGATAATTTATTATTTTGTCGGTGTATAAATGTGTTTTTTTCGTAAAGGAAACCCTATGAAAATAAAGATGTTTTTACTGGGGAGCTGCCTGATGGCCTTTGCCGGCTGCGCAGTCAACCAGCACGCCATGTCCCGCTCTATGGAACAGACCGAAAGTACCGGAGCCATTGCCGCCGAAGGTGCCGCAGACTCCACTTTGACCCAAAGTGCAGGCGTCCACCTGGATTCTGCCAAGGTCTACATGAAGCAGAAAAAGGAACAGGAAACGCTAATGGCCCTGGAAGCGAGCCGCCTGGAATACCGCCTGGCTATCTTGCGTGCTGAACAGGATTCCCTGAAGGCCGAAGACGACCGTGTAGAAAACGAACTCCGTGCCGACGTGGAACGCAAGCTCCTGTACCAGAACATCCTGGACAACGAAAACAAGGAGGCCAAGTAATGAAGAACCTTAAAATTCTTGCTTTCGGTTTGATTTGTGCTTCTGCCGCCTTTGCCGCAGGGCAACCTACGCCAGCCCCGGATACCACCAAGGCAGAACAATCCCCGGCCTACAAGGCCTGCATGGATTCTATCGGGGCAGTGGAGGCTACATTACCTGCAAAGGCCTTGAATGCAAAACTAGCCCTTTTGGAAGCCAAGGCAAAGGCCTCCGACATCAAGAACGAAGTTACCAAGAATCCCAAGTCTACCTTGGTAGGCCCTCTGGGTGAAAACTGCCAGCTGTATGTGGAAATCGCCAAGGCAGAGGCCGAGATCGCCAACCGTCATAAACACATCGCCGAAAACTGGGAAAAGCGTAACGCCACCAATCGCTCTATCGAAGCAATTCAAGAACAAATCGCCAACGCCCGCAGTGGCAAGGTGAGCAACCTTGCGGCAGACTTGGAAGCAGAACGCCAGAGGCTTGCCCAGACCAAGGATGCCATGAAGGACCAGGAAGAGAAACTGCAGGCTGAAATGCAGCAAAACCGCGAAAAGTTCCTTGCAGAGGCTGCCGAACGCGAGGCCGCCCTCAAGGCCGCCAGCGAACGCGAAGCCGATTTGCAGAAGCAACTGGAGGCGGAACGCCTGGCCCTGGAAGCAGAGAAAAAGGCCCTGGCTGAAGAACGTGCCAAGGCAGAAGCCCGCCAGAGAGAAGCCATGGACAAGCTGAACGAACTCCAATCCAAGCTGATCCAGGTTTCCAAGGATGCCCGCGGCATTATCCTTTCCATGTCCGACATCTTGTTTGACGTGGACAAGGCCACACTGAAGCAAGACCTGAAAACCAGCCTTGCCAAGGTGGCTGGCATCTTGACAGTTTACCAGCAGTTCAATGTCTCCATTGAAGGAAACACGGACAACACTGGCTCTGCCGAACACAATATGAAGCTTTCCCAACAGCGTGCCGACAACGTGATGAACTTCTTGGTGGAACAGGGCATTGACGCCTCCAGGCTCACTGCCAAGGGCCTAGGCATGACTATGCCGGTTGCGGACAACAACACCAAGGAAGGACGCCAGAAAAACCGCCGTGTGGATCTGGTGATTCAGGACAAGGCCCTTATAGACGCCGAGAAAAAAGCGGAGTAGGGGAGACCTGCATGTCCAAGACCGTGACCGCCATGGAGGCGAGGCAGAATTTTGGCAACCTCTTGAACCAGGTGTCCTTGCAAAAAGAGGAAGTGGTCATAGAGCGTGCCGGCAAGCCGCTTGCCAAGATGGTGAATGTGGATTCTGAAACCTCCGGTATGCTGGATTTCCGGGATATCGGAAAACTTCCCAATCACATCTGGGAAGAGGATTCGTGACGGGAAACTTATTCGAACTTTTAAAGGTTTCTTCCAAAAGCAAAGCCCGTCGGGGGAAACTCCGGACGGCTCATGGTGACATAGAAACACCGATTTTTATGCCTGTGGGGACCCTTGCAAGCGTGAAGGGCCTTTCAGTACGGGACCTACGCGAACTTGAAGCACAGATTGTCCTGGCAAACACCTACCACCTCTACCTGCGCCCTGGAACACCCTTGATTGCCAAGGCGGGCGGGGTCCAAAAGTTTATGGGCTGGAATGGCCCTGTCCTTACCGACAGTGGCGGATTCCAAGTATGGAGTCTCAAGGATTTTCGCCACATTACCGAAGATGGCGTTGAATTTCAAAGTTTGCTGGACGGTTCCCACCACAAGTTCACTCCAGAATCGGTCATGAAGGCCCAGCGTGAAATCGGGGCCGATATTATTATGGCATTCGATGAATGTACACCTTACCCCAGCACTGTAGAAGAGGCCTCCCAGTCGCTGGACTACACGCTAGCCTGGACAAAGCGTGCCATGGATTGGTTACGCGACAATCCGCCGGTCCACGATTACCCGCAGTATTTCTTTGGAATTGTCCAAGGGGGTATGCACAAGGAACTCCGCAAAAAGTCCATTGACGCACTCAAGGAACTTTCTCCCGACGGCTATGCCATGGGCGGACTTTCCGTAGGTGAACCTGTAGAGACTATGTACGAGATAGCGGATTTTTGCACAGACAGCCTTCCTATGGACCATGCCCGCTACGT
Organism: Fibrobacter succinogenes; assembly: GCA_902767785.1. Classification (GTDB taxonomy): domain Bacteria; phylum Fibrobacterota; class Fibrobacteria; order Fibrobacterales; family Fibrobacteraceae; genus Fibrobacter; species Fibrobacter succinogenes_D. The sequence continues at coordinate 948 of CACXIR010000121.1, read as the reverse complement.
GATGGGAGTGGGGACGCCATGGAACCTGCTTTCCCTTATTTCCCGCGGAGTCGACATGTTCGACTGCATTTTGCCTGCCAAAAACGCACAAGACGGCCTCGTTTATACCAGCAGAGGCGTGCTACGCTACAAGAACGCCACATTTGCCGATGATAGTCGCCCTCTTGACCCTGAATGTGACTGCCACTGCTGCCGCAACTATAGCCGTTCCTACTTGCGTCATTTGTTCAAAGTCAAGGAACCCCTGGGCTGGACCCTCTCCACCATACACAACCTACATTTCTACCTGCACCTAATGCAACAGGCTCGCAACCACATTGAATCCGATGATTTTGAGGATTGGGCCGCAGAAATGATACCCAGGCTTCAGCAAGACGCAGGCTAAAATCTTTTTATAATTTGTAAGTATGATTTCTTTCCGCCCGCCAGAAATTTCAGACAGGATTGCCGTGACAAATGCGGTCGTCGAAGCGGGCTATATGGCCAGCGACGCCTCTTTTGCAAACATCTACCTGCTCCGCAAAAAATACGGCACGCAAATAGCCCTGCAACAAGGGTTCCTGTTCCGTTACTATAACGGGCAGGGGAGCCGCAAGGGTTACGCCTTCCCGCTGGGGGCAGGGGACTGCCAAGCGGCCCTCGAACTCATTGCAAAAGATGCACGTGAATCGGGCCGCCCTCTGGAATTTAGCCTTGTGGACGAGCCTCGGGCACAAATGCTGCGGGATTATTTCGGCGAGGAAACTATAGCAAACGGTGCCGCCATCCGTTTTGCGGAGAACCGCGGTGACAGCGACTACCTCTATTCTGCAGAAAGCCTAGCAAACCTGCCCGGAACCACCTACCGCAAAAAACGGAACCACATTTCCAGATTCAACCGCACCTACGCAAACTACGAACTACGGGAAATCACCCGTAAAAACATTGCTGACGCCCTGCAGGTGGAAA
>CACXIR010000120.1 GCA_902767785.1 Fibrobacter succinogenes | reverse complement strand
AAGGAATTCTACTGCGTTCTGGGCGGCTCCATGGGCGGTTTCCAGGCCATGAAATGGGCCATCTACTACCCCGAACAAGTGAAGCGGGTGGTGATTATCGCCAGCTCGCCCCGATTCTCCAGCCAGGCGCTGGGTTTCGAAGTGGTAGCCCGCGACGTGATTACTCAAGACCCGGATTTCAACGGCGGAGACTACTACGACAAGGCGAACAAGCCCGATATAGGACTTGCCAACGCCCGCAAGCTGGCCCACATCACCTACCTCAGTGCCATCGGCATGGAGCAGAAGTTCAAGCGTGCCCAGGCCCAGGAGAACAAGAGCCACGCTGTTACCTACAGCACGCCCTTCGACCTGAACCTGCCTATCGAAAGCTACCTGCGCTACCAGGGCAAAAAGTTCGTGGACCGCTTTGACGCCAACAGCTACCTGCACATCGCCCACGCTACCGACGCCTTTGATTTGGAAACGGAATACGGCAGCATCGAGAACGCCTTCAAGGACATCAAGGCCGAAGTGCTGAACGTGAACCTTTCTACCGACTGGCTGTTCCCGCCCCACGAGAGCCGCCGCATTACCAGCGCCCTGCTGAACGTAGGCAAAAGCGTTACCAGCCTGGAACTGGACACCCAGTTCGGCCACGACGGATTCCTTATCGAGGTCGGCGAGCTGGGCAAGGCCGTAGGCCGGTTCCTGGATTCAAAGATTATCCCCCAGCAGGGCACACAGGCCGTCCCCGTGTTCCATGACGAAAGCGACTTCGAGCGTCTCGGCAAGCTGGTGAAAGAAGGAAGCCATGTGCTGGACCTGGGCTGCGGAAGCGGTGACCTGCTGAGCTACCTTTTCCAGAAGAAGAAGGCCACGGGATTCGGTATCGAGAAGAACATTACGGGAATTTTGGACTGTCTGGAAAACGACGTGCAGGTTATCCAGCGTGACCTGGATGACAAGGGAATCTCTGACCTGAAGGACGGAAGTTTCGACTACGCCATCATCAACCGTACGATTCAAGAAATCCGCGACCCGGTGGCCCTTTTGAACGAACTGTTGCGCGTGGCCAAGAAGGCCATCGTCACCTTCCCCAACTTTGGACACTGGACCACCCGCGGAAGCCTTATGCTCCACGGTCGCATGCCCAAGTCCAAGGAACTGCCCTACGAGTGGTACGACACGCCCAATATCCGCCTCCTTACGGTGAAGGACTTCTATACCCTCTGCAAAAAGGAAGGTTTCCGCATCGAGAACATCAGCTTCCAGAGCGAGCACACCCTGAGCAAGGTGCTGACCGCATTCGGGTTTGCAAACTTCGGTGCTGAACACGTGATTGCGACGATTTCGAAAATCTAGCATCACTCAAAGGCATTCAAAAAAGCCCCGTGACCTTGGCGTCGCGGGGCTTTTCATATATGCTAGTCCATTAAGCAGCGAATAGGATGACAACCTACAGGCATAGCTCCTACAGAATAGCTTTGATGCGATTCATTATAAAAGCCTTGCACACCTGGAGCGCCCGCATCATATTTATCAGCGCTCCAAAAGAAACAAATTTCACCTTGTCGCTCAGACTCCAAACCACCACGGCCAAGATAACCGACGTGCGAATTTCCCGCTGGTAAAACCGTAAATCCGTATGTATCCACACCATTATAATCTTCACCATCCTTCAACTTCCAACCACTTGAAGATTTTAAATATTTACCAGGTTTATTATCCGATGTTAAATCATTAATTGTTTGAAGCAATTCAAACCACTCGTCACTCGTGGGCAAATGCCATCCTTTAGGGCAAACACTGCGGAACACTCCACTTATATTGCAATCTTGGACACTTGAATTAACTCCTGCAGTTCCTCCGCAGCCTTTTCCAGCATCACTGAAAACGGCAGCGCTATCCATAGCTGCACTCCACAAATATATTCGTCCATAGATTTCACAATTTTTAGGATCATTGTCGTAGCAAAAACTAGATGAATCAAATTTAGCCGTCGGAATGTTATACGCAAAGTTCAAGTTCTCAGCCATCCATGTCTGAGCATTATCGCCTTCGCCAATCACAACAGTCTTGTAGGTTTGGCCGTCACGCAAGTCCTTAAGGATTCCCGTTTCAGAATCATATTCGCTCCTATCTTCCCCGCCACTGCTAGACAGCTTCGACACTGCAGGACTTCCGGCGGATTCAGACGATGAAGAATTATTGGCAATGAAGGTTGAGTCCAACTCTGTCTTATTGGGAAAACCTGACTCAGGCGGAAACTCAACGGTAGACGTAGTATCATCACAAGCACCCAATAAACAGACCGCAAACACATAAAGCAACATCTTCTTCATTGGCTTTACCCCTTTTTAGCACTGTACCCTTTAAACAAAAGTACAATTTAATTTGAAAAAATAAACCATCATTGCAAAACCATACATTCAAATTCGGGATTTTTTTTATAATTGAGGCATGTCCATCATTTCCATGACCGGGTTCGGCAAAAGCGAATCCACCCTGAACGGAACCGCCTGCGTTATCGAAGTCCGCAGCGTGAACAGCCGTTTTCTTGAAATTTCAAGCAAGATTCCCAAGAACTTCGCCTACCTGGAAAACGACTTCAAGGCCCAAATCAAAGACAAGCTTGCCCGCGGGTCAGTAAACCTTTCCATTACCCTCGGGGCCGGCAACGTAGGTAACATTCCCGTGTGCTACAACGAGACTGCCGTAAGCAAGTTCGTTGAAATCACCAAGGCCATGCAGGCCAAGTACAGCATTACCGGCGACATCAAGTTGGAACACATCCTGGCCATTCCGGAAGTGCTTCAATTCACCGATGCTGGCGCCGACAACGAAGCCTGGGAAAAGCACCTAAAAAAGGAACTGGACAAGGCCCTGGACGACGTCATCGCCATGCGGGAAAAGGAAGGTGCCAACCTGGCTGCCGACCTCACAAAACGAGTTGCCCACCTGGAAGACGTACTGGCTAAAGTGGAAGTGCTAGACCCGCAACGCATTGAAAGCTGGAAAGTCAAGTTCAAGGAGCGCGTGGACACCCTGATGAAGGACAGCGAAATCGACGACGTGCGCCTGCTGCAGGAAGCCTGCATCATGGCCGACAAGCTGGACATCCACGAAGAGATTACGCGTTTTCACAGCCACAACAAGCTGTTCCTGGACGCCCTCAAAAAGGGCGGCGCCCAAGGCAAGAACCTGGGGTTCATCCTTCAGGAAATGGGCCGCGAGGCCAACACGCTAGGCACCAAGTGCCAGAGCGCCGAAATTGCCGCCCTGGCCATCGAGCTCAAGAACGAGATCGAGTGCATTAGGGAGCAGAGCCTAAACATCGCATAAGACGATGTGAGCTACGAAGTAGTGCCAATATTGCGTAAAATTTAGAGCAAGCCGCCCAGGCGGCCTTCGCCCGTCAGCAGGAATTTGTCCATGTAATCCTTGGCGATGCGGCAGGCATCGGGCAAAGACTTCCCCAGAGCCACGTTAGCAAGGATTGCCGAAGACAGGCGGCATCCGGTGCCGTGCTTGCCTGTGCCAGGTACCCGCGGCGACGAAAACTTGAATTGGCCTTCCTTGGTCCAAAGGGTGTCTACGGACTCTTTCCCACGGCCATGGCCTCCTTTCAGAAGCAGTGCAAAGTCCTTGCCCAACTCGATTTCTCCGCGGGAGGCGGAAAGCCCGAAACCCAACATGGCGAACTCGTCCTGATTGGGAGTCACCAAGTCCAGCCGCTTCATGATAGGCACAAAGTCGTCCTGTTCCACGGCACGGAGAAAATGGAAACCCGCACTGGCACTGGCCACCGGGTCCCACACGATAAAGGCGTCCGGAGACTTGGCACGCACAAAATCCACAATCTTCTGCAGGATCTTGGCCTTTTCCACCATGCCAATCTTTACAAACTTGAAAGTATAACTTTTGAACAGGGTTTCCAACTGTGCCTCGATACGGTCCCAGATAACCCAGCCCGGCGCCACAAACTCGTTCTCGTTCTGCTCGGTCAGGGCAGTGCATACGGCCTCGCCGTAGACCCCGAAATGGGCCATGGTCATCACATCGGCTACAAGGCCTGCGCCGGCGCTGCCGTCAAAGCCCGCAATGGTCAATGCCCTTGTCATTTTCTCCATGCATTCTAAGCTAGAAAAAAAAATACACCAAGGCGAAAATTTTCCGTTCAAAAGCAAACTTTTTCCCGCAAAATATCTACATTTCTACTGTAATTTATCAAAGGATTTAAAATGCCTCGTTTACGCGTTTTAGTACTGATGGGTGGCCCCTCCACGGAACACGACGTTTCCGTTGTAAGCGGCACCGGCGTGGTCCGCGCCATGGACCCCGAAAAATACAACATCCACCCCGTTTTAATCGACAAGGACGGCACCTGGCACTGGTCGGCAAGGGAACTTTCCCCTTACCAGAAGGACAACTTCTCCGTCAACTACTTCCGTTCCCTGGAAGGTTCTGCCGCCGTCACCAAGAAATCCCCGGCCCTTTCAGAGCTACCTTCCGCAGACATCGCCTTCTTGGCCCTCCACGGCAAGTGGGGCGAAGACGGACACATCCAGGCCCTGCTTGAAAACTGGGGCATTCCCTACACAGGCTGCGGCCTTTTGGCGTCCGCCCTTGCCATGGACAAGATCAAGTCCAAAGAAATCTACAAAGCCAACGGCGTCCCCACACCCCCCTACCGCGTGATTTTCAAGCACGACTTCAACGGCGACACGCTGGTTAGCGTTTCCGACGAACTGGGATTTCCCCTGGTCATCAAGGATCCCCTGGGCGGCTCCAGCATCGGCATCGGCATCGCCAAAGACTTGGACGAGGCCGGCAAGATTGCAACGGACCTGTTCAAGGATACCGACCGGCTGCTCTGCGAAAAGTTCATCGCTGGCGGAGAGGCCAGCTGCGGCTTCATCGAGGGCGAAAAGCCCCTGCCGCCTACCGAAATGCGCATGACCACCCGCGAGTATTTCGACTATGAAGCCAAATACAACGGCGAATGCCAAGAGGTGACCCCTGCGGAATTTGAACCCGAACTCACCGCCCGCATCCAGGAACTGGTGAAGAACGCCCACTACGCCTTGGGCGGTGCCGGCTACAGCCGTACCGACGTGCGTATAGACAAGGACAAGAACCTGTGGGCCATCGAGACCAACACCCTGCCCGGCATGACCCCCACGTCTCTGCTCCCACAACAGGCGGCCTGCAACGGCATCACCTATTCCAGCCTCATCGACCTGATTATCGACAAGAGCCTTACTATCAGAAGGTAAAATCAATGTGTAGTGTGAAATGTGGAATGACTAATTACCACATCACACACTTCACATTACACATCCCACACTCCCATGTCCTTTGACCTCTTTGTAGATACCTCCCGGAAGGGGATTTCCATAGCCGTCGCAGCGGCCCGCTCCAATGCAGCGGGTAGCACCCCTGACGGCTGCGACGAGGCTTTCTACAAAGAAATCGTGGACCCTGAAGCCCGGGGCGAGACCCTCAGCAAGAACCTGGACTGCCTTCTGGAACAGAGCGGAATTTCCCTCCAGGATATCGGCCGGGTCATGGTGACTCTCGGGCCGGGTTCCTTTAGCGGTCTCAGGACCGGCGTGGCCTTTTGCCAGGGAATCTGCTTCAGCGGAGCCCGCAAGCTCTACGGAGTATCGACCCTAGAGGCTTTAGAATGCTTCGCCATCGGCCAGACCGCGGCATCAATGCCTGCAACTGCCGTCGTGGTAAAGGCCCGCAAAGATTACTGGTACTTGCGCCTCTGCGGACAGGAATCCTTCGATTCCACCGAAGATGTCCTTGCGAAACTCGGCGCAAGACAGCCCAAGTTCGCCGTGGTGGATGCCACCGCCGGTGATGACGCCCGCCTAACGGAATTTTTCTCTGGCCATGGCATCAAGACCGTTCTCGACGAGGGCAACCCCCTGAGCCTGTGGGCCAAGCTTTTCGAGAAGCATCAACCATCCCTGATCCAAGAAGCCAACTACATCCAGCCTTCCTATTTCGAGAAGGGACACTAATCCCGAGCGGGT
>CACXIR010000119.1 GCA_902767785.1 Fibrobacter succinogenes | reverse complement strand
CCCAAACGCCAAGAAGGAAAAGGATGGCTATGAGCTGCTAAGCGAGGCTATGACCAAGCTCATGCTCCGTCACCCAGTAGATGAGTCTACGGACCTTGTAGCTTCGGTTAACTGCGGAGCTGGCGCCGGCGGTGTCCTGGTGGACCGGTTGAACGTGAAGCTTCCCAAAAATGGTGACGAGGCGGCCATAATACTCCAGACCGCCCAGTCTCGTCCGCCCTTTGACGACCAGGATAACGTCATTGACTACGAAATCGCTTCCCGTGAAAATGACGAGGTTAAGGTCAACGTGGTGGCTGCAAAGAATGCCTTGTTGGATTCTATAGACGTGGATATTTTTGGCCTTCTCAATGCCTACATGGCCACGGCTAGCGACGAGGACCTGCAGGTGACGTCCGCCATTGTGAATATCGGCGAAAAGAAAATGAGCATCGCTTTTGTGCAAGATGGCACCTTCCATTCCATGCGTGCCATGACTGGCGGCTCGCTGGATTTGGTGATTTCCAAGTTGGGAACCCACCTGGGTATCGATGCGGCCAAGTGTCATGAGATTTTTGAGAAGGGCGATCTAGGGGTGGTGGACGGTTTTTCCGAAGCCGAAGTGGAAGAGGCCTTGAAGCTTGCTTTCGAGGACCTGATGGCCCAGATCGAGTTTGGTATTCGTTACTTTGAATCCTCTGAGGATTCGAAGTCTTTGGGCAAAATCCTGTTAGGTGGCGGTGGAGCCTCCATTCCTATCTATGCCCCTGCGTTGGGTCTTGCGATGAGGAAGTTCTAATGGCTACGAAAAAGAAAAAGGAAGCGGCAAAACCGACCGTGGCTACAAGGAAATCTCTTTGCGTTTCCATAAACCTGCTCCCTAGGGAGTATCGTAAGCCGGTCAAGGATTTCTCTTGGGTTACGGACCGTCGTGTTATTTGGCCGACCATCGCCTTGATTGCGGCTGTGGTTTGTGTTACAATGCTTTTCTCCTTTATTGAGGAAACTCTTTCTGGCTTGAATCAAGAACTGGAACGGGTCAAGGCCGAGGTGGAACGGGAACGCCCGCTACTCACTAAGATCAGCGACTTGGAACAGAAGCAGGGCGTGATTAATACCAAGATCAACGCTCTTAAATCCATTCAGGTGAGCAAGAAGCGTTGGGTTATTTTGTTCGAAAACGTTTCTTCTGTGTTGCCGCCCAATATGTGGCTTACCAGCTTGAATCAGCTGAGCGACAACGATTTGGAAATGAGGGGAACCACATTTGATTTTTCTGAAGTTGCCGAATACATGGTAAAGTTGGAAAAACAGGTGAGTGTGGAAAAAGTCTCTCTGCTGAATATTGCCACTTCCAAGGTGGACGGGGAAGAGGCGTATGTTTTTACCATAAAGGTACTCCTGAAACAAGATTTGGGTATGGAGGGGTAGCAGCATGGGTAATATAGATTGGAAAGACAAAAAGAACATATACGCTATCTCCGTTATCGTGCTGATACTGGCGGCGGCCTATTGTGTGTATACTTACATGTGGGATCCCTTTGTGCAAGAACGGGAAAGTCTCGAAAATCAGTTGCAAACGGCTCAGTCGGAATTGGACAAGATTAACGCCCAGAAGAAGCGTGTGGCTGAATTGGAAATGCAGCTGGTGCAGGCTGAAAAAGATTTTGAAAAGTTGAAGGAAATGTTCCCCGAAGAGGAAAAGGTTCCCCTGCGCTTGCAGGACCTGTACTCGGTACTCCGCAGCTCCGGCGTGCAAATACAGCGGTTTAACCCTGAAGGCGGCAGCGAAAAGGAACACTACATAGAGAACAGGTATTCCATCGCAGTGAATTCTGGATATCATATGCTGGGGTACCTGTTTGCGGAAATTGCGAACTTCAATTATCCTACGTCAATTTCCAATTTGAGGCTGAACCGCTATTCTGGAATTGCTGCTGAACTTCAGAAGGCTGAGACCCATGGGTGGACCCCCATTACCATGTCGGTCACGTTCAACCTGACCACCTATACATCCAAGAAGGTAGCAAAATGATGAAAAAGTTATTTGTCCTTTTGTTCCTGTCCTTGGCGGTCGCATCCAGTGCGGCTCAGATTAAGGATGTTCGCTTTGTTTGCGATGCGAAAAAGTGCGAAATGGCTTTCCAGTTTGCATCTGATGAAGATTTGCCGACATTCTTCCAAAAGTACGATGCTTCCGCAAAGAAGTTGACGGTAGGGTTCTCTAGCACGGATTTTGCCTTGGGGGATGGAACCTACGATATAGATGCCGCTTCTGAATGGGTGAAGTCTATGCGAGTGTTCAAGGATAAATACCGCGGCATGGATTTCCTGAAAATCGAGATGCAGGTGGGACCTTCCCTGAATACCGATAAAAACGAAATTGCACTGGACAAGTCCAATTTCCTTTTGAAGCTTAAAGGAAACAAAGGCAAGGCATGGACCCTTTCCAAGGTTTTTGCAGAAAGAAAGAAGGCTGCTGACAAAAAGGCTTTAGAAGAAAAGAAGGCTGCTGAAAAGCAAGCTCTAGAAGATAAGAAGGCTGCGGCCAAGGCTGCTGCCGAAGAGAAGAAGCGCTTGGCCGAAGAAAAGAAGGCCGCCGAAAAGCAGGCTCTAGAAGACAAGAAGGCTGCGGCTAAGGCTGCTGCCGAAGAGAAAAAGCGCTTGGCCGAGGAAAAGAAGGCCGCCGAAAAGCAGGCTCTAGAAGACAAGAAGGCTGCGGCCAAGGCTGCTGCCGAAGAGAAAAAGCGTTTGGCTGAAGAGAAGAAGGCTGCAGAGAAGGCTGCCCTCGAAGAAAAGAAACGTTTGGCCGAAGAGAAAAAGGCCGCAGAGAAGGCTGCAAAGGAAGAAGAAAAGCGGCTGGCCGAAGAACAGAAAAATATGGAGAAAGCCATCAAGGAGGGAGGAGCTATTTCCGCACTGCTTCCTGGCGTCAAGGAATTTACAGTACTAATGGGTTCTGGCATGGAGCAGTTCCGTTTGGTGACGGACGATCCCATCGATATCAAGTATGTTTCCGGCCCTGACAAGGCTTCTATCATCACAGTTCCCATCGCTGGTCCCCAAAAATCCCCTGTTTTCAAGATTGGTGGAGGTTCCTTGGTGAAGACCGTGACGTGGGGGGCCAATGGCTTGAAGTTGCAGCTGCCTGTGGGACTAAGGCCTGTTATCTTGGTTCAGGATGGTGCCCTTGTTTTGCAAACGTCCGAAAACGCCATCAAGAAAGACGGCTTTATTTTCTGGTCTGCCAGGCCCGAAGGAATCTTTGTTCGCGACTGGATGAAGGCTGCAGATGTGGGCCAGTCCTTTGATTCCTTTGTAGGAAAACTGGAAAAGGACAGCAAGAAGATTGTTTCTGGCGCTCAAACATTCCACTTGAAACCCATGGTTCGTGAGCTTATTGTGGTGGAAGACGAAATCGAAATGTTTGCAGGCCCTAATGACAATTCTCAGGTGATAAACCGCTTGGTCTTTGGTGAACGATTGGTAAGCTTGGATTTGGTGGGCCTGTATTACAAGGTTCAGTCTGGTGCACGTGTGGGTTTTGTTAACCGCCGTTCTGTGAGCTACCGTGATGAACTTTCTGCGGTTCAGCAAGAACGCTTAAAACAGGTGGACAAGGAGAAGGGAGAACTTACCGAGGGTGCTGTCGCCATATCCAGCCAGTTGGATGGTATGTATGAGGACCGCGTCACCTATAGTTCTTACGGCCGCCGCGACCCGTTTGTAGATGTCAAGGGTCTTGTTGAAGAAGGCATTAACATTGACCAGGTGGAATTGGTGGGTATCATATGGGAATCCGATGTGCCCATGGCAATCCTGGTAGAATCCAAGAATCCTGCAATATCTTATACTCTTAAGGAAGGAGATAAGATTTTGAACGGCAAGGTTTTGAAAATTACAGAAACAGACGTGCTCTTCCTGATTCAAGAATTTGGCGTGAGCCGTCGCTACTCCATGGGTCTTCCCGATAAGTATGGGGGTAAAAAGTGAAAAAAGTAGTCAAGATCGTTTTAATCCTGCTTCTGGCCGTGGGTTTTGCGGCGTCTTTCGCCCAGCAGCCTGCGGAGGCTGGCCCTTCGGAGCCTAACAAGAAGCTGTATAACTTCACCTTCGTGGATATGGATTTTGATGCCGTATTCCGTTCTCTCTCCGTGACTGCGGGGGTGGACATCTTGCTTGCTCCCGATGTAAAGGGCAAGATGAGCCTGAAGATTACCAAGAAAACCTGGCAAGAAACCCTGGACATCATTTGCGAAATCAATGACCTGACCTGGCTTATTCAGGACAAGTATATCACGATTCAGCGTTCCAGCACTTACCAGGCTAAGCAGAAGAAGATCGCGGACGAAGAAGCTCAGGCGGAGCAGAACGCCCCCTTGGTCCGTAAGAATTTCCAGGTACACCATGCCAAGGCAGAAGAGTTGGTGAAGGTGCTGGAAAGCATGAAGTCTAACCGCGGCCGCATTACGGTGGTGGAACGCACCAACTCCATTATCGTTTATGATACGGATGGCAGAATCGAACAGATGGACAATGCCTTGTCTGAACTGGATGTGGAAACGCTTCAGATCATGATTACCGCAAAGCTTGTGGTGGTGAACAGCGAACTGGCCCGCGAACTGGGCGTGGACTGGACCGCTACCATGGGAAGTACCGCCCTTACGCCGGGCGCTGCAGGTACACCGGTGGGAAGCCAAGCTGGAGACACCCGTACCAGTGCTGCAATCCGTTCCTTCCCCAACAATGGCGTTTCGCCCGCTGTGAGCGGCGCTTCTACCGCTATTACCACCAGCGTTTTGGATAACCATCTGCAGCTCGCTATTACTAACCTGATGGGTGACGCTTCTACCGAAGTGCTTGCCAGCCCCCAGGTATCCACGCTGGATAATACTGAAGCCCAGGTGTTTATGGGTGACAAGGTGTCTATCCGTGTGATTGACGATAGCGGTGAATCTTCTACCCAGCTGGTGGAAACGGGTATTAAGTTGACGGTGACGCCCCATGTTTCCGGCGACAACCGCATTTTGCTGGACTTGCACCCGGAAAACAACTCCTATGACTACGACTCCAAGGGTGAAATCGTGATCAGTACCCAGGAAGCCAAGACCAAAGTGGTGGTGGCTGATGGTGAAACCGTGGTTATCGGTGGCCTGACCCGTAACGAAACCCAGGAATCCGAAAGCGGCATCCCCTTCTTGAAGGACATTCCGCTGCTGGGCAACCTGTTCAAGTATTCCCGCAAGTCCGTGGTGAAGAAGGACCTGGTGATTTTCGTGACGCCCCGCATTATCCGCAACTATATTGGCAGCATAGAGACTTCCGAACCTTCTGATGAGAAGGGCGGAGCCCCTGAAGCTAAGAAGGTGGAAGAACCTGCCCAGAAGCAAGCTCCTGCCGCTAAGAAAGTTGAACAAAAGCCCGCTGCACAACAGCCTGCCCAGCAGCAGGGTGCTGCCAAGGCTCCTGCCGCTCCCGCACCCCAGGCTTCGGATTCTGATTGGGAATAACGGGTTAGCTTAGTTAGATTTGGGTGTAGTAAAGGCCAGGGTTTTTACCCAGGCCTTTACTTTTTATACAGTTCTTCTGAACTTTATCTTATCGGAACAAGTCCAGGTCGTCCTTGTCTTCGGCTTCTACGGCTGCTGGTGCAGTGTCGTCTGTGTTCGCGGCGTCATCGAAGGCGTCTGGCGGGGTAATGCGGCTCATACGTTTTACCTTCTTGGCGGTAAACTTGCTGCCCAGAGCCTTGTAGCTCTTGACATCTGCCACTTCCGTAAGGTCCAGTTCTTCTTTTTGGACTTCGCGGCCCACCTGGTATTCCATCAGCTCGCGGGCGTCTTCCGTGGCAAAGAATTCCACCATCTGGGTGTCCTTGTGGTCGGAAACTAAGCTGAACTCCGTGGTAGTGGGGCAGCCTTCCAGATTGAACCGCTTCACCATGTAGTTGAAGTTTCCGCCCTCAAAGTATAGGATGGTGAAGACCTGCGCAGGGTCGTACTTGTGGACGTATTTCACGCCGCTACCCACCAGGATGGGGTCTGCCATGTCGTGGACGCGGGCGGTGCCATTTTCCTTCACGATAAGGATCTTGTCCTTGTCGCCGAATTCGCCGATGCGTTCGCCCCGCTTTTGGGTACTGATAAGCCCGCTGGGAGCGTCAAAGTAAAGTACTCGAGCACCCAGGGTACTGACGCCCTTGCGGACCCGCTTGACGGTCTTGACCGGGTACTTGGTGACGATATTGCCCATGGCGCCGCGGCCCTTCACCTCGATGGAACTGAAGTCCACTTCGAAGTTCAGCTTGGTGCGTGGCCGCGGCTTCAGAGTGACTTCTACCACTTCTGCTTCGCCATTCAGGTTGCTGGACATGTACAAGAGGCGGCTGCCGGGCTTGTTCTTGCCCATGTAGTAGTCTTTGTCGCGGGTTACGCCGCCCACGTTGAAACGCTTGATGTAGGCGGTACCGTCCTTGCCATCTTGGTGGATCACATTGTAGATGTGGCGTTCGTCATCCTTGTTGAACTTTTCAACCAGAACGACGTTCTTGCCCACAAAGTCCTTGTCGCTGACGCGGACCACCTTGAAGCTGCCGTCGGCCTTGAACACGATAAGGTCGTCGTATTCGGATACATCGAAGAGGTATTCTTCCTTCTTCATGCCCGTGCCCAAGAAGCCTTCCTTGCGGTTCACATAGAGTTTCTGGTTGGCGAGTGCCACATGCACGGCGTTCACCTGGCCGAATTCTGCAATTTCTGTTTTGCGGTCGCGACCTTCGCCATACTTCTTCAGGATATTCTTGAAGTAGTTCACGGCGTAGTCGGTGAGGTGTTCCTTGTTGTAGTTCACC
>CACXIR010000118.1 GCA_902767785.1 Fibrobacter succinogenes | reverse complement strand
TGTGACGCGCAAATAGCGGCTCATGGAATCGTCGTAGCTGAAGGTGGAACATGTTGCACCCACTTCGGCACCCATGTTGGCAATCGTTGCCTTGCCGGTGGCGGAGAGGCTGCGTGCGCCTTCGCCGAAGTATTCAATAATGGCGTTGGTGCCACCCTTAACAGTCAAGATGCCAGCGAGCTTGAGGATGATGTCCTTGGCGGTAGCGAAGCCCTGGAGCTTGCCGGTGAGCTTCACGCCGATCATCTTCGGGTACTTGAGTTCCCACGGGAGGCCGACCATGGCATCCACGGCATCTGCACCGCCCACGCCAATCGCGAGCATGCCGAGGCCGCCTGCGTTCACGGTGTGGGAGTCGGTACCGATCATCATTCCGCCCGGGAATGCATAGTTTTCGAGCACCACCTGGTGGATGATGCCTGCACCCGGGAGCCAGCAGTCAATGCCGTACTTGGCAGAGACAGACTGCAAGAAGTCGTACACTTCCTTGCTTTCTTCCTTGGCGCGGGGGAGGTCCTTTTCGACACCTTCGCGGGCGATAATCAGGTGGTCGCAGTGCACGGAACTCGGCACTGCCACACGGGCCTTACCGGCGGTTGTGAACTGCAAAAGGGCCATCTGGGCAGTAGCGTCCTGCATGGCCACGCGGTCGGGGTGGAATTCGGCAAAATCCTTGCCGCGTTCATAGGTCCTGTTCTCGGCGCCATCGATCAGGTGGCTGTAGATAATCTTTTCGGCGAGGGTGAGCGGACGGCCCAGCTGCTTGCGGGCAGCTTCAACGCGGGCAGGAATGCGGGCATAGACGCCCTGGATCATGTCGAAATTGAAAAGCATGGTTACCTCTTAATTTTTCGCGCACAAAGATAGAAAAATTATCGATTTACAATTCGGTGCCCGATGTTGTTCCATAGGTTGTCGATATGCCCGTTGCCGAGTCGGAGCTTCTGGGGGAGCGTTGGCGTGCGATCATAGAGCATTTGGATGTATTCGTCCTTTTGGCCGCCAAAGTCCAAAATTTCGACGGTGTAAACACACGGAACTGTAGGGTTGCACGAATTCCGGATGGCAACCACCGTTCCCTTAACCTGCAGGGAGTACATTTTTTTCGATATGGTGAGACCGATGGGTTCGCCCAGGTTTAGAGCATTCAGCTCGTCGGTATAGATGTCCACGCCATGTTCCGTCAATTTTGTGGTAATACCCTCGATTTCGTGCCCGTCCTGCTTGTGCACCATTGCTTTTTCGGCGGCAAGGACCTTCACGTTTTCGCCATCGCTATCGCGCCCCATTCCGAGGAACAGGCACATGGTGAGGTAATAGGCGTTACGCACAAGCCAGAAGAGCACAGCGAGAATCTCGATGTACCCGAGTGCGATAATCATGTAACTCATGTGGATGATGCCTGCGACGGTGAGGGCGAGCAGGACGGCGAATGGGGCGATGGTCTTCTTGTCGGCCTTGTTGTGAAAATTGCGCTTGTCTTTTGTTGTCACCTTGAATTTTGAAAGGGTAATGCCCAGAGTTTCTTTGATTATCGGCATTAGCAAGAAGGGCATGACGGATGTCTCGTAGATGCCGCTCCAGCGGGCAGAAATCTTCCCCTGGCTCGTGATGCGGAGCGCACACATGGACATCAGGTGCATCGGTAGCCAGAACAGGGCAAGGTCGATAAGCGTACACTTGAAAATCGGGATGCAGAACACGGCGAAGGTAAGCGGTGCAAACAGATAGATAAGGTTCTTGATAGGGGAGAACCAGTAGAGCACGGAACTCAGGTAGCTCAGTTTCTGCGAGATGCCCAGTTTGCGGTTGAACATGAACTTGAGCTGCTTTGCGGTCGCGATAACGCCGCGGCCCCAGCGGGTGCGTTGCTGGATGTGTTCCTTGAATGTCGAAGGGGCGATACCCGAGGCTAGCGGCTGCGAAAGACCGAGGCTCACGTAGCCCGCCGATTCAATCAGCATGCCAGTCGCAAAGTCCTCCGTGATGGATTTCGTGTAGAATCCGCCGATATCTTCCAGGGCCTTGCGGGAGATAATCGTGTTGGAACCGCCATAAATCACGCTGTTTGTGGATGTCTTTGCCGCCTCGATGACGCAGTAGAAATAGTCCTGCTCGTTGGGGACCTTTCTTTCGGCATAGAGGTTGTGCTGGAATACGTCGGGCGTGTAGAAACTCTGCGGTGTCTGGATAAACCCGAGGGGGCGGCGCTTTTCTTCGGGGAGGCTTGCGTTGATTCGGTCGGCATCCACAAAATAGGGAATAGTCCTGAGCAGAAACTTCCTCTGCGGAATCATGTCGGCGTCGAAGGTCACCACGTAGGGTGAACTCGTGCGTGCGAGGGCCGCGTTCAGGTTACCCGCCTTCGCGCCCTCGTTATTTGGGCGGTCGAAATAGTTTACGTCCAGTTCCTCGGCAAGCCCCCGCATTTCGCTACGGCGGTTGTCGTCGCAGAGGTAGATATGCACCTTGGAGCGGTCGGGGTAGTCCATGTGTTTGCAGCCGACGATGGTCTTGCGCAAAAGTTCCGGGGGTTCGTTGTATGTAGAAATGAAAATATCCACGTTGGGGTAGTCTGTGTCGGCAATTTCTGGCAGGGGGTGTTCCCGCAGCTTGAGCATTCCGCTGTAGTGTATGAGCGATTCGATAAAACCGAGGACTTCTATGGCGAGCAGGATGCAGCTTCCGATGATGGCGACCCATCCGTAGGCGTACGGAATGGAACACGTAAAGCGCCAGCACAGATATATTAACGTGCAGAACGTGCTCAGGAAGAGGAACAGATCGCCGAGGAACTGCTTTGCCGGCTTTGAGTTGAACTTTTTCGCACTTTCGTTCTTGCTGAATTTAAGAAGGTCGTCGTAGGTGCGGATTCTGTTGTAGCGGAAACGCTTCCTGATTTTCTGGATGAGGAAAACGACAAGGATTACGATAAAGACGGGAATGGCGAAAATTCCCCACACAATGTAGGGCCGAGTGCGGGCGAGAATTTTGAAGTTGGAGATGGGCTTGTAGATTAGAGGAATTTCATTTAGGTCTTTCCCCTGGAATAGAGCTCTAGCATATAGACCCGAAAGGCTCAAGTCTTCGTCGGTAAGGTATTCCACCGCCCGGGAGTCGGAGCGGACCATGGCGGATTCCTCTTCCTTGTTGGACATGCTCCAGACGGTGTAGCTCAGGTGCAGGGAATCCAGGGTGGCGTACCACAGTTTGACGCTTTCCAGGTCGATTTTACCGTCGCCGCTGGCTTCACAGAGGCCGCTTTCGGTAATGAAAATGGGGGTGCCGCCACCTACGACTTCTTTGAGCTTTGCAAGGGATTCGCCCTTGTGGGAGGTGGCGTAGAAGTGGAAGGAATACATCACGTTCTCAAAGTCCACCGGATCTTTCGCAGGTTCCTGAATTTCTCGGTCATAATTCGGAGTGCCAATGAGAATCAAGGCATCGGGCTTGTGCCTGCGTATGACGGGGATGATGATATTGGCGTATTCCTTGATGTCTTCCCAGGTGCAGTCACCGTTGGGCTCGTTGCAAATTTCGAAAATCACGTTGGGAACGTCGGCGTATTCCTTGGCCATCATGTTGAAAAAGTTGATGGCTTCGGCTAGGTTCTCATTGGGGTTGTTGTCGGTGAGGATATGCCAGTCCACCATCACGTACATGTCGTTTTCGATGGCGTACTGCACGCCTTTGCGGAGCACTTCCAGATTTTTTTTGCGGTCGCCGTTCACGTAGTCGTCGGAATACATGGCGAGGCGAATCAAGTTCGTGTTCCATTCCCGGCTGAGCTGGTGGAAAAGACCATTGTTTACGAACTGCGGAAACCAGGTGAGGCCGTGGGTACTTGCCCCTTTTATGACAACCTGGTTGCCCTGCTCGTCGAAAAGGTCGGTGCCCTGCACATGGAGCTTGCCGTTTACAGAAGGCCTAGCGTTTACAACTTCAGCACTGGCAAAAGTGGCGAGGCAAAATACCAGGAGCGTGACAATACGAACAACGAATTTATTCATATTCAAAAAATATGAAAAAATACGCTGGCGTAAGGTCTAGCCGCAGCGGGTCTTGCTGGAATTGGTCCCGATGTAGTCGGGGTAGTTGTTGTCAAAGCAGGCGGCACAGTAGTTTTCGCCCTCGCCGGTACATTCCTTCATGCCCTCTACGCTCAGGTACCCCAGGCTCTCTACGCCAAGCATCTTGGCGATTTCGTCGGGAGTCATGGAACTGGCGGCCAGTTCCCCCTGGCTGGGGAAGTCCATCCCGAAAAAGCAGGGGTGTGCCACCGGAGGCGATGCAATACGGATGTGAACTTCCAAGGCACCTGCGTCACGCAACATCTTGGACAGAATCTTGAGGGTGGTACCGCGGACAATGGAGTCTTCCACTACGCAAACACGTTTGTTCTTCAAGACGCCCTCGATGGGGTTGAACTTGAGGCGAACCTTTTGTTCTCGCACGTTTTGCGTGGGGTCAATGAAAGTTCTGCCCACGTAGTGGTTACGGAGCAGCCCGATTTCAAAGCGGATGCCGCTGGCTTGTGAGTAACCAAGCGCTGCCGTGGTGGCGCTGTCGGGTACGGAAATCACGATGTCCGCATCTACGGGGCATTCCTTTGCTAACTGCTTGCCCATCTTGCGACGGATCTTGTCGCAGCTTTGTTCGAAAATTTTGGAGTCCGGGCGGCTGAAGTAGATGTATTCGAAAATGCAGTGGGCCAGGCGATCTTTTTTAGTGAACCGTTCGGAGTGTAATCCGTTGGTGGTGATGGTCAAGAACTCGCCGGGCTGAATGTCCCGCACGTAGTTTGCCCCCAGCAGGTCAAAGGCGCAGGTTTCGCTGGCTACGCACCAGGCCTTGCCCATACGGGCTATGGAAAGGGGACGGAACCCGAAGCCGTCACGGGCCACGAACATGGTGTCTTTGCTGATGAATACGAGGCAGAAGCTTCCGGTGAACTTGGAGATGGCTTTCTTAATGGCTTCACCCAGGGTGTCTGCCTGGGTGCGTGCTATTTCGTGAAGTAAAATTTCGGAGTCGGAGGTGGTCTGGAAGATGTGTCCCTCGGCTTCCATTTCGGCACGGAGTTCGTTGGCGTTGGTGATGTTTCCGTTGTGGGCTACCGCCAGCTGCCCCCACTTGCAACTTACCAGGATGGGCTGGGCGTTTGCCAGGGTGGAGGCTCCCGTGGTGCTGTAACGCACGTGCCCGATTCCCGCGAAGCCCTGCAACTCGTCGACGTTGTGTTCCCGCAGCAGGGTGGAAACCAATCCCATGGATTTTCGCACCCGCACCTTGTCGCCATCGGTTACCGCGAATCCAGCACTTTCCTGCCCTCGGTGCTGTAGGGCGTACAGCCCCATGGCCACGTTCCGGACCACATTTTCGCCGTTATAAATTCCTATGACCCCGCATTCCTCGTGAATATTTTCAAGCATTGGGACTCTCTTTGTTCATCAGGTGAAAAAGAAAGCAAAGACTATGCCAAAAATGTAAAACTTGGCGAAATTAGGCAAAAATTGGGGCTTTTGAAGAAACTGTAGGTTATGATAAATTGCTTTATTTTTCAAAAAATGTAATTATTTACAATTTTTGAAATCTTAGTCTTCGAGTTCAATATTCCGTATGTGGCGCTTGCCCGCTTCTATTCCCCCAGCACGTGCCGGAGTGTATCGAGGAAAAGTTCGCCCGCTCGCGTGAACTGCTGGCCCCGCCGCCAAATGATGTACATGTTGGTGGTGAGCTCGGGCATGAGCGGCCTGAAACACAAGCGCGAAGTGCGGCTCGTATCCACCAGGCCGTCGAAAGTGAGCAAGTAGCCCGTGCCTTCCTTCGCAAGCACCGAACCGTTGTACGAAAGATCCAGCCCCACAATCACGTTCAGCCTCGAAATATCGTCGCCGAACCACTTCGGCAAATCCGCCACCATCGCCTGGCGCGACGCCATCAGCGGCTTGTCGAGCAAGTCCTTCGGCTCGATGAAATCCCGCCTGACCAAAGGGTCGTCACGACGCATCACCACGCCCCAGCGGTCCACCGAACGCACCGCAAGGCAGTTGTACTTTTCCAAATCGACGTTGTCTACAACCACTGCGAAATCGAAAATGCCCTTGTCCAGCTTTTCCAGGGCACGCTCGCTGTCGCCCGAATATAAGTTGTACTTAATCTTCGGATAGTCGTCCCGGAGAATCCCGATGCATTTCGAAAGAAAATTCACGTTCCGCGATTCCGCGCAGGCAATGGCAATCTCACCCACCACCTCGTCTTCCTTCAGCGACTTGAAATCCTGCACCGTCCTGTCCGCCATCGAAAGAATGTCCTCCGCACGCTCCCGCAAGAGTTCCCCCGCAGGCGTCAGCCGAATCGCGTAGTTCGTGCGCTCGAAAAGCTTCTCGC
>CACXIR010000117.1 GCA_902767785.1 Fibrobacter succinogenes | reverse complement strand
GGCGGCTACGTGACCTCTATCTGGGTCAACGGCGTGGCCCTTACCAAAGAGCAGCTGAAGACTGCAGCGGTCTTTAACGAGACCACCCTCAAGTACGACCTGAACATTCCTGTGAAGATGTCCATTGGCACCAACAAGGTGGACGTGACCATCTTTGCCGGGCCGGACCCCGAATGTGCCGCTTGCCAGGCCAATGGCGGCTGCGCCTTTGTGAACCGCAGCTACTACGTGCAGTACAGCAAGGGCGACCGCACCGCGGGTATTTTGACCCTCCTCAGGGAGAACGGCACTTCTGTCAGCAGCCCTGCCGCGACGGATGGTTCCATGAAGTTCTACGTGGTGGTGAAGGACAAGGATAACCGTACCAACAAGACTGTCCAGGCCCTGCTGGTCAATTCCAGGACCAATGACACCTTGAAGGTGACCCTGAAACGCGTGAACGAAACCACGGGTGAATTCAAGAGCGACCTGATTACGGCCATTGCGGAGAAGGGAGCGAAGCTTCCCAAGGTGCCGTTCTTTGGCGGCGACAAGATCACTGTCATCTATATCGACGCCTATGACGACGAAGACGTGGCTACCCAGTACTTCTTTGCCGACCCGACCCACCCTGTTCCGCAGGAAGTCCTGGTGGAAGACACCAATTGCGATGCCATGCCCGACCAGGTGAAGGTGACCTTCAGCGGAAGCACCTTTGGCAAAGGCGTTACCTTGGACAGCGCCAGGTTTGAATTCGATTCCACCCTGACCACCAAGCCTATGACTGTGACCGTGAAGCCCGAAAAGGTGGATGGCGCGTCGGCGCTCTTTAAGCTGTCCGAAGGGCAGCGCCCCGCAACCGGCGCTCCGGTGGGCAAGGCGACCTTCTACATGACGGAAAAGGGTGTGGCCACTACGGAACTGGCTCCCATCAAGGACGGCATCGCCCCCGCACTGAGGGGCGTCACCATTCTAGAAAACGAAGGCCACCAGTCCCCGCTGGACACCCTCAAGATCATCTTTACCGAACCTGTGGTGTTGCCCTCTACCAGCCAGTGGCCTTTGCGGGTGACCGACGGGACCAGCGAAGTTTCCCAGTCGGGCATTAAGGTGATTTCTGCCACTACCGCCGACAATGGCAGGAGCTGGCTCTACGTCATTTCCGGGAACGACGGAGGCCTAACGGTCAAGCAAGGCCAAAAGGCGGAAATACTCAGCAATTTCTCTATTTCGGACAAGTTCATGAACGGCCTTACCACCTGTAGGGGTCCCGTTACCATTACGGAATCCGTGCGTCCGGTGCCTGTGACCCTTGCAAAAATGTGGGACAAGACTGGGGATGGCCAGCCCGACGAAGTCTACATGGAATTCGAATCCGTGCTGCGCGCAAAGGACCTGCTGGACAGCTTTGACGTTTATTGGGGTTCCCCCGAGATTTATCGGGCCTTCAAAACTCCGAAGGACTGGAAGCTGGATACCATCCGTGGCGAAAGTACGCTGAAACCGATTCAGGCAAAGACGGATTCGGCATTCAAGAGCGTGATGAAGACCCCCTATGATTCCATCATTGGCATGGATACCTCCTGGTCCTATATGTACAGTTATACTATGGATGCCTCGGGAGTTCCCATCGATTCGACCAAGACGGATTCTACCAAGACTATAAAGCCCAAGACCATGACGGTTTACAAGGTGGATTCCCTTTGGGATTACACGCTGACGACCATTGACTATGATACCGTCAAGAGCGAACACACGCTGATGCATGTCAGCGTTCCCAAGGGCGTCTACAAGAACAAGACTAATGGCGACCACAACGGCAAGGGTTCCGTTATGCCCAGGAAGGGAGAAGAGGGCGGATTCTTTGACAAGTCCTACGTGCTGAACGACGACTGCCCGCCGGTGTTGACGGGAGCCAGGCTCAGCAAGTACGGGAACACCTACATTGTGCGTGCGGAGCTTTCTGAACCGCTGGTCCACACGGGCAACGACAAGGCCCATTTGTTGGAATGGTACCACGAAGGCAATCGTTCCTACTTCCAGCCCCAGGATGCTTCGCCGGCTCGCTACGCTTCTGTTCCTTATTGGACCTTCACCTACAACGAGGATGATGCAGACAGGAACATCCGTATTGGCGATTCCCTCAGGCTGCCGGCGGAAATCAATTCCATCATGACGGACATGATGAAGCTGTACCCCGGCAAGGAAAGCCCGTGGGTGCCCGTGATAGGCGAAATAAACGATGTAAGGTTCAGGGTCAAGATGGCCAAGGGCGTTACTAGCAGCGCCAAGGGCGACAACCTGTTTGCTGGGAACATGCCCACCCATGACGAAGACTTTAGGCTGAGCGTGTTGAGCGGCGCAACAGAAACGATTATCGCCAACGGCAAAAAGAAGCTGTCTCCCTACGGCTCCTTCGTGTCGTACGATACGGCTGCCTACGTCCATGGTGGCCCTGTGTTCAACATCGATGTGGAAATGCCCCTGCTGCTCCAGAAGGACTCTTCGGACAATTTCGCATGGAAGGTCCACATAGGGTTCTCTATGAACATCTACAGCAATACGGGTTCCGCGGTGACGCAAACGGAATACGGCTTTGATCTGGAAGACATTGGCTACGACAAGGTTGGCCCTGACGGAACCATCCACCTGAAGCTGGAATGGCTGCCCCATGATGGAGACCCGGAGGCCGATAACGGCAAGAAGGTGGGAACTGGTGCCTATGTGGCCCGGTTCAACTTCAAGACAAAGGAAACTGCCATAGCTAATACGGCCAATAAGAAGCACCGTGCTGGTAGCAATAGGAAGCAGAATAAGGAAAAGACTGTCAGCCTGGGTTACAAGCGGATCAAGTAACGCTATGGCGTAGCCCTTTAGCGGGCGAAGAACTTAAAAAGCCTCGGCTCTGCCGAGGCTTTCTTTTACTTAGTCCGAGCGGTTATCCGTGAGCCGTAGGCGACTCGTATTAACGAGTCGTCGAGGCGAGAGTGAGCGCCAGCCCTGTATTTGAAACCCGGAGTCTAGTCCGAGCGGTTATAAAATCCCGTGAGCAACAAAGCCCCGGTTATTAAACCGGGGCGGTTGCGAGAGCGAGGACCAGCCCTGTACTTGTATCCAGAGTCTAGGCCGAGCGGTTATAAAATTCCGTGGCAAGTGCGGCTGATGACGTCGTCCTGCTGCTCCTTCGTGAGAGAGAGGAACTTGACGGCGTAGCCGGACACGCGGATGGTGAAGTTGGCGTATTCGGGCTTTTCCGGATGGGCCTGTGCGTCAAGCAGCTTTTCCACGCCGAACACGTTCACGTTCAGGTGGTGGGCTCCCTGCTCAAAGTATCCGTCCATCACGGTCACCAGCTTCTGGGAGCGTTCTTCGTCGCTATGGCCCAAGGCGTTCGGGCTAATGGTCTGGGTGTTGCTGATGCCATCCAGGGCGTATTCGTAGGGGAGTTTTGCCACAGAGTTCAGCGATGCCAGCAGGCCGTTCTTTTCGGCACCGTAGCTCGGGTTTGCACCGGGAGCGAACGGTGCGTGGGCGGGGCGGCCGTCGGGCAGTGCACCGGTAGCCTTTCCGTAAACCACGTTGCTGGTGATGGTAAGGATAGACGTAGTGGGCTCCGCATTGCGGTAGGTGTGGTGCTTCTTGACCTTTGCCAAGAATTCCTTCAACAGCCACACGGCAATTTCGTCGGCGCGGTCATCGTCGTTTCCGTACCGGGGGAAGTCCCCTTCGATCTGGAAGTCTTTGACCAGGCCGTTTTCGCCGCGGACCACCTTCACCTTGGCGTACTTGATGGCGCAGAGGCTGTCCACCACGTGGCTAAAGCCCGCAATGCCGGTAGCGAAGGTACGGCGCACGTCGGTATCGATAAAAGCCAGTTCGGCGGCTTCGTAATAGTACTTGTCGTGCATGTAGTGGATCAGGTTCAGGGCGTTCACATAGACGCCGGTGAGCCAGTCCAGCACAATGTCGTACTTGTGCATCACATCCTTGTAGTCCAGGTAGTCGCCAGTAACGGGGGCCAGTTCCGGGCCAATCTGCATGCCGGGCACCAGGCCGCCTTCTTCGTCCTTGCCGCCGTTAATGGCGTAGAGCAGGGCCTTGGCCAGGTTGGCGCGGGCGCCAAAGAACTGCAGTTCCTTGCCGGTCTGGGTGGCGGACACGCAGCAGCAGATGCTGTAGTCGTCGCCCCAGATGGGACGCATCACGTCGTCGTTCTCGTACTGGATAGAACTTGTGGTCACCGAGATGTAGGCGGCGTATTCCTTGAAGTTCTGGGGAAGCCGCTTGGTATAAAGCACGGTAAGGTTGGGCTCCGGAGAGGGGCCCATGTTTTCCAGAGTGTGCAAGAAGCGGAAGTCGTTCTTGGTGACCATGGAACGTCCGTCTTGGCCCATGCCTGCCACTTCCAGGGTGGCCCACACCGGGTCGCCGCTGAACAGCTGGTTGTAAGTCTCGATACGGGCGAACTTGACCATGCGGAACTTCATGACCATGTGGTCCACCAGTTCCTGGGCTTCGCTTTCCGTAAGCACGCCGTTCTTGAGGTCGCGTTCTATATAGATATCCAGGAAGGTAGAGATGCGGCCCACGCTCATGGCGGCGCCGTTCTGGGTCTTGATGGCAGAGAGGTAGCCAAAGTACAGCCACTGGAAGGCCTCGCGGGCGTTGGTGGCGGGCTTGGAGATGTCGAAGCCGTAACTCTGGGCCATTACCTTAATTTGTTGCAAGCAGCGGATCTGTTCTGCCACTTCTTCACGCAGGCGGATCACCTCGTCGGTCATGGTGCCGTCGCCTATATGGGCCAAGTCGTTCTGCTTTTGCTGGATGATATAGTCGATACCGTACAGGGCCACACGGCGGTAGTCGCCCACGATACGCCCGCGGCCATAAGTGTCCGGAAGGCCAGTTAGCAAGTGGGCCTTGCGGACCGCCCTGATTTCGGGGGTATAGCAGTCAAAAACGGCCTGGTTGTGGGTCTTGTGGTATTCGGTAAAGATCTTGTGGAGCTCTGCGCTGGGCTTGTAGCCGTACTGTTCGCAGGATTCCTCGGCCATCTTGATGCCGCCAAAGGGCATAAATGCACGCTTTAGGGGCTTGTCGGTCTGCAGGCCAACCACTTTTTCCAAATCCTTCAGGGATTCGCTGATGTAGCCCGGCTTGTGGGAATTGATGGTGGAGACGATGTCGGTGTCCATGTCCAGCACACCGCCTTTTTTGCGTTCTTCTGCCTGAAGTTTCTGAAGTTCGCCCCAAAGTTTTTCAGTTGCCTCTGTCGGACCGGCGAGGAAGGACTTGTCTCCCTCGTAAACGGTGTAGTTTGTTTGCACAAAATCGCGTACGTTGATTTCGCTTTGCCACAGGCCTTTTTTAAAGCCCTTCCATGCTTCGGTCATTTTTCCCTCTTTTCAAAATTTCTTACCCAAATGTACCAAATGAACCATACTCCGACCCGTGGTCGGGAAAGCTTTCTCTGGCTTTAATATATTCTGTAATAATTACAAATATAAACAATAAATTAACAAAATGCAACCATAAAATGAAAAATATTTCACTATTATTTTTGCAATGTGTTGATGCTCAATGAAATAGAACTTTGCAGTGGGGTTTTAGGGGCTTTGCCCCTAGGGGAAGGGGTAGGCAAAGACTTGCTCTGGATCCTTCGACTTCGGTGCATTGCTCCTTCGCTCAGGATGACACTGGGCAAGGCTTTGACGAGGGGAACTCATTCCCCTTTGGGGACTAATAAATTTCTATCTTTACGCGCGAAAAATAAAAGGGACACATTATGCCTACTATGACTTCTGCGCAGGTGCGCGAATCCTTTATCAAGTTCTTCGAATCCAAGGGCCACCTCTTTGTGCGTTCTTCGCCGGTAGTTCCCCATGACGACCCGACGCTCATGTTCACGAACGCGGGCATGAACCAGTTCAAGGCAATCTTCCTGGGCGACAATCCGAAGGGTTGGAAGCGCGCATGCAACAGCCAGAAGTGCCTCCGCGTGTCCGGTAAGCACAACGACCTCGACGTGGTGGGCCGCGACAATTACCACCACACCTTCTTCGAAATGCTCGGTAACTGGAGCTTCGGCGACTACTACAAGAAAGAAGCCATCGCCTGGGCTTGGGAACTCCTGACCGAAGTTTGGAAGCTCCCGAAGGAACGCCTCTTTGCAACGGTCTATCAGGACGATGACGAAGCCTGGCAGATTTGGAAGGACGTGTCCGGCCTTCCGGATGACCGCATCATGCGCTTTGATGCTCACTCCAACTTCTGGGAAATGGGCGACACCGGTCCGTGCGGCCCCTGCTCCGAAATCCACTATGACCGTGGCGACCTGGCTACGCAGGCCGAAACGTTCAAGGACCCGATCAAGGGCGTGAACGGCGAAAACGACCGCTACATCGAAATTTGGAATAACGTGTTCATG
>CACXIR010000116.1 GCA_902767785.1 Fibrobacter succinogenes | reverse complement strand
CGCTAGTCTCTTGGCGCTTGCTGGGTACCGAAAGCCCCGATACGGAATTCAACTTGTATCGTGATGGTACAAAGATCGCCACCATCGGGAAAACCGCTGGCACCAACTACCTGGACAAAGATGGCTCGGTGACTGCCAAGTACACGGTCGCCCCCGTGGTGAACGGGAAAGAAGGGGGAAAATCAGCAACTTCCATTGTTTTCGATGAGTTTGCCGAAGGCGTCCCCTACAAGACCATCAGTGGCTTGAATGTCCCTGCAGACCAGACCATGCCGGATGCCTCCACATGCTCGTATAGTCCCAACGACATGAGCGTGGGCGACCTGGACGGCGATGGTGAACTGGATTTGGTGCTAAAGTGGGATCCCAGCAATTCTCAAGACAACTCCAAAAGCGGTTACACCGGGACTGTCTTTCTGGATGGACTCAAAATAGACGGAACCTTGTTGTGGCGCATAAACTTGGGCAAGAATATCCGTGCGGGTGCCCATTACACGCAGTTTATGGTCTACGACCTGGATGGCGACGGCATTGCAGAAATTGTGGTGAAGACCAGCGACGGTACAGTAGATGGCAAGGGCAAGGTGATTGGCGACGGTAGCAAGGATTACCGCAGTTCCTCGGGAACCATCATGACTGGCAACGAGTACTTGACCGTATTCAAGGGGACCACGGGTGAGGAAATCCATACCATAGACTACTGGCCTGCTCGCGGAAAGATTTCTGGCGATAACTATGGCAACCGTGACAACCGCATGTTAGCGGCGGTGGCGTACTTGGATGGGGTGCATCCCAGTGTTATCATGTCTCGTGGATATTACACGGAGTTCTTTGTGGCGGCTTATGATTTTGACGGAAAGCAGTTGAAACAGCGTTGGATACACAGTTCCGACAAGTCCGGCCAGGGCCTTTATGGGGAAGGAAACCATAACCTTTCCGTGGGTGACGTAAACGGCGATGGTTATGACGAGATTATCATGGGTTCTGCGGCGCTTAAGCCCGATGGAACCCTCTTGTACCGCACGGGATTTGGCCATGGCGATGCCATACACCTGTCCGATATGGACCCGGACCGCCCCGGTCTGGAAGTTTACGACGTTCACGAAGAAACCACCAACAAGTACAGCGAGGAATTCCGTACATATAACGGCGATGTTGTTTGGGGAACTCTGCAGAGCACCTTGAAATGCACTACCGATGGTAAGGAACATGTGGGTTGCGACAATGGTCGTGGTATGGCTGCCGATATTGACTCTACAAATCGTGGCTTTGAAATGTGGTCAGGGACAAGTGGTGGAGTCCGCACGGTGAAGGGGGATGTTCTGGCGACGAATACACCGTCCGTAAACTTCCGCCTCTATTTTGATGGAGATTTGCAGGATGAATTTCTTGATGCTACGGGTGGCCATGGTAGCGGAGGAAAAATCGAGAAGTGGAATTCTTCGAAAAAGGAAGTGGAACGATATTTGACTTTCTACAAGATAAACGGTTCTACGCTCAATAATGACACCAAGGCCAACCCCTGTATTTCGGCAGACCTGTTTGGTGACTGGCGCGAAGAATTTATTGTACGGTCTTCTACGGACCCTTCCATGTTGACCATCTTTTCTACGCCTGTGGTAACGCCCCACCGCCTGTACACGTTGCTGCACGACCCGCAATACCGCGTGAGCGTGGCCTGGCAGAATGTGGCCTACAACCAGCCGCCCCATACCAGCTACTACCTGCCCGACATGGTAAAGTCTCTTAAGCAGCCGCTAATCTTTATTGCGGGTGAGGGGTCTGCCGAAGAGGATACCCATACTTTGGTGAATGACGGAAAGTCTGAAATGGATGCTTCTACGCCCAAGGTTGGCGAGGGCTTTACCGAAAAGACAAACGAGGGCTACCTCTTGAACGGCTACTATAACTTTGCTAACAGCCTCTCCAGTTATGGCACTTGGGAAATCTTCTCTCCCAAGGAGGTAAAGACCACCCTTACGGTTCGCTTTACCAATGGTGGCAACAGTTCCCGCGATATGGCGGTTAGCGTGAACGGAAAGCCTGCAGGGACCATCAGTTTCCCGACTACCGACGCCTCCTGGACCGTTTATTCCGACGCAAAAATCGACGTGGTGTTGCAGCCGGGTGTGAACACGCTGACCTTCTCGTCTCTTAGCGGTGATGGTGGCCCGAACTTTGACATGTTCACCTTCGGTACCAATGGCATTGAAATTTACGATGGCACGCAAAAGCTGCCTGATTCTACAGAGAAAAAGAATCCTGACAGCACGTCCGCTGTTTCGCCTTTGGCACCCTTAAAGAACTTGGTAACCTTTGATCCCCAGACGGGTTCCTTGTTTACGCCTTGGGCTGGTATGGCCGAAGTCTATTTCTATGACATGTCGGGCGCAATGCGGGTTGGAATCTCTAGGAACGTTGCTGCCGGCGTGACCTCCTTGGCTTCGGATTTCGCCATGATTCCTAAAGGCGTGTATGTAATTAAGGTTAAACTAGACGGTAAATTAATGCAAAAGGGATTGTTTAGGCGCTGATGTCATTCCTGTAAATGACATTGATGACAGTGTTTGGGTATTCATGAATTGTTTTGCGAAGATTTGGCAATTTGCAGTTGTCCTTTCCTTGTTTGTCACACCTTTGGTGTGGGCTAAGATTACCATTTACATGTGTGGGGATTCCACCATGCAGGACTGGTACGAATCTGCTTACCCAAAGCAGGGCATGGGCCAGGACTTCGGGTATTTTTTTAATGCTGATGTAGAAGTGTATAATGCAGGCCGCGGCGGAACAACCTCGCAGACTTATTACGAAGGTCATTGGCTTAACAATTTTGTGAAGAATGGCGTTACTTATCCGGCAGTTTCAGGGTTGCTAAAGAGTGGCGATTACGTGTTTATCATGTTTGGCGCCAATGACAACGGCTATAAGACGGGGGAGGCAAATTTCAGAAACAGCATTGGCGGTATGGTGACGGATGCACGTGCAAAGGGTGCCTATCCCATTCTGCTGTCTCCCATTCGCAGGTCAAGTTTTGTCGGTGCAGACTCTGTTTACGAATCTTACCATGCATATCCGATTTTTATGCGTCGTGTCGCTGATTCTTTAAATGTCCCGCTGATAGACCTTGACACCCTTTCTCGAAACTATTTGATTTCTGTTGGCGAATATTATTCTCATCACTACGTGAACATGTTCATTGACGAGGGGGAATATTCCACCAGTGGAGTCCAGAGCGACAACCAGCATTTGCAGCAGATGGGCGCTAACTCCATGGCACGTATTGTTACCGAGCAAATTCGCGTTCACAAAGATGCCAATGTGAAAAAACTAGCCAATTATCTTGCTCCCATGTATCAAGTCAATGTCAATGTTTCTCCGGCAGGTTCTGATTCTGCGACCACATTAAGTTCATATTATCCGCAAGGGATGAAGGTGACCTTGAAAACTACGCCCAAGGCGGGCAAAACTTTCTTGGGCTGGTTTGACGCAAACGGCAACAAGGTAAGTGGCAATGCGGTAACCCAGATAAGGTCCGACAAGATGTATTCTTTTGTGATGGGAAACAAGTCCACCCAATATACGGCTGTATATGCGGGGGGATCGGCGGTGAAAAGTCCAATGTCTGGGAATGCCTTGACTACTTTTCCCCAAAGTACGCCTAAGTGCTTGAACAATGATTGCTCGAACTTGAACAGTTCCTCTTCGGGTTCATTCAATCCCGAAGAGGAAGAAAAAATGAATTACGATATAAAGAAGTTCTTTGATGCCTACGAACCGGATTCCGGAGATGGATTTTCAGAAAACAATCATGTTGGCTACACGGGACAGGGGTTCTTTAATTTTGACAACAGCAAGAATTCGTCGGCTTTTTATCAAATGTGGTTCCCTGCAGCACAGCGTGTGACTATGGGCATCCGTTATTCCTTTAAAGGCAACAGTGACAGGCTTGTAAATATATATCTAGATCATGATTACTACGTAAGTTTCAAGTCTACAGGAAGCTTTGACGTGTGGGATACCGCATACGTCAATATTGATTTGTTGAGTGGCGAAAATACACTCCAGTTTATTTCAATGACGGATGACGGAGGCCCAAATATCGATGCCTTTGGATTCAGTATCGAAGGCGTATGCCGTGCAAGTGACGTAAATTGCAAAGTGCAAAAACAGGATTCCATACAGGGCAACTCGTCTGCCAAGGATTCTAGCAAGATTGCAGCCATTCGCGGCGATGTTTTGCGATTGACTGGAGCGGGGAATGCTCTGGTGAAGGTGTATGACATGAATGGCCGCCTTGTGAAAAGAGAGATGGTAGCCAATGTTTCCGAGGTTCCCCTTTCTTCTATGGTAAAGGCTAATGGAATTTACCGTGTTGTGGTAAAACAGGGTGTTGCAAACTACAGTGCCACATGGGCAAAGGTCAAGTAAGCGATGAAGTTGTTTTTGAAATACTTTGCAATTGCAGCCGCCTTTGTTTTTATGGCCATGGGAGATTCGCCCTCTTTTACTATCCATATTGTTGGCGATTCTACCGTTTGCACTTACAAGGACAATGTTTATCCCCAGACGGGTTGGGGGCAGGTTATAGGCTACTTTTTTGATGCTTCTCGCGTAAAAATCAATAACGCAGCTATCGGTGGCCGTAGTTCCAGGACATTTATTGAAGATGGCCGGTTGAACGAAGTTGCTGCGAAACTGCAGAAAGGCGATTATTTGTTTGTCCAGTGGGGACACAATGATCGTGATTATAGTAAGCCTGCACGCTATGTACCAGAAGAAGACTTTCCGGGATATATCCAACAGTATGTAGATGTGGGTAAGGCCAAAGGTGCCAATGTTGTACTTATTTCACCGATGACCATGAATACTGGCACACGCAATGTCTTTTCCACCGGGAAAAACAATTATGATGCCCGGGGCATGATGCAGACTGTTGCCAAGAACAACAAGATTCCCTTTGTCGATTTGAACATGAAATCGTTCAATACCTATAACACGACTTACAAGGATATTCCAGACTATGTGACCCGCTACTTGTTCAAAACCATGGAACCTGGCGAATACCCGAACTATCCAAAGGGAGATTCTGATAAATTGACTCATTTTAAGGAATTGGGATCCATGGGCCATGCTCAGATGATTTGCGAAGAATTGGAAGAAAATTTAAAATCGAACACGAACCTTTCTGCAGACGCCAAATCGGCCCTTATGCAACTGGTAGCAAGCCTTAAAAAGCGCTACACAATTACGGTCAAGACAAACCTTTCGAACTACAATGGACTCATTACTCAAACTCAGGTCTATCCGGCTGGTTCTCCCATGACCCTTCGGGTAACGCCTAATGGGCAGACTTTTGAAAAATGGGTGGATGACGACTGCAATGAGCTTTCGAAGGAGCAGATTTATTATGGCTTTAAGACTCCGGCACGGAATATCACCTACACGGCCATGTTCCAAGGGGGGGCAGCCTGTACAAAAATCGCCCATGACCCTGAAGACCTGACCTCCAGTGCTTCGGGAAATCTTCAAAGCAGCAGTAGCGAAGAGGTTGTCAAGATTGCCCCTGAACTTTGTGCTACGGCCGAGAAAGAATCCCTGTGGCCGTCGCCTATTGAAATGAGCAATCCTGAAGTGGGGGAGGGTACCACGGATTCCAATCATGGTGGTTATACGGGTGTCGGCTTCTTTAACATTGCCAATTCCTTGGCAAGCAAGGCTGTTTACCACATTACTGCAGACCAGTCGGCAACTAATGCCAAAATGTTGATTCGCTATTCCAATGGCGGCTCTACAACAAGGTCCATGAAGATTACGGTGGACTATAATGTGTTGAATGTAGATTTCCCGCCAACTGTTTGCGTTGAAAATTGTACTTCTGGTTGGGATGTATGGGAAACCATTGTTTTAGAGGACTTGTGGATAGACGCCCTTGATTTTAACCTCACCATCGAATCTACCACAGATGACGGCGGTCCCAATATAGACATGATTGCCTTTGATATGAATGGGGTTTATCGTACAGGTTGCGGCAGTACAGGGACCTCATCTAGCAGTGAGGCTGTTCCTTCCAGTAGTGAAAGCAAGACGTCGTTGGTTAAGTCGGGTGTAGAATCCCGTACGATAGTGCCATCAAAAAAAGCGGGCATCTACGATGCACTGGGCCGCCATGTTCTTGATTCGGAAAAGTCTCAAAGGAGGCTTCCGAGGATACGGCGGTTCCTTCACTAGTGCTGTAAATTTCTATATTTGGCGCCATGAATCCGGAAATTGAAAAGCGCCGCACTTTTGCTATTGTCAGCCACCCCGACGCGGGTAAGACCACCATCACCGAAAAGTTCCTGTGGTACGGAAACGTCATTCGCGAAGCGGGCCACGTGCGTGCCAAGGCGAACCGTAGCTATACCGTCAGTGACTGGATGAAGATCGAGCAGCAGCGCGGTATTTCGGTTTC
>CACXIR010000115.1 GCA_902767785.1 Fibrobacter succinogenes | reverse complement strand
CAGCGAGGTAACACGTATGGATCAAGCTCAACTTTTAACGCTCGCGAAACTCGGCGCGGTGGCGGCCTTGGGCCTTGCCGCGGTGGGTTCTGCGCTGGGTTGCGGGACTGCCGGCATGGCGGCCATCGGGGCCTGGAAGAAGGCGTATCTCAAGGGTAAGAACGCGTTGTTTACGCTGCTCATCTTCGTGGGAGCGCCGATTGCGCAGACAATCTACGGCATGTTGCTGATGATGTACATCCTGAACAAGTCCCAGGCGGCTCCGGCCAACTGGGCTGCATACTTGGGTGTGGGCATCTTCGGTGGCATCGGCATGATGGCATCTGCCTGGTACGTGGGCAAGTCCGCTGCGGACGCCTGCAACGCCCTCGGCGAAACCGGCAAGGGCCTCGTGAACTACCTGATGGTGCTTGGCGTCGGCGAAACTGTCGCACTGTTCGTCATGGTGTTCTCGATGATGCTCGTGTCGTAAGAGACCGCCCTCGGTTAATACCCGAGGGCTTTGTTGCTCACGGCGACCGTTCACGCTAGAAAAAAGGACTGCTTTTATAGCAGTCCTTTTCGTGTAAAAATGGTGGGGGAGTGGTACCCTTCGGGTTATTTCCCGGAGGAGACGATGACCTTCGCAGTTTTCAGGATTTTGTTCTTGAGTTTGTAGCCTTTCTGGAAAACGGTCACCACGTGGCCTTCGGGAACAGTCTCGCTGGGCTGCTGCATTAGGGCTTCGTGGCAGTTGGGGTCAAATTCGGCACCGGTAGGGTCGATTTGCTCCAGACCGGCGTCGGTCAAGATTTTTGCAAACTGGTTGTAAATCATCTGCATGCCTTTCTCGAAGGCTTCCAGATCCTTGGCCTTGTTTTCGCTGGCAAAGGCACGCTCAAAATTGTCCTGGACTTCGGAAAGTTTTTCCAGGAGCTTGCCGTTGGCGGTTTCTATGAGTTCAAGCTGTTCCTTGGCGCTACGGCGGCGGAAATTGTCGAATTCGGCCATCAGGCGCAGGTTGCGGTCGTTGGCGGCAGAAAGTTCGGCCTTGAGGGCTTCTGTCGGATCTACAGCGGTTTCCTGGTCCGCCGCAGCAGCATCGGTGGCTTCAGCGGCATCTGCAGGCTGTTCGGCAGTGGTTTCTGCGGTTTCAGCAGCCTCAGCGGATTTATCCTCGGGACTGGATTCGGCAGCGGCTTCTTCTGCGGCTTTAATGACTTCCTCTTCGTTCAATTCTTCTGCCATTTCAAAAAATCCTTTAAAAAATGCCTATCGAGCACTTGTTTTACATTTTTGTGCCATTTTAGCATAAGGTGAGAGCCGCGGCAAAACTTGTTTTGACATGGCCGAACCGAGCTAAAAGCGTTCTTTCGAACGCAAAGATAGCAATTTTTATGCCAATGCCAAAACGAGGGAAAATGGCCCCGATAAATGATATATAATGGCCTGATTGTGTAATAATGAAACAAATCCCCATTTTTTTTCTACATTCTAGTTTACATAACCTATATTATCGGCAATTAAATATAGAAATAAAATGTCCAGGCAATTCCTTTAAATTGGCGATTTCCGCACATATAGGCACTTTTTATATATTGTTTGAAGAATGAAATGGTTTACACTTCCCATCTTTGTTTTGTTGTTCCTTGCCGCTTTGTTGGATGGCTGTGCCACGGTACGCAAGATTGACGCTGCGAGCATATTGTCCAAGACTAAACTGGAGTTTAGCGATTTGGCTTTGGATTCTGTCACCATCAATCCGGATTTGTTCGACTTGAAGGCCAACGTGAAAAACAGCCTTTTGCCGAACCCGCAAGTGGTTACCATGGTCCAAGATCTGGCACGTGGGATTATCAAGAAGGAATTGGGAAAAGCACACTTGACGGCGACCATGGTGGCCAATAACAACAGCGAAGATTCTCTGTGGGTCCGTAAATTGGATGCAATGCTCTCGCTGGACACGCTGATTGATTTGCCTCTTGTCTTGAAGGATTCCTCTGTCCTGGCCCCTGGCCGTAACGCCATAAAGCTTTCCACTCAGTTTCCTCTGGACCAGCGGATGCTGAGCTTGGCAACCATTACCAAATACCGCATCAAAGGGGCTATTCACGTAGCTCTAGAATCTGATGGCCCCACTGTGGTCCTGGACTTTGACATCGAACACAAGATAACCCCTGAAGAAATTAAGGCCCTGGAAGATAGGGCCCGCAAGACCCTTTTAGACGGCCTGGTCAGCGACTGGGTCTACTCCATATTCCCGAAGGAATGATTATGAAACTCCCCCGCCGTTTTGTTCCTGAAAACCTGAATCCCGATGACGAAAAGAAGGTTTCCGAGCTTTACCGAAGCCTTCTACTTCGTGACATTCCCGTAGATTCCGCTGCACTACGCCAGTGGATTCTGGACTGGAGTGAACTGAATTCTGTTCTGGGCGAAGTCAGTTGCCGCCGTTATGTGGCCATGACCTGTAACACGGCTGATGCACAGGCGGCCAAAGCCTATGCCGACTTTGTGGAAAATATCCAGCCGGTCATTAACGAGTACGACGACAAACTGAACAAGAAACTGATGGGCCACCCTGCCAAGGATTCCCTCAAGAATGAATTTGGCGAATGGTTCAAGGGCGTGCAGGTTTCTTTGGACCTGTTCTCCCCCGACAACATTCCGCTGGAAACCGAGGAAAACAAGGAAATCCAGGCCTACCAGAAGATTACTGGCGGCATGAGCGTGGAGTTCGAGGGAAAGACCCAGACCATGCAGCAAATGGCCACCTACATGGAAAAGACGGACCGAGGCCTTCGGGAACGGGCCTGGCGGGCCATGTGGGAACGTCGCCTGCAAGACAAGGACGCCCTGGACAATGCATTTGATAAGTTGTTTGCAATTCGCAAGCAGATTGCCCAAAACGCCCATAGCAGGAACTTCATTGACTACATATTCTTGGCAAAGCACCGCTTTGACTATACGCCTGCCGACTGCGAAGATTTCCACGAGAGCATCGAGAAGCTGATCCTCCCCCTGCTGAAGGAACTCTACAAGCGTCGTGCTGCAAAGATGGGCCTTGAAAAATTGCGGCCTTGGGACTTGGACGTGGACCCCATGAACCGTCCGCCGCTGAAGCCCTATTCTAGCGGTGCGGAACTGATTGAAAAGGTGGATCAGATTTTTGAGAGCATTCACCCGCAGGCAGGCAAGTGGGCACGCCAGATGCAGGCGGAAAAACTTATCGATCCAGACAGCCGCCTGGGCAAGGCTCCTGGCGGATACCAGATTGGTTTTGATGAGAGCCGTCTTCCCTTCATCTTTATGAATTCGGCTTGCACGGATCGCGACATCTACACGCTGTTGCATGAATCCGGCCATTCCTTCCACCAGTTCGCGTTGGCCAACCAGCCCATATTCCCCTACCGCGACGTTCCGGCGGAATTTGCGGAAGTGGCCAGCATGAGCATGGAACTCATTGGCATGTCGAACCTGCAGCCCTTCTACGGTGCCGATAAGGAGGCTATTGAACGGAGCATCATTGGTGAACTGACCGATGTCATATGGCTGTTCCCTTGGGTTGCCAGCGTGGACAGCTTCCAGCACAGGATTTACAGATTTCCGGAACACACGGCCTCGGACCGCAGCGATATATGGAGCGAAATCATGGACCGCTACGATGCAGGAATTGATTATTCCGGGCTTGAGGCGGTCCGCAGGAACCTGTGGCAAAAGCAACTCCACATTTTCGAGTGTCCCTTCTACTATATCGAGTATGGGATTGCGCAGATTGGGGCTTTGCAGGTGTGGGCAAACTTCAAGAAAGACCCCAAAAAGGCCATTGACGACCTATTTAAGGCAGAAAGCCTGGGCAGTAGCCGTCCTCTGCCGGAACTTTTTGCCGCTGCGGGCATAAAATTCGACTTCAAGCCCTCCACACTGGAACCCCTGGACGGGGTTGTTTGGGACGAGATATCCAAATTCGGGTAAAATATTTAAAAATTTGCGATTTTTTTGCATAAAAGGGCATAATTGCTTGACAATATGCCTGAATTTTCATATATTTGGCCTCACATCCTAAGGAGGGATGGCCGAGTGGTTGAAGGCGCACGCTTGGAAAGCGTGTTTACTTTACGGTAACGAGGGTTCGAATCCCTCTCCCTCTTCTAAAATTTTTCGGAGGTACCCCGATGTCCGACCAGAGAGTCTATCTTGACGATATCTACGCTAGCAAGGAATGTCAAGGCTCTGTATTCCGTGCCGTTGTTATGATGGCCCAGGAAGCCCGTTTCCTCAACAACCAGGCCGGTCAGGGTTACATCCAGCTCAACAAGAAGCCCACCACCATCGCCATGTACAAGTTCAAGGAAGGCAAGCTTTCCATGACTGAAAAGGTGAATAACGACGTGACGGAAGAAGCTCTTGCTGCAACAGAAGCCGCAGCGACTGAAGCCGCTGCCCCGGAAACTGTGGCCGAAAACGCCGCCGCCGCCGATGCCGCTTTCGGTGTGTAATCGTTGAAGCAAATCAAAAAATTTTGCCCGGCTTTAGGCCGGGCTTTTTTGCATTCTAGACGCAGGTTTTATTTCTTAAAGATGACCGCATGCGAGAGGCGGCGGCGCTGTTGGTAGCGGCTGCCGATGTATCGTCCCTTCAGGTCGAAGGACTTGGCCGTTGCATAATCCTTTCCGCCAAGTGCCTGATGCTTACGTAAGCTTGCTACTTTCGTTGTCATCGTATCGGCGACGGCGGGCGATTCGTCTTTATCGTTTTTGACGTTTATGCTAGGAATGGAGGGAATCAGCATTTTCCACTGATACGCAGTTTCGTCGCCAAACTTGGCATCTTGGGTGAGGGATTCCTCCCCCGCCTTCACATAAAGTCCGCTTTTGACTATTTTCAGGTAGAACACCGTGGTGTCTGCGTCGCTTGCCTGTTCTTTGTACATCTTCTGGTGTGCACCGCCATTATAGCCGTAGGTGGAAAGCGTCACGCCCTCTGCCGTGGACTCGTTGGGTACGTCCAAGGAGCGGTTCCCCAGTTGAATACGGTAGGCGACAGGTTCACCCACCGAGAAGACCTTTATGAACGTAGCGGTGTCCGCACAATCCATAAGTTTAAGGCCGTTGTCGTCGGCAATCCCCATGCATTTGCCGCTGGCCACGTTCTGCAAATGCCCCTGCCAGTAGAAGGCTTCCTTGAAAATATCCTGGTACATGGCTTCCACGATTCGGGCATGGTTGATCAAGTCTTGTTCGGAATGGACCTCGCTAGCATAGTTTATGCCGTAGGGCCAAAAGTGCTGGCTGTCACCGTGGAGTTCCGCATCGGGTCCGTCGATTTCCTTGAGTAGAGCCTGGGCCTTTTCGCCCTTGAAAACACCCCCTTCCATCATGGCCTTGTATTCCGATGTCGTTCCCATGCCCATGGTGTGCGCCATCTCGTGCATGGCCGTAGGCACCACCATGTAGTTACGGTTCTCGCCAAACCGGAGGTCACCGTTGCTGCTGGCCTCGGCGGTAGGAACCCCTGGCGCGTAGTAGACGTTGATGAACTTGGTGAGGTTCGTGTACTTGTTGTAGATGAAGACGGCTGAATCCATGACCGTGGTTATGCGCTCGTAGGCATCCAGTTCGTCGGCAGTCGGGTTTTCAGACTTGTGGAGCGTATAACTTACGGACCCTTCAGCAAAGGCGAGGGAACACAATCCGGCCACGAGGGTCGTTAGGATGATTTTCTTTAAATCCATTTCGACTCCTAGCCCATCACCATTCTAAAAATACCTTCATTGGACTGGGGAATCAAGTCCAAAGTTGAAAATAGGCCCCTTTTTTG
The DNA here is from genome assembly GCA_902767785.1 of Fibrobacter succinogenes. Lineage (GTDB taxonomy): Bacteria > Fibrobacterota > Fibrobacteria > Fibrobacterales > Fibrobacteraceae > Fibrobacter > Fibrobacter succinogenes_D. The sequence goes on along the minus strand of CACXIR010000115.1, from coordinate 656 downwards.
CTATCTTTAGCCCCGTAACTTTTAAACCGGCGGCGCAAGTCGCCAATCAAAAACAAGAGGTAAAACAAATGGCAGTTTCTTACAAGGAACTCGGCTTGGTTAACACCAAGGAAATGTTTGCTAAGGCAGTTAAGGGTGGCTATGCTATCCCGGCTTTCAACTTCAACACCATGGAACAGATGCAGGCCATCGTGCAGGCCGCCGTTGAAACCAAGTCTCCGGTGATCATGCAGGTCTCTAAGGGTGCTCGTAACTACGCTAACGGCACCATCCTCCGCTACATGGCTCAGGGTGCTGTTGAATACGCCAAGGAACTCGGCTGCGCAAATCCGCAGATCGTGCTCCACCTCGACCACGGTGACTCTTTCGAACTCTGCAAGGACTGCATCGACAACGGTTTCTCTTCCGTGATGATCGATGGTTCCGCTCTTCCGTACGAAGACAACATCGCCCTCACCAAGAAGGTTGTTGAATACGCCCACGCTCACGACGTGACCGTCGAAGCTGAACTCGGCGTGCTCGCCGGTGTGGAAGACGAAGTCCAGGCTGAAGAATCCCACTACACCAAGCCGGAAGAAGTGATCGACTTCGCTACCCGTACGGGCTGCGACTCCCTCGCTATCTCCATCGGTACCAGCCACGGTGCTTACAAGTTC
>CACXIR010000114.1 GCA_902767785.1 Fibrobacter succinogenes | reverse complement strand
GATTTCTGTTTTGCGGTCGCGACCTTCGCCGTACTTCTTCAGGATGTTTTTGAAGTAGTTCACGGCGTAGTCGGTGAGGTGTTCCTTGTTGTAGTTTACCTCTTCGATCTTCTTGTCCAGTTCTTCCAGGAATTCGTCGGCCTTCTTGCGGTCAAAACGGCTGATGCGGCGCACCGGGATTTCGGCGAGCTTGAGGATTTCTTCGCGGGTCACTTCGCGACGGAGCTTGCGCACATAGGGCTTCAAGCCTTCGTCAATCAGCTGGACCATCTCGTCGTGGGTCTTGGCCTTCTTGATGACCTCGTAGACTTCCTTCTCGATGAAGATTTTCTCGAGGCTCGTCATGTGCCACTGGTCCTCATATGCCACTGGTCCTGCAGGTGCTTGAGCTCGTTGTCCAGCTCCCAGTCCAGCAGGTGCACCGTGTGGTCGGTGCTGAGCTTCAAAAGTTCGGTGGTGTTGCTGAAGCGGGGCTTCTTGTCGATAATCACGCAGCTATTTGCGGCCAAAGTCGTCTGGCAGTCGGTAAATGCGTAGAGCGCATCCATCACGACTTGCGGATCGGAACCTGCCTGCAGGTGAATCTGGATTTCCACGTTTTCGGTGGTGTGGTCCACAATCTGCTTGATCTTGATTTTGCCCTTGTCATTGGCTGCCACGATGGAGTCGATAAGGCTGTCCGTGGTGGTGCCGAAGGGAATTTCGCGGATGACCAGCGTCTTGTTGTCCAGCTTCTCGATTTTTGCACGGACCTTGAGGCGTCCGCCACGTTCGCCGTCGTTGTATTCGCTAACGTCGATGATGCCGCCCGTGTAGAAGTCCGGGTACAGCGTGAACTTGCGGCCGCGCAGGTAGTCGATGCTCGCCTGGCACAGTTCCTTGAAGTTGTGGGGGAGGATGGTGGTGGAAAGGCCCACCGCGATGCCGTCCACGCCCTGCGCCAGCAGGATAGGGAACTTCGCGGGGAGTGTCACCGGTTCCTTGGAACGTCCGTCGTAGTTCGGAATCCATTCCGTAGTCTCGGGGTTGAACATCACGTCGAGCGCAAATTCGCTGAGCTTGCCTTCGATGTAACGCGGGGCGGCGGCCTCGTCGCCCGTCAGCGGGTTACCCCAGTTACCCTGCGGCTCGATAAGCAGGTTCTTCTGGCCCATGTTCACGAGCGCCGTGTAGATGGAGGCGTCGCCGTGCGGGTGGTAGTGCATGGTGTCGCCCACGATGCCCGCCACCTTGTGGAAGCTGCCGTCGTGCATCTCGTACATGGTATGCAGAATGCGGCGCTGTACCGGCTTGAGGCCGTCCTCAAAATAGGGCACGGCGCGGTCGAGAATCGTATAGCTCGCGTAGTCCAGGAACCAGCCGTTGTACAGCTTTTCCAGGTGGTTTACGTTGGAAAGTCCTAAAGTTTTCTGTTCTTCGTCCATGATCTAGCCTTGTCGCGCCTATTAAAGTTCTTCCACAGCTTCGGTGCGCAGGTTTTCTACGATGTAGTCCTGGCGGGATTGCGTGTTCTTGCCCATGTAGTATTCCAGCAGCTTGCCGAGGGAGGCGTCGTTTGGCATGGTGACGGTCTCCAGGTGCATGTTTTCGCCGATGAGCAGCTTGAAGTCCTCGGAATCCATTTCGCCCAAGCCTTTGAATCGGGTGATTTCCAGGTCCTTCTTGTTGATTTCCTTAGCGGCCTTGTCGCGTTCCTCTTCGTCGTAGCAGTAGAAGGTCTTCTTCTTGTCCTTGCGGTTGCGTACGCGGAAAAGCGGAGCCTGCAATATATACAGGTGCTTTTCCTGCACGAGTTCCGGGAAATACTGCAAGAAGAATGTCATCACCAGGAGACGGATGTGCATGCCGTCCACGTCGGCATCGGTCGCGATAATCACCTTGTCGTAGCGCAGGTCCTCGAGGCCGTTTTCGATGTTGAGGGCGGCCTGCAACAGGTTCCATTCCTCGTTCTCGTACACGATTTTCTTGGAAAGGCCGTAGCTGTTCTTCGGCTTGCCGCGCAAACTAAACACTGCCTGGGTCTTCGGGTTGCGTGCCGTCGTGATGGTTCCGGAGGCGGAATTACCCTCGGTAATGAATATCATGGTCTCGCTCTTGAGCGGGTTTTTGGCATCGGTGAGGTGCACGCTGCAGTCGCGGAGCTTCTTGTTGTTGAGGTTTGCCTTCTTGGCGCGCTCGTTGGCGAGCTTCTTGACACCGGCCAGTTCCTTGCGCAACTTTTCGTTCTGGTTGATGCGTTCCAGGAGCTTCTTGGCCGTGTCCTCGTTCTTGTGGAGGTAATTGTCCAGTTCGCGGGCCACAAAGTCCACAATCCAGGTACGGAGTGCGGGGCCGTTCGGGGCCGTGGTGGTGGAACCGAGCTTCGTCTTGGTCTGGGATTCGAAAACCGGTTCCTGGATGCGCACGGAAACGGCACCCACGATGCAGTTGCGCACGTCGGATGCGTCGTATTCCTTCTTGAAGTGGTCGCGCACGCCCTTCACCAAGCCCTCGCGGAATGCCGCCTGGTGGGTACCGCCCTGGGTGGTGTGCTGGCCGTTCACAAAGCTGAAGTAGTGTTCGCCTTCCTGGTTCGAGTGCGTGATGGCGAACTCGATATCCTTGCCCTTGCAGTGGATGACCGGGTAACGGATGGTGTCATCGGTGCGGCTGTGGAGCAGGTCCAAGAGCCCGTTCGGGCTGTTGTAATCTTTGCCGTTCATCACGAGCGTGAGCCCGTTGTTCAGGTAGGCGTAGTTCCAGATCTTCTCTTCCATGTAGGCGGGGAGGAACCGGAAGTTCTTGAACAGGTCGTTATCAGGCTCGAAGTAGATTTCGGTGCCGTTTTTCTCGTTTGTCGGGGCAATCTTGAAGTCCTTCACCAGAATGCCCTTGCTGAATTCGGCGCGCTTGACCTTGCCGTCGCGGAAACTTTGTACGATAAACCTTGTTGAGAGCGCGTTCACCGCCTTGGTACCCACGCCGTTCATGCCCACCGACTTCTGGAAGGCTTCGGAATCGTACTTGCCGCCCGTATTCATCTTCGACACGCAGTCGATGACCTTCTCGAGAGGGATGCCGCGGCCGTAGTCGCGCACGCGGCAGCTGTGGTCTTCCATGTCGATTTCAATCTTCTTGCCCGCGCCCATGGCGAACTCGTCGATGGAGTTGTCGATAACTTCCTTCGCGAGCACGTAGATGCCGTCGTCGGGGCTCTGTCCGTCGCCCAGCTTGCCGATGTACATACCGGGGCGGAGCCTAATGTGTTCGTACCAATCTAGTGTCTTAATGCTGTCCTTGTCGTACTTTACAGCCATTTTTTACCCGTTATCTTACCTTTAAAAAACCTTAAAAACGCCTTTTTTCGCCAATTTTAGGAAAATTTGACGGGCGAATCCGGACCACATGCCGCAGTTCGCCCTTTTCCCCCAATATAGAAAAATTTTTTGACAATGAGTGACAATTTGTGCAGTAGTGCAAAAAAGGTCTCCGCAAAAAGCGGAATCCTTTTATCCTTAAGGAGTTAAGAAGATTAGTCGTTGCAGGTAAAGCCGTCGCAAGAAGAATCGTAGTGGTTACCCTTCTTGCAGGTGCACTTTGCGGCGAAGTCGTCGGCCTTGGCCACTTCGTCACAGGTCTTTTCGCCGAACACTTCCATGGTGCAGGACACCATGGCACCGGTGGGACCGGCGAATTCTTCGCTAGAGGAGGAATCCTCATTGTATTCGGAGCTGCTGGAAGATTCGCCAACATCGTCCGAGGAGCTGCTGGATGAGTCGTCTTCGTTGTTTTCTCTGGCGGGGCAGACTATGGAGGGCATGCTGCTAATCAGCATATTCCAGTTCTCTCCATCGCATTCGTAGGTGTCGTTGTAGTCTTCTACGAAAACAGTTGCGCACTTGCGGTCGGCGTTGCATTCGACATCGGCCAGATCGTAAAAACTCACGACTGTACTGGGAAATTCCTTGGAGCTTGAGTTGCCGGAACTGCTGGAATAAATTTCAGCAGTGCTGCCGGATTTGCTGCTGGAGCTGCGGCTAGATTTGGCACTAGAACTGCTATTCAGAGGCTGGTTCTCCCATACGTCAGCTGCTGTCTTCTTTTGCCAGACCTCTCCTTTGCAAATATACAAGTCCCCGTTTTTGGAGGACAGGGCCAGGTAGCCCTCACGTTTGCTATTGCAAACCTTAAATTTTTCGGGGGAACTCTCAACAAAGGAAACTTGCAGCCACGGATAGTCCTGTCCACAATTTTCTCATGATTTACTCCTTTGTCGGTGGGGCTGTCGGCTTAAATTATACTTTTTTTATTCGCAGTAGTTGGCTCCTTCGATTTCCATACCGTCTTCACAGGTGGAACGCACAGCAAGGAATGCCATTTCTTGGCTAGCTTCCTTTGTCATATCGTAGAAGCTATACGAATTCTCGTTCACTTTACCATCGATGTCCAGAATTAGCTTTGAACCGTCGACGGAATATGTGTAGGTCCTGGGCTTGCCAAAATCATCGGCACGGGTAAAGTGCCAGGTAGAAACATCGCCCCTGACAATGTTGTTGCACTGGGTTTTGTCGATGCAGTTGTCGTTGCCCTTGTTTTCTTTGGCGGGGCATCCTGTGCCCAGGGTGCCACCGTGGTCTTCGCAACGCAGTTCCAGAGCGGAGGCGGCCATGGATCCTTTTTCAAATTCTGTACATTCTTCGCCCATGGTGCCAAAGGCTTTTTGGCCTTCTTCGGGAAGATTGTCGCAGGAAATCATCGCTGTGGCTTTGCTGCTGGAACTTTCCTTGTTGTTGGAGCTTTCCGTGCTGTCTGAACTTTCTTCGCTGTCTGAGGACTCGTCGTTGCTTGCAGAAGATTCGGGAGTCTTTTCGCCTTCACCTTCGCCCTTTTCTTCACCTTCAGCCTTCTTGTCTTCGGCGGGGCAGACCTTGGAGGGCATGCCGTTAATTAACATGTTCCACTGGCTGACGCCATCGCATTCGTAGGTGTCGTTGTGTTCTTCTACGAGAATCGTTTCGCACTTGCGGTCAGCGTTGCATTCGACATCGCCCAGATCCATAAAGGTCTTGACGCTCTTGGGGAGTTCCTTGGAATCGGAATTGGAGGAACTGTCGTCACCGCAGGCTACGAGGCCGGCCATGGATACGAGAGCGGCAGAGAGGAAGATTTTCTTTGAAAGCATTTGTACTCCTTGCTAGTTTTTTTGTTGTGAATTTGTTTTGAAGATATAGTAAATGTTTTGAAAAGAAAAGGGATTTTTGCATTATTAAAGATTATTTTTTTATTACATGCTGTAACAAAGTGTTCACGGGGTGTTCTTTTATTTTCATTTGCGTGTAACGATTCGATGCTTCGGGTCGAGGGGGTAGCGGAATACCCGACTGCGGTCGGGGATGAAGCGAGGGGGAGGCTTCCCCCTACCCACAAAAAATTAAATTTTAGCCCAGAACATCACTCCTCACATTTCACACCTCACACTCAGTATGTACATCATCGTCGGTCTCGGAAATCCTGGTACGCAATACTCCAACACCCACCACAATGCGGGCTTTATGGCTGTCGAAAAGCTGGCCGACCCGAACAAGGACTGGAAATCGGAGCACAAGGCGCTCACCATGAAGGTGAACATCGCGGGGGAGGAATGCCTGCTGGCAAAGCCCCAGACTTATATGAACCTTTCCGGTGAGTCGGTGCAGGCCTTGATGACCTGGTACAAGGTGAAGGCGGACCATCTGCTGGTCTTTAGTGATGACATCAACCTGGATGTGGGGCGCATTAGGTGCCGCAAGGACGGAAGCCATGGCGGGCAGAACGGGCTCAGGAACATCATCGAGCATATCGGCGACAAGTTCCCTCGGATTCGCTTTGGGGTAGGCAAGTGCCCTCCGAAATTTGACATGAGCAACTGGGTGCTGGCGAAGTTCCCGCCGGAGGACCGCCCCGCTTTTGAAGAGGCCATCGCGAAGGTCCCCGCCCTGGTGGAATGTTATTTCAAATTGGGCATGGAAAAGTGCATGGAACGCTACAACGGCAAGTAGCCCTGGGGTCCTGATGAAAGCGTCGCAATTTTCAGAGAATGCACAGCTGATAGCCTTTGTGCTGCAGCAGGGGGCCGAATGGCGGCCCGAAGTTCTGGAGGCCCTGGAACGCACCTGGGGGCGTATCCGCCACAAGGGAAAGCTGTTCGCCTTTGATCGCACACCCTATTACGCTCCCGAGATGGGGGAAGGCCTTTACCGCGGGGTGGTGTCTTTTGAGAAGGAAATCCCGCCGGAGACGATTGCCCAGGAGAAGGAGCGGAGCAACGCCCTGGAACTGACCATGGCGGCTGCGGAAAACCCCGAGGCCCGGCGGGTGAATATCGACATCGGCTATATGGACCTGGACAAGGTGGTGCTCCCTAGTTACAAGCGGGGGCCGTTCAAGCTTTATGCCGGAGGCGGCGTGTGGCTGGACATGCTCCTGACGTACGCCAAGGGAGAGTTTCACCCCACGGCGTGGGCTTTCGAGGACTTTAAGCGGAACCCGTACCAGCATGACCTGCAGCTGATTCGCGAGCGATTTAAAAAAGCGGGCGGCGGAAAGCCTAACTCGGGTGACGTTTCGTCGCCGGACCAGTAGGCAGGGGGAATAGGCTATGAAGAAGGTTGTGATTCTCGCAACGGGCGGCACCATTGCCGGCGTAGGCGAGCCCGGCAAGAGCACGGGCTATGTTCCGGGGCAGATTTCTGCCGAAGATCTGGTCAAGTCCGTGCCCGAGATTTCGGAATACGCCGAAGTCACGGCGGAGCAGATCTGCAACGTGAATTCCGACGATATTACGGACAAATTATGGATTAAGCTTTCGAACCGCATCAAGGAACTGCAGGAAGACGA
>CACXIR010000113.1 GCA_902767785.1 Fibrobacter succinogenes | reverse complement strand
GGTCTTTGCGAGGTCCGGGTCGGTGGTGTCGAGGTTCTTGACCCATGCGGCGGCCTTGTCCACGTTACGGACGGCCATGCCGAGCACGGTCATCACGAGCTCGGCAACGGCGTTGGCGTTTGCACCCGGGGTGTTGAACACGCAGATGCCCTTTGCGGAAGCCTTGTCGATGGTGATGTTGTTCACGCCGGCGCCGGCGCGGGCGACAGCCAGCAGGCCGTCAAAGTTGTCGGTATCAACCTGGGCGGAACGCACCAAGATGGCATCCGGATTTTCGACGGAGTCGGAAACCTGGTAGAACGAGCCAAACAGGCTCAAGCCTTTCTTGGAAATGTTGTTCATCGTCTTAATAGTTGCCATGATTTAGTCCTTTGTTAATGTTTAAAATCTTGAGGGGTGCGTTACGGATCAATCCAGCGGCCGCGCTCCTTAATCAAATTCACCAATTCCTCGATGGCATCCTCTTCGGGGATGTTCTTCTTGACAGCCGTCTTGCCTTCAAACAAGGTAATGCGGCCGGGGCCACCGCCCACGTAGCCAAAATCGGCGTCCGCCATCTCGCCCGGGCCGTTCACGATGCAGCCCATGATGCCGATGGAAATATCCGAAAGGTGGCCGAAGCGGGCCTTGATCTTGCCCATCACCTGCTGGATGTCGTAGAGGGTACGACCGCAGCTGGGGCAGCTGATAAAGTTCGTCTTGCTGCGGCGGCAGTAAGCAGCCTGCAGGATGTCGAATGCCAGCAGCACGCATTCCTTCGCGCCCTTGTAGCCGTCGATAACGACGGCGTCGCCAAGACCGTCCGTCACAAGGCTTCCGATGTCGGCGGAGACGCGGAGCGTTTCGGTTTCGTTGTCGTTAATCTTGGCGTAAAGCAGGATCGGGTCTTGGCGACCTGCCGCATCCAATGCGGCAGCAAGGGCGCGTACGCCAGAAACCATCTCGGTTCCGGTATAGCAGAATACAGAACCCGCAGGCACGCTGGCCGGATTCGCGGCGAACCCCGCGATGTCCATGGCGTCCTTGAATTCTACCACCGGCTTTTCAGAAAGGCTCGGCAGCGCGAATTCCGCATTGCGGCGTTCGCCTGTAAGTGCAATCGCATCGGCCTTCACGCCGACCTTCACCGGGCTAGAACCACCGATTTCCACGCCGGAAATCGCGACAGGCGTCGTTGCCCTGCGTTCGTAATGATACGGGTCCTTCTCCAGGACCGGCACGGCGTAACTCACCGGCTTTGTCGGAAGTGCGCAGGCCTTGATGAGTTCCTGAGCCACCGGGACTTCGGCCACCGGATCTTCGGTCAAGGACACGCGAATCGTATCTGCAAGGCCATCTAGCAGGAGTGCGCCGATGCCCGCAGCCGACTTGAGTCGTCCGTCGGCACCCGCGCCCGCTTCCGTGACACCCACGTGGAACGGGTACGGCTTGAAGCCTTCCTGCTTGATGCGGGCAGCGAGCATGCGGTAGGCGGCAATGGCCACGCGCGGGTTACTACTCTTGAGACTTAAAACGACCTGATCAAAATGTTCAGCTTCGCACACGGCCAGGTATTCCATGGCGCTTTCCACCATGCCTTCCACCGTGTCGCCGTAGCGGTAAATCATGCGGGCAGAGAGGGAACCGTGGTTCACGCCGATGCGGATGGCACGTCCCAGGCGCTTGGCCTCCTGCACAAACGGCGTAAAGGCCTCAGCGACCTTCTCCTTGCCCTCGTCGAAGGACGTGTCCGTCTGCTGGTCAAGCGTCAAAATTCCCGTATCCACAAAGTTGCCTGGATTGATGCGAACCTTCTCGACCCACTTGAGAGCCTCAAAGGCGGCCTTGGGCTGGAAGTGGATGTCGGCGGACACCGGAACAGTGCAACCGGCAGCACGAACCTGCTTCATGACTTCTTCCAAGCCCTGTGCGTCTGCAAATGTGGGGGCGGTAATGCGAACCAGGCCACAACCCACCTTGGCGAGAGCCAATGTCTCAGCCACCGTCTTCTCGACGTCCTTGGGCTTTGTTGTGGTCATGGACTGAACTAAAATGGGGGCGTTGCCCCCTATCAAAGCCTCGCCAACGCGGACTTGTACAGTTTCCCTGCGGACGGCGTTAAAGCGGTCGGCAACATACGGGAATTCGCTAAACTTGGTCATGTGCCCAAATTTAGAAAACGGCACCCAACCTAGCAACGGCACCCATTTATTTTGCCCTCCCCCGTTGCCACCTTTTATGCATTTTTGTAGATTTATGCATAGAATAAACTAAAACCCTCAAGGAGCCTCAATGGCACATTATCTTTTTACCTCTGAATCCGTGTCCAAGGGACACCCGGACAAAGTGGCCGACCAGATTTCCGATTCCATCCTCGACGCCTGCCTCGAGCAGGATCCCAACAGCCGCGTGGCTTGCGAGACCCTCGTAAACACGGGTCTCGTGGTAATTTCCGGTGAAATCACCACCAAGGCAGTCATCGACTACCAGCAAATTGCACGCAAGACCATCAAGAGCATTGGCTACGTGAATCCGGAACTGGCCTTCGACTACAAGGGCTGCTCCGTGCTCGTCGCTATGGACAAGCAGTCCCCCGACATCGCCCAGGGCGTGGACGCCAAGGCCGCTGACGGCAAGAAAGACGACAAGCAGGGTGCCGGCGACCAGGGCATGATGTTCGGCTACGCCGTGAACGAAACCAAGGAACTGATGCCGCTCCCCATCAGCCTCGCCCACAAGCTCATGGAAGAAATCCAGAACCTCCGTGAAGAAGGCAAAATCAAGTGGCTGCGTCCGGACGCCAAGTCCCAGGTGACTGTTGAATACGACGAAAACGACAAGCCCGTACGCGTGGATACCGTGGTCATCTCTACCCAGCACGACGAGTTCGTGAAGGGCAAGCCGCTCTCCCACAAGCAGATCGAGAAGGAAATCATCGAGAAGCTCATCAAGAAGGTAATCCCGGCCAAGCTTTTGGACAAGAAGACCCGCTACCTGGTGAACCCCACCGGCAAGTTCGTGGTCGGTGGCCCCCACGGTGACTGCGGCCTCACCGGTCGTAAGATTATCGTGGACACCTACGGCGGCATGGGCCGTCACGGTGGTGGTGCCTTCAGCGGCAAGGACCCGTCCAAGGTCGACCGCAGCGCTGCCTACGCAGCTCGCTACGTGGCAAAGAACATTGTAGCTGCAGGTCTCGCCTACCGTTGCGAAGTCCAGCTCGCCTACGCTATCGGTTACTCCAAGCCGGTGTCTGTTCTCGTGAACACCTTCGGCACGGGCAAGATCAGCGACCGCGAAATCGAAGCCATTGTCGCCAAGACCTTCGACCTTTCTCCGGCCGGCATCGTGAAGATGCTCGACCTGAAGAAGCCTGGCTACGTGGCGACCGCCGCCCTCGGTCACTTTGGCCGCACGGGCGCCCGCTTCACTTGGGAAAAGACGGACAAGGCTGCAGTACTGAAGAAGCTCGCCAAAGTGTAACGATTACTCGTTCGTCAACATGTAACACAAAAGCCCCGGTTTCAACCGGGGCTTTTTGCAACCATAAACAGGCCTTAAGCTACTGGCAAGTGCCAAGCCGGCCTATGGAATAAATAGCGAACATGCCAGCCAATTGTCCTTCGAACCCACCCATGGTAGAAATCGAAATAGAGTTCTTAAACTGGAAATCGATAGCGTTTAATTCAGATGCTGCCGCTATAGGCTCAATGAGCTTTTGAGACCAGCCCTCCTGCACAAACTGATTCCACATTGCACTAAAAACTTCATATTCGTACGCATACGGATTATCCCCATAGAGAACAGAAGCAGGATTTTCGGTAGCGGGCAAATCTACGTATGGCATATCGTAACTGTAATCCTCAGCAGTAGCAAATGACAAGTACAACCGAACAGGGGCAGTGGAATAGTACACAACGCAAACTCCACCCCAAGCAGAAGCATCAGTGGTCCTACCAAATTCCGCGATGACGGATTCATGGGCATACCTGTAACCATCTCCCAAGCTAAAATTACCGCCAACACGCAAGAACGCATCTGTCATTTTTTCGGCCATAACGGAACTCAAGGTCGTCGTTTCACCTGTAAGCCAAGTAAAATAGGAGTTTCCACCATCTTTGTTATCAGTATAAGATCCCCAATGTCCCTTGCTCTCGCCCGTTTCTATTTTCTTCTGCTTGGCGGGGCCACACCACAGGTCACCACAAGGAATGCCCGTATTATTCACGAAGCTGTTTTCACTTACATACTTTTCATGAGCGTCATTAATCTGAGCCTTGTAGTCAGTACAGGCGGCAACGAAGGTCATCACAACGGCAAGTAAAAGAATCTTTCTCATAATCACCTCGCCCTATCAGAAAATGAAGCTCAACGCAACGCCTATGCCGCCTAGCACTGCAACGCCTAGACCTATAGCGCGATTTCTCTGATAGTCTCCTGCAGCCTTATCGTGGTCAGCAAACGCACCGTCATTGCCATTCGCCAGCTCTTCATCATACAAAGTCTTTTCATCCTTGGCCTTATGGTCGAACATCACTGCCACCACGGAACCCGCCGCAAGGACCGCTCCAGATATAAGCAACGGAATCCAGCGGATGCCGCCTTCCTTTTTATCCGAGGCCGGAGCATCCTTTGTCGCATCATTTGCAGCAGCCTTCGCAGAGGCCGCAGCAGCCGCTTCCCTGGCATCGTTCAATTCCTCTTCTATGGTCTTTCCGCCATTTTCAACGGCGTTGGCCCGTTCCAATTCAGCAAGGCCCTGCTTGTAAGCCAAGGAATCCGCAGCCGTCATGACTTCCGATTCATCTTGGGAAGGCGACTGGGAAACCACCTCGGCCAACTTCTCGGAATCCCATGCCCAACGTCCGACCATTTCCATTTTCTTCAGCTTCTTGAATACTTCTTTGCCGTGGAATTTTTCAATAACAGCATCTTCAGGCTGATTCAATATGGCCTTCTTGTTCTTGACATCAAAGATCAGGTGGGACTGGCTCTTGTCGGAATCCAATGTTTTCTGGAACAGCTTGACTCCATTGAGGTAATACGCTCCGCCAACCGGACGGCGCATATCCACCCTCAAAGTAAGCTTGCTCAAGTTCATCATAATTTTCACATTGGAGCCAAGCTTCTTCAAGGAATCGTTCTTGACCTTCAAGGTGGCTACAAACATAGGGGCGAACTCCGAACCCGACTGGCGCAGCACGATAGGGCCGCACTTTTCAATCCAAAGGTTGGCCAAGCGCAATTGCTGATTCACTCGAGAAGGGTCATACGAAAGCTCAAAATCATACTCGGCATCAAAATCGCCATCGTAGTTGAGCGGCTCCAAATACACGTTTCCACGCAAGCGCAGCAACTGGTCACGGCTGATTACGATACTTGTAAGGGCCTCGGAGCAAGTCGCCAACTGCCTTGTCCGCTCCTCGAGCGTCGTGGCCACCCGCATGGATCCCAAGCGGACCTCGCCAGTCACTTCCATATATTCATTTTCAAAAGCGGGAAGTTCCACCTCATAAAAGCGGGCACAAGTAGTATCCAAAAGGTCGTTCAGCGAAATGGACGCACACCGGTCGTTCATTTCGGCAACGCGATTCGCCTTTTTCAAAAGGGCTGCAATTTCGGGGTTAGAATCCCCTACCATAGTCTGCAAATTTTTCAGTTCATCCTTGAGGGCACGGATGTCCTCGGGATTTTTCACAAAAACCGATATAGTGGAGGCATTGTCATTAGGTGCGGAAGCTGGAGCTGCAATCGAATCCTGAGCTGGAGCCGTTTCCTGTGGGGCAACCGCTTCGGGAACTGGAGCCGGAGCCGCTTCCTGTGCCGCAACAACGCAGGTCAAAAAAGCAACAATTACAAACAAGCGTCTTAGCATATAAACCAATATTCTCTCTGAGGACAATATAGCATATATCCGGGCTTTCACCTGCTAAAGCCCTCGTTTTCAGCAAAAGTTTGTTGTTTTTCTGGAGTGAACATGAAGTCTGGCCGTTTCATCCCTACTTCACATTCACCCTGTACATGTTCTGTCCGTAACGAACCAAGTATGCACCAGGAGTCTTGAACTTAGCACGCAATGCATCGGCCATGGACTGTCCATGCAACTGTTCCGACGGCAAGGTTCCCAAATAGCGGCCCTGCAAATCGAACACCGTGGCGGCAGTCGGCATATTTGCCGCATAGTTCAGGCGAGTCATGACAAATGTCGTGGCGGAACTGGTTACCGGTGCAGCTGAACTGCTTGACGGTTCAACCGGGCAGCTGGGCACTGCAGCGGAACTGCTCGAGGGTATGCCGTATTCATAGGCACCGAGGTCAGGTGCATCGCCCGCAAATGAGAAACCTAAATCTTCGCCCTTGTCGATGGCGCGGCTCTCCTTCTTGAGCTTTAGGAAATCTACGTTTGGCAAGCTGCCGTCCGCATTGCGGGGGCCCAGGATTCCAGGAATCGTCGAGAGGTCCTTGCCGGTAACGGTCATACTGGGGTCGTCAAGACTCATCGTAGTGATTGATGTTCTGGCTTTCAATCTTTTCCCAGCATTCCCCGATTTGCGAATTCCTGTTCGGGAAGGCAATGTTGTTCTTGAGTACGTGTGCGTTGTCGCCAGTGAGCGGTGCAATATCGGCAATACGGTTCCCCTTCGAATCAAAGAGCGTCGATGCCATGGCGAATTCGCGGTCCTTGTTCATATAAGAAGTATTGTTGAGCCACTTGCTGCCCACGCCGGTGTAGTTCGCATAAAAACCCGTGGCCTTGTTTTTCCAGGCGGCGCAGAACTTGATGATATGCCGCCCGCCACCCAGCGTACTCTCGCCCATCTTGATGCCGTGACCATTGCCATTCTTCGGGTTTCCAAGTCCGTAGTCGCTGTAGCCGTTCCCCATGGCGTAGCAGTTTTCCAACACCACGGGAAATTCCTGGTTGATAAAATCGAAACCATCGTCGCTATTCCACCAGGAACGGCACCCGATAAACTTGGTGGTATCGCCCTCGCCGGGTTTCTGGTAGTGTGCACCAAAGCCGTCGGCGTTTTCGCCGTCGCCCTGCCAGCCTAGGGGGTCGTAGTTGTCGTGGGCATCGCAGTTCAAGAAGATATGCCCACCGCCATCGGCAGCGCCGTCGTTTGCGAAAAATCCCGGTCCTGCATTGTGGTGGCTGTCAATCTGTTCCAAGAAGATGTGCTTGCTCGCGTAGAGAAACACGCCGGAATTCGAGTTGTGCTTCATGGGCGTGTTGCGGACCTCGAAGCCCTTCAGGTGAATGTACTTTGCCGAAATCACGATGGGAGAAGTGTACATGGCTCCCTTGGCCGTGCCGTCGCTGCTTTTTACCCCTTCTCCCACCGGGAGCTTTGCTCCATCAAAAATCGGACGTTCGCACGGATAGGCCAGATAATGGATGCGGTTGTCATCGCTTTCGCCACTGGCGGTCAACAATATGCCGGCCGTCATCTTGTAGCGTTCGTAAAAGACCGTATCCTTCAGTTCGTACACGCCGCCACGAATCCACACGGTGTCGCCTGCAGCTACCACCTTGTTCGCCTGGTTGAGGGTCGCGAAGGGCTTGTCTTTTGTACCCGCGTTGCTGTCTTTGCCGTTTGTGGCCACGTAATACACGGCCCCGAAGGCTTGTACCGCCGAAAAGAATAGCCCTAAAGCAAAGATGGCTTTGTTTAGCTTATGCATAAATCAATCCATGATACAGCGGACGGGGAAGGCGTTGTCTTTGTCCGAATAATCTAAGTGTACTCCGGAGTGCCTGTTGGCCATGGTAAACTCCCACGCCCATTCTTTCGTGTATCTTCCATCCTCGGTATATTCAGAGGACGTCCAGAATTCCGCGACGGAGTTCATATTGTAGTACACATTGGTGGGATTTGAGAAGCGATCGCATTCTCGACGGCCCGCAGGGAGTGCGGCGAAGGAATAGTCGTCAGTGCCGTTACCAGGTTGATGATATTCGTCGTCCTTCCAGCCGTAAGTAGATTCCGCAGCGTTGTAGCGGATGTTGGCTTTAAGTTTTTGACCAGCCGCATTTTGATAAGCATATTCCGTAATGGAAACGTCAATGGCTACGATTAGTGCCTTCACTTCGTCCCTGCTTGGCAAATGCCAGCCCTTGGGGCATACCCCACGTACGGGATTGGGGGGTTGACAGACCTTGTAAAGACCGCAGCCACTACCATTTTCCTCCCACACGCCAGCACTGTCTATGGCGGCGCTCCATAAGTAAAATCGGCCATACTGGGAGCAATATGCACGGTCGTTGTTGAAGCAGAAACTGCTGGAATCCAACGTTTGCGTACGTTTCCGGTAGCGGTAGTTTAGGTTCTCTGCCATCCATACCTGGGAGTAGTGAACGTTCCGTTCATCGTCGTTGATTTCGATGGTGGTGGTGGCGTAGACTTTGCCGTCGCGCAAGTCCGTAAGGGTGTTATTTTCCGGATCATATTCGCTATCGTCAACGGAGCTGGAATATTCTTCTTCGGAGGAACTTTCCGGCTCTTCGCTGCTAGAAGATTCCCCTTCAGAGGAGCTTTCCGGCTCTTCGCTGCTGGAGGATTCTTCGCTGCTAGAGGATTCCTCTTCGGAGGAACTAGACTTAGGTTCCTCGCTGCTGCTAGATTCGTCGTCGGAATCAAATTCCAGTTCATCAGGGAGCCATTCGCCAAATTCACAGACGTAGTTCTTGCCCTGCACGCTAAGGACTTTGTGTTCCATGGCCCTGGTACATTTAGGTAGATCATCAAGGGATTCGTACCCTTTATCCGAGTCGGCAGAACTGCCACTGTCACCACCACAGGCCGCGAAAAACACGGCAACAGCTGCCACAAGGGCAAAAGAAAGACTCCACCACCATTTTTGCATAGGCTCCCCCTGGAGGTTCCTCCAAATAAATCTCCTTCAATGCAATCTATATTTTTTTTCTCCAAAACCGCACCCCATTGCAGGCAAAAAAGCCCTAAATAATTATTTTTTACAAAAAAAAGGGAAAAAAGGAGAACTTATGGAAATGAAGTTTTGTCAAAGCTGCGGAATGCC
>CACXIR010000112.1 GCA_902767785.1 Fibrobacter succinogenes | reverse complement strand
TCCAAGGCTATCGTGGTGGAGGGCGAGTCCGACCACGTGAAGTTCAGCGGCCTGGAAGATGTGCTTGCCGAACCCGACACGGCGCTTCGTTTGTTCGGAAAGCCCGAGCTGAAGGGCCACCGCCGTATGGGCGTGCTCCTTGCCCGCCGTGACACGGTAGAAGAGGCCAAGGCTACCGTCATGGCCATGCGCGAGAAGGTGAAGGTCACGCTGTAAAAGCGACCGCTGCTCAAAATTACGAATCCTCCCTTGTGGAGGATTTTTTTGATGGGTGGGGAAAGTCATTAATCACTGCTTAAAAACTGATTAATCAGTTTCGCTTTGTTGTTCCAATGGCGAAATTTGTTTGAAATCGCCGTTTTCGTGGCTGGCACTTTTTTTGCGAATGGAATGGGCGGAACAAGGAGGTGCCATTTGCATTTTTTAGAGGAAAAGGGTATATTTAGAAATAATGAAACAGAGGTGCGAAATGTCTGAAGTCGCTTTTGCGGATTTTACCGAGCAGGTTTTGTCTCTCTCCTATGAGCAGACATTAACCCTCATGGGAAAAATGCTCGAGTCGTTGAAAGCCAAGCGGAGCGAGGCGAATTTCGCTGAATTAGAAAAAGATGTTGCACGCAGTTCTGTGAAAGCCATGTGGGAAGAGTTGAAAAATGACACATGGTGAAGTCAGGTTGATAGATTTTGGCGACCCTGTTGGAAGTCTTCCGTCAAAAATCCGTCCAGCAGTTGTAATGCAAAATGACCTGCTTGGCACAAAGAACTTGAATACCGTAGTTGCCATTCCGTTTACATCAAATCTTGAACGAGCGGGGCATGAACCGAACATTCTCTTTCGAAAAGAGGAGACGGGGCTACCGAAAGATTCGGTTGCGGTGATTCACCTTATTGGAGCGGTCAATAAATTCTGCTTTGGTCGAAAAGTTTCTACGATATCGGAGATGAATTATCGGAAACTCGTAGACGCGGTTATGAAATTGATTGACTGCGAAAATTGATACGGAACAAACCAATATTCGTTGAGGGGGAGGCTTCCCCCTATTAAATCGTTACATTTTGAATATGTTGACAAAATCAATTCTCTTTATCAGCCTTCAAGGATTCCTTGATGGCTTTTAGCTGTTCCTTTGTACAGACTCCGGAGATGTAGATGATGTAGTCCCCGACAATCTTTTGCTTTTGGGGATTCATGTTGTAACTGTATTCCCAATGCAGGGGTAAGGTCTTTCCGTAGAACTGTTTCAGTTTCAAGGAATCTTCCGAGTTAAAAGAAATCAGGGGCCTTTCAAATATTTCAAAAGAGGATTCGCGAGGGGTGGCCGCGCAATTCCATGGAACAGTATGGCACTCTAGTTTACCGTCTCCCTTGAGGGTGGTTACTTGCTTTGTACATAGGGAACTGCCACCACTTATGTATTCAAGACCTTGCAAGAGTGGAACCTTTTTTTCTATGGCGGGAATGGATATGCTGAAACTGGTGAAGTAGCTGCTACTCGCTGCGGAGATGTTGACCTTGAAGGAATTGTATTTCTTATAGGCGTGGAGGGAAATGCCGCTTTCGCTGGGGTCGAGTTCGGAGCTGTTGTAAAAACAGAAATCCGCAAAAATGGAGTCCTCTTGGGCGAAGGCTTGGCCGCCAAGCAGGAATAGGGCTAAAATAAGGGTAAAAGACGCCTTGTTCACCTTCAAAAGATAAGATTTTTTGCCTTTTCAAGGCCCTTTTTTGTATTTTTCGCCTATGAAAATCCATTTTTTTAGCAAGTTGTTCCTTTGTGCGGCCTTGCTCGCTCCTGCGGCGTTCGCCCAGGAAACGGTGGAGTCCGTCCGTCGCCAGATCAAGGCGGTGGAGGCGGAAACCGCACGTGAGAAGTCGCTCCATGACACCGAGAAAAAGCGCCACGCCGAATTCGTGGAAGTGGGCCGCAAGAAGGTCCAGGCTCTCGCCACCCAGAACAAGACCCTGAAGGCTGAAATCGATTCCCTGAAGGCGGAACTTTCCCACCTCTCCGATGTGCGCCAGAAGACGGCGGGCACGGTGCGCTGGTACGAGGGCCGCAAGGTCAAGTACGGCGAGGCTCTCGCCAAGGTCATTGACTCCCTGGCTCCCGTGTTTGAATCCGACTTCCCCTATCGCAATGAGGAAACGGTGAAGAGTGTGCAGGAAATCGCAAGCCAGCTCCACAAGGGGTTCATCGAGGCCGACGACGCCCTGAACCGTACCCTGGAGGTCTTTTACGACCGCATTCGCCTGGGTTATACCACTGAAGTTTATAAGGGCTTTTTGCAGGTGGACGCACGCAACGTTCCCGGCACCTACCTGCGTTACGGTGCTGTGGCCTCGCTCTTTGTGAGCAATGACGGCAACGACGTGCTTTGGCTTTCCCGCAGCGCCGATGGCACTTACCGTTGGAACAACGTGTCCGACAACCTTGCCATGCGAACCGTTTTGAAGGACGTGATGAAGGTGGCCGAAGGCAAGACCGCTCCTAGACTCGTGACGATTCCCGTCGCCATTCCGAAGGAGGGGCTATAATGAAGTTTGGAATGTGGAATGTGAAGTGTGTAATGGGCACGCTGGTTGCCGCTCTTGCCTTGGCAGCTCCTGCTTCCTTTGCCCAGCAGGCTAGCGACATCGACGCTGTCAAGAAACGTGCGGAACTGAACAGCGCCAAGGCCGACTTGGAAGAGGCCCGCAAAAAGCGAGACATGGCGGTGGCAGAACGCTGGAAAGACCGTGAAACTGCCAACCAGGAACGTGAACTTTTCAATGAGAAGTATCAGGAAAGCAAGGAGAAGGTGGATGCCCTTATGTCGGAACGGGCCCGCCTCTTCGAAGACGTACGTGTGGCTCGCGAGGACCTGGCTCAGGTGAAACTTCAGGCGGAAAAGGCTCGTGCGGAATACCTGTCCTTGGCGGCGGGCCCGGAGCGTCTGGAGACCCTCGCCAAGTTCCAAGAACAGGGCGTGCCTTTCAAGGTGGCAGAACGCGTAGAAGCCCAGAACAAGGTGAAAAAGGAAATGGGCCTGTACCGCGACGACCCGTTGCGTATAGCCAAGTCCATTCTGGATGTGGCTAAGGGCGAAATGGACTTTACCCGCGAGATTCAACAGGAACAGGCGGAACTGATATTCGGTTCTGCGGTGGCTCAGGGAATGCGGTTGCGCTTGGGCGGCCTTTATGCGGTGCAAGTGGCAGACGCTGCCGCTGACGTGAATGGCAACAGGCCTACAGCCCTCATGCTCCCGGTGGCGGGCGAAAAAAAGCGGGTCTTCAGTTGGCAAGAAAACCTGACGCCCGAAACCAAGACCGAAGCCGCTGCCGTTTTTGCACACGCCAAGGATTCCGCATTTGTGATGCTGCCTGTGGACGTGCTGTTGAGTACGGAACTTTCTTCTGAATTGGCAAACCATCAGGAAACCACCTGGAAGGACGACCTGATGGAGTTCTTCAGGAATGGCGGCATATTGATGTACCCCATCGTGACGCTGTTTGCGTTGGGACTTTTGATTGCCCTTTGGCGTGTGCTGTGGCTTCTGGTCGCAGGTTTCGGGGGACTTTCTACTCGCCGTACCTTGAAAGCTTTAAAGAAGGGTGACATCGAAACTGCTCGCGGCCTGGCGGTCAAGTGCCATGGCAAAGTGGGCAAGGTCCTCAAGACGGTGCTTTGCAAGAATTATGCGGGTCGCCAGGCCGCAGAAAAGGCTCTGGAAGAACTGTTCTCTGCCGAGGTTCCCAAACTGGAATCGGGCCATACCTGGATTTCTGTGTTTGCCGCTACCGCCCCGCTGCTGGGTCTTTTGGGTACGGTGATGGGCATGATCGAACTCTTTGACGTGATTACCATGCACGGGACTTCTGACCCCAAGCTTTTGGCTGGCGGCATTTCCATTGCCCTGGTTACCACCGAGGCAGGCCTTATCGTGGCTATCCCGCTGCAGTTGATTCATACCTTCCTGGTGAACCGCTCCGACGCCCTGCGTGGCCGCATGGAAAAGGCGGGCCTTGCCGTGCTGAACGCCCTTTGGATTGACCAAAAAGATTAAGGGAGTGTAAGTTGCCCGTAGTGGATCAAAATTCCGTGCTGGAAGCGGCCATGGCCATCGTCTTTCGCGGTGGCTGGGTCCTTGCCCCCATATTCGTATTGGGGTGGTTCGGCTGGTTTTTGATGATTGAACGTTACTGCTACTATTTTATGCTTAAGGGCGGCAGCGTGAATGGCGTGCTGGGCGGCTTCTGGAAGAACTTGGAAAAGAAGGGGGAGGCGGTTGCCTTCAAAAAGCTTTCCCGCCGCCCCTACGGGTACTTTTACGCGTTGGCCTGCGATGTACGGGACTACCGGAATCAGGGGCCTGTGGCGGTGCGGAACGCCATGGAAGAGACACGCCATCGTATTTCGGTAAACCTGTCTAAGTCCCTCAAGACC
Organism: Fibrobacter succinogenes; assembly: GCA_902767785.1. Lineage (GTDB taxonomy): Bacteria > Fibrobacterota > Fibrobacteria > Fibrobacterales > Fibrobacteraceae > Fibrobacter > Fibrobacter succinogenes_D. The sequence continues at coordinate 2,745 of CACXIR010000112.1, read as the reverse complement.
ATTTCCACTTGTGCGGCAATCGCCCCCATGCTTGGCCTGCTGGGAACGGTTTCCGGCATGGTTCACACCTTTGAAACCATCCAGCTTTTTGGTTTTGGAAACCCGGTGCTTTTGGCCGACGGTATTTCGGAGGCCCTCCTTACCACCCAGGCGGGGCTTTTGGTGGCATTCCCCCTGATGCTTGCTTACAACTATTTGGCGGGCCGCGTGGAGGAAGTGGAAGAGCAGGCCTGGAGCGAGGCCCTGAAATTTGAAAGTTTTGTTTTTGAGGCGATGCCGGTCGTGAACGGTGTTGCCGTTGCGGAGGAAAAATGAGTTTTATCCGTAAACGTTCGCAGGATTCAGGGAGAATTGACGTGTCCCCCATGCTGGACATGGTGTTCATCCTGCTCATCTTCTTTATTGTCACATCCACCTTCACTCGTGAAACCGGCGTGGACGTGACCAAGCCCAAGGCCAGTTCCGCAAAGGATTTGGCCAAGGAAAGCATTCTCATTGGTGTGACCCGCCAGGGTACCATCCACATCAACGAAACCCAGGTGAACCTGACCACATTGAATACGGTACTGCGTCAGATGATGGCCGAAGCCCCTGACCGTCCGGTGATTATCGTGAGCGACCGTGACGCCCCCAATGGGGTGGTGGTAGATATTTTAGACGAATGCAACCTGGCCAAGGTCCGCAAGGTTTCCATTTCGGCGAATAAGGAGGAATAGGGCGTAGCCCATGCTCGACTTTCTGGCGAAATATTTCCGGTTCCCGGTGGCCTTTGTACTCTCCTTTGTGGTGAGTGCGGTGTTCTTTCTTGCCATTCCCGTGATTAATACCCTGTTCTTTGACAAGGGGCAAAAGACCGAAAAGAAACTGGACACCGTTACGGAAGTGGAAGTGCTGGTAAGCGAGAAAAAGCCCGAAGTCAAGCAGAAGGTGATTCGCACCGTGGTGAACCCCAACCCCTTCAAGATTTCTTCCAACATGGGAGTTTCCCGTAGCCAGAATTTCCAGATGGATTTGTCTTTGGCTCGCGGTGCTGCAGGGGATGGCGTGGCGGTGGGCACGGGTTCCATGGAGAATGTGGTGTACGAGGCGGGGGAGGTGGACGAGCAGGCCCAGGTTTTGAAGGAAGTGCAGCCTAAGTTCCCCGAAAAGGCCAAGAAGTTGGGACTTTCGGGCTATGTGAAGGTCTATATCGTTATTGACGTTTACGGAGACGTGGCCCAGGCAAGCATCATGAGCCAGGATCCGGCGGGTTACGGGTTTGATACCGAGGCCCTGAAGGCCGTTAGGCAGTGGAAATTCGCACCCGCCAAACTGGGCGGATATCCTGTGGCACAAAAGGCCACGAAGGAGTTCCGCTTTGTCAAATAGGATCTTCATAAGTCATTGCGAGCCTCGTAGAGGCGTGGCAATCACGCTTCTGTTTATGATTCTGTGTGCGACTTCGCTTTTCGCTGCCGAAGATTACTTCTTCAAAGCCAACGAACTTTATGACCAGGGCAAGTTCAAGGAGGCGGTGCCGCTATACCGTGCCGCCATCGACGAGGGCCGTTATGAGCCCTTCGCCTGGTTCAATTTAGGGAATGCCATGGTGCAATTGGACCGCAAGCAGGTGGCCCTGGTGGCTTACAAGCGCACTGTGGAACTATTGCCTAACTTCGAGAAGGCCTGGATGCTCATGGGGGACCTTTATTACCTGAACGGTGATGTGGGGCAGGCCATCGCGTCTTATAACCGCGCCATTGAACTGGGGGTGGAGTCGGACCACGTGCATTTTGCCCTGGCGGAATGCTACCTGAAGGGTCGGGACTGGACTCTAGCCCAGAAGAATTTTGAGCGTGCCTTGCAGCTGAACCCGGACCGCATGGACGCCTGGTACGGCCTTGCCGAAGTCTACGAGAAACTGGGGGACTACGAATACGCCATCAAGACCCTGCAAAACGCTCTGCAGATGACCGCCACCGCCGGGGCCGATGTCCACTTTACGCTGGCCTATTACTACCGGGTGTCCTGATGGACCCGGAAAACGTTTCCGCAAGGCGTTACCTGGCCCAAATGTACGTGCAGAACAATTCCCCCTGGATGGCCATTTTTACCCTGGAAGAGGGACTCCGCCACAAGAAGGGCAAGGGGGACCTGAATCTGGATTTGGGACAGATCTACTTTAACCAGAAACGCTACGACGAGGCCTTTGAATGCTACATGAAGGCCTGGCTGGCGGGCAGTTCCCAGGGCCGTATTGGTGCCGAGAACGTGGGCCACGTGTATTCCAATGCAGGCGATACCGAAAAGGCCGAAAGCCTTTACAAGCGCATCCGGGAAAGGAAATAATTGCAAAAAGGAGCGTCATTAGCCTTATGTTGAAATACCTACAGGTCTTATTTGTTGTTTTTATGCTTGTCGCTTGCGGTGATGATAATGGCAGCAGTTCTAATTCGGAAGAAAAAGATGACGATATTTCGCTCGTTGATAAACAAGGAGCTTCTTCGTCCAGCATATCTTCATCCAGTACATCTTCGTCCAGCACCTCTTCGTCCAAGCAGGACGGTGTGCATAATGTTCAAGACAGCCTTAAGCACGTGGCGGATAGCCTTCTTGTCCCCCTCGAACTGGAAGAGCAGGGCGAACAGAATGCCCATCAGAATGACGATCAGGATCGGCGTCGGAACCGGCACGCCGGGAATAAAGCTTCCGATGGCGTTGATGATGGGGCTTGTGACGGTCGGCGTCGCACCGCCGTTAATCCAG
>CACXIR010000111.1 GCA_902767785.1 Fibrobacter succinogenes | reverse complement strand
TCATTTCACGGACAAAATCATCATCGCAGAGGACAATGTTCACATTGTTCTCCGTACCCTCCTCAGAGAGGAGTTTCCTGGACATTTTGTTGAACTTATCCTTCCAGGGAAACGTCTTTACGCCGCCCTGGCAAAGGAAATCGATTTTGTACTTCTTCTTACTACTGGCAGGGTCAGGCATTAAATGTTGTACCACTTTTTCAGGTTTTCGATAATGGCCTCGGCCTGAGCCTTTCCGCTGATATTGAACTTGCTCCTGGCCTTGAAAGCGCCAGCCACCTTCTGGTAACGGCGCAGGTAAACCTTGGGTTCGCCGAATTCGCCGGTTTTGGCATTGCGTTCCTGGCACAAGAACATCATGGTCTGCCAAGCCCCCTTGGAAAGGATGGCCTTGTCCAATTCCTTGATGACCTGTTCGCCGGTTTCCCCATCGGTCATTTCCACGGTAGGATCTTCAAATTCTGCACTCATAGGTTCCTCTTGTGATTATGGTCATTTTAAGGCCCCTAAAAGATACATTTTTCTTTCATATTGGACAAATAATGATATATTTATGATGAATAAATGCACAATAAGAGGGACAATATGTCGTACTCAAGTCGTTTTCATGTCCTGACCGTGGCCTTGATGGTCCTGGCCACCTCCGTCTTTGCAGCCAAGAGCACCTCGGGCAAGGTACGTTCCGTCATCGGTGACGTAACCACCCAGAAAAAGTCCGAGGGGAACTGGGTTCCCCTCCGCGTGGGAGCAAAGGTCAAGGAAAAAGACGTCATCCGCACTCTGGTGGAATCCCAGGCTGTGGTGGCCCTGCCCGACGGAAGTACCATCTCCGTAGAAGAGAACTCCCTGGTAGAGTTCTCCCAACTGGTATCCGAGGACGGGGTCCAAACGGCCATGACCGACATCAAGAGCGGCAAAATCCGTTTTGACGTGCAGAAGCAGGCAAGCAAGGAAAGCTCCTTCAAATTCAAGACAGGAACGGCTACAGCCGCCATCCGCGGTACGGCCGGCGCCTTCGGCACCACCTCGAAGGGCCTTCCTATCGCTTCGCTCCGTAACGGCAAACTTCAAATTTCCGCTAGCGGTAAAGTTCAAGACATCAAGGGCGGAGAAACCCTGGTTTCTGATGGAAAGACTTTCTTGGTACTGGAACTTTCTTCTTCCGGCGACGTGGACTTCTTGAACGAGATCGACAAAATGTTGAGCGACCCCAACATGGACATGGCCCAGCTGGAATCCAAAATTCTAGCCCTGGACTCGGTCTACAAAAAGAACCAAGATGCAGCAAGGGACAGCATAAAGTGCAGCTTCCAGGACCTGCCTGAAACCATTTACACGCCATCCATTACCATCAAGGGATCCTGCCCCGCTGGAGTGAGCGTAGAAGTCAGCGGAGAACGCATCGAGTCCACAGGTGAACCCTTGCAGTTCACGCCCAGCTGGGCATCTGCCAACATTGGCGAAAAGAAATTCCCCATCACCTGCTATGCGGGCAAGGTCAGCTTCGACTGCGGATTCCTGACAACCAACTACGAACAGGCTCCGGACTCCACTAAAGACTCGGTTTCCGTGCCGACAGCCATTCCCTTCCAGGTTACGACAAAAGAACCCATAACGGTATGCGAAACGGCTTCAGCGACCGTCGAAGGACAATTTGACCCCAAAGACAGCACAGCGACACTGTTCGTAAAAGTGGGCAACTACACCTCCCCCAACCTGGTCCCCCTCAGTGCCGAGGGAAAATGGACCCACACGATTCCCATTAGCGACAGGAAAGGCAACTGGGACGAAAAGGTCGTGACCGTCGAGTTCAACGGCACTACAGGACGCACCAAAGTCGACCTTGAATTAATCGTGAACAAGGAATGTAAAGAGGTAAACCTGAAACGTCCCTCCTTGATATTCCAAGGCAGCGACTCTTTGCGTTGCAATGCAAACATTTCACTGGCAGGCGTTCAATCAGACGTTGTTATCCTTTCTACCGAAATAGACGGCACCCCCGTCAAGGAAACTTACTACGACAGCGACGCTTTCTCGTCCGTCAAACTCAACCCGGGCATACACACTTATAAATTCACCGCACAGGACCAGGCGGGAAACAAGGTCGTACTCCAGCGAGATCTAGGATGCTACCCCAAGAATCCGATAACCATCAATCTCGCAAAGGGTCCCAAGGAAAGGCTTCGCATTCCTCCACCGCCCTATGGAGTTTCGGGAGTATTCAGCAAGACCATGCACTTCAGCATCACTGGAGTTCCAAACCAGAATCCCGACCACGTCAAACGTGTAGTAATCAAGCAAGGCCACACAGTTCTGGATCACTACGAAGGATCCCAGCGAATCAAGGAGCTGGACTTTGACGTTCAAGTAAATCTTGAATACGGCAAGACAACCGTTATTGACATTATTGTCATCATGAAGAACGGCAAGCAAATTAACGCCCAAAAGACATATGAGGTTCGTTAATGAAAGGCATTTTTAAAAATTCCATCGCCCTAATGCTTTTGGGAACGGGCCTTTCCATGGCCCAAGGAGCTGCTACGCCCGTTGAACAAGCCACAGCAACCGAGGCTGCGGTCCAGCCTGCACCAGCAGAACCGGCTGCAGCGGCCGAACCCTCGATGCCTGCCGAACCTACTGCTGCGGCCCCTGCGCCCGCAGAACAACCCGTGGCCGTTCCCGCTGAACAAGCGACGGCACCTGCAGAACCCGCTGCTGTGGCACCGACGCCCGCTGAACAACCTGTAGCCGCTCCCGCTGAACAAGCCGCGGCACCTGCAGAGGCCACCCCTGCTGAACCAGCCCCTGTAGCACCGCAACCCGAACCTGTAGCGGCACCCGCACCGGAAGCCGTCGCGGCTCCCGTGGAAGCAACACCGGAATCCGCCCCTGTGATGCTTAGCGGTACGGAACTCAGTGGCGAAATACGCGGGTTCCTGAAAGCGGACAAGTCTCCCTACCTGGTGAACGGAAGCATTTCCGTTGCGCCCAACACGGTCCTGGTTATTGAACCTGGTGTAACCATCCTCTTTGCCAAGGGAAGCTCCTTGAATGTAAATCAAGGACAGCTGGTGGTGGCCGGAAACGCCTCGAGGCCTGTAGTGCTTCGTTCTGCATTAGACAAGCCCTCTGCAGGCGACTGGAAGGGCGTTGTCATAACTGGCGAGAACAATTCCGAATTCCGCAACGTGCAAATCCAGGATGCCGAAAATGGAATCATCGTAGAAAACGGCAACCTGAAATTGGAAAATTCCTCCGTGGAAGGCAGTTCCGCTTACGGCGTCTATGCCAGGAACGCTTCCCTTGCCATAACAGGCAGCACCTTCAAAAACAACAAGGTAGCCATTAACTTATCCCACTACGCACAAGCGGAAATTGAAAGAAGTTCCTTTGACCACAACGACGTAGCCTTGCTACAATCAAGCCTTTCCAAGAGCACCATTTCCTCTTCCAAGCTTGCAGAGAACGGAACTGGCCTTGTGAACATGGGCAACACCATCTTGAAGTTCAACAACAGCTCTGTAGAACAAAACTCTGTGGGCATAGCCTCTACCGAAGTGCTTGGTGGTGACGTCCTGGAAAATTCAAAAAACAACAAATCGAACTTTAGCGACAAAGCTCAAGAAATACTGGCCAGCCTACCTCCGGAGCCGGAAGTTGCTGGAATTGAGCGCAAGGCTTTGGACCTTTCGGACCAAGCTCCCGATGTATTTGATGATTCGGAAAAGCAAGACAGCACCAAGGGCGGCTGGTCCATTTTGGGAAATGCAATGGTTGGCTGGAACTACCACCATGTACGCACTCGCACCCACCATGGGAGCACACCTGAAGTCATGGGGAAAGACACCGTATACAAAGGCGACCGCTACAAGAACTATTTCCAGGTTCCCGGATTCGGCGTTAATGCGGCAACGTACTTGCTCATGAGTTCGTCCGATGGAAAGTCTATCGAATTCAACATGGACATGACTTCGGACTCTTGGAATCACTTCTCGCCCAACCCCGTAACCTTGCGTTACAGGGACAACTACAATACTGCAACAGTGGGTGATTTCCAGCTGCTAGGCGGGGACATCTACATGTCGGGACTCCCCATTTTCGGTGGTGAATACATTTTGTCCCTACTAACGAACAATGCCGATGAACCCCTGTTCCAAGTGGGCGGATTCTTTGGCGAAGCAAAGCGTTCTCTTGTTCCTGGCAATCGGCACCCCTACCTTTACAACGAGTACGTAGATGACGGCGAAGCGCAAGCGCAACGCCTTGCCTATGGCGGATTTGCCAAATGGGCGCCTGTACGCCGTTTTGATGGCAAACTGGGTGCAATATATGCCAATGACGAAATAAAGGACCCCCTTCTACGCGATGGAGCCAGCTCAAAAACACTTACTACCGACCCCCTTCAGGAATCCTTCACCATGTACGCCGAGGGCAATTGGCTGTTCTTCCCGGGCGATATCGAATTGAACGGACAAATTGCCGTTGGCCATGCTGACACTACGGACGCAGTACGCCAGCGTGCCATCAATCGGGTATTTACCGATGCCGGGCTAAATACGTCCAGCATGAACCTGTTGCGTAGCCTAATGCAAAACGAAAGCCGCATTGACTGGCTCACTGCCGCCGAACTCGAAGAGATTTTTGGCGACAATGCCAATATGGACAAAAAGCAAATGATTTCCACTTTGCATGAACTCATTAAAAAGGCCAAGAAGGTTCAGAAAAAGGAAGAGAGCGATCGTGATGACGACCGAGTCCTGGGACAGCGCTGGGGCAGCAGGAATATTGCACTCGCTGCATCCCTGGATTGGAACATCAACAGGACCCGCATCCATGGCCATGCCAAGTACATTGGAGAAAACTTCTACAGTGCCGGTTCTCCTGACCAGCTTTCCAACACCCGCGAATTCGGGGCAAGCCTTGAACAAGGAATCAGCAAAGTATGGACGCTGGGACTCGACTATCGCATCAATGTGGAAAATGCCGCACATGGCAGCAAAAAGAACTTGGTGGGACTTGCAGAAGGAACCCATTTCGGCATCACCGAAGACGACGACAGCGACTGGTTCGACAAGCATGAACTGGACAACGACCGCACCAGATACATTCAGAATGTGGGAATCAACAACACCTTTACTGTCACTCCCCGTCTAGAATTCACTGCCGGCTATGACATGGAATACAGGAACCAGTACCGCCCCGTACGGCTCCGCGGCAACTATATCCTGGAAGATGGCGTTTACATGGACAAGTACTTCACCAAGGGTAAGGGAAGCAAAATTCCCGTTGCGACAGGAAATGGAGACACCGTCATGGTGGATTCCACGCGCTGGATGGAATACATGTCCTTGGCCAATGAACCCTACCTGGCCTCTGAATTTGAGGAACGCCTATATAGGCAAAGCCTAAGGGCAGGAATATCCTTCAAGGCAGCCAAATCTGTATTCAAGCTTAACGGCCGCTGGACCCTGCGTACAGACGCATCCGTGTTCCACAAGGACAGCCTGATTGACGCACTTGACCTGGATTTGGCAGATACCACCTGGGCAAAACTGGGTTATTACTACGGCGGTGGCGACTACTTTGAACAGACCTACCCCCTGTCCATTTCCACAACGCTGAATGGTTTGCAGAACCTTTTCACAGTCACCTTCAGGGAAAAGACCTACAACCGCAATGAAATGGAAGAAACAGAAATATCCGTCGAAGACGAATTGGAAATTCCCTTCAAGAAACGGTTCCTAATCTTGACCTTGAATGGACAATTCCGCTACATGCTTACAGAATGGACCGAGTCCGGTGAAGATTACGATGAATCCGAAAGCGACATTCTCGGAAAGATCAACCTGCGTGTGAATCACAACAAGCATTTCTATAGTGACTGGTTCACAGGGGCCGCCGTCTACTATCGCCCGGATTACCTGTCTAACGAATACAAAGATATCTACTACGGTATCAACATAAATTACGTGTTCTAAAGTCTTTTGCGGGCGATAAGAGACATGTACTCTTACTGTTTCCACGAACTTCCAGTGGCCCTAAACAAGAAGGGGCAATACCGGGAAGCCTTAGCCAAAAGCATAAAGCTCCACCCCGACCAAATATTCAATCTGGCAGTGGCGCGTTTTTCCTTGGATTGTCGCCGCAAGGGAGACCCCCATTGGTCTTACAACCTTCGTTTCGAGACCAACTGCAAACTTAAAACCACCGGAAACAATGCCAGAGGTCTCGTAGAGGCTCGCCCTCCCCAAAAAGATCCACCCGAAGAATCCCTGAAGGGAAGCCTTTCGCTGCCCGACGAAATCGCCATTGTAGGCGCAGGTCCCGCAGGCCTGTGGGCTGCCCTTCACCTGCTACGCAAAGGGTACAAGGTGAACCTTTACGAGCAGGGCAAACCCGTCGAGGAACGTTTCCGCGACATACGCCGGTTCTTTGTAGATCGCAAGTTCAACCCCAGGAGCAACGTGCTTTTTGGGGAGGGCGGCGCAGGGGCTTTTAGCGATGGCAAACTCAACACCAGGAGCAGGAATTCTTTTTCGGAACAGGTCCTGCACGACATGGTGGATTTTGGCGTTGACAAGGATGTCATCACCTTCGCAAAGCCCCATATCGGTACAGATAAGCGAAAAAGAGGGCGAGCTGCAAGGGAAATGGATTCCCTGCGAGGCCTTGGTGCTTGCCGTGGGGCATTCCGCACGTAGCATTTACGAACTGCTCCACAGCCGTGGCGTAACTCTGGAAAGCAAAGCCTTTGCCATGGGCGTTCGAGTGGAACACCCTCAAGCCCTTATCAACCTGCGGCAGCTAGGACCAAGAGTGGACACCCGACTCACGGGCAGTGCTGAATATTTTTTGACAGCCCCTACCCTAAACAAGACCTGTTCCGCCTACAGTTTTTGCATGTGTCCTGGTGGAGTCCTTGTGCCCTGTGCGTCCGAAGAGGGGACCCTTGCCACCAACGGGATGAGCTATAGCAGGCGTAACGGGACATTTGCCAACGGTGCCATCGTGGTGCCCATAGAAAAAAGCGAGAGCCTTTTTGGGGGGCTGGAATTCCAGCGAAAAACAGAAAGAGACGCCTTCAACCTGGGCGGAAAGGACTACCGTGCCCCGGCACAGACCATCAAGGCATTCATGGAACACCATTTGGACAAAGCCCTTCCCAAATCCACCTACCCTTGCGGACTCACAGCGACCAACACCTGGGACTGGCTAGATCAACGGATTTGCAAAAGCCTCTATGAGGGATTCTTGAATTTTGACCGGAAGATTCCCGGATTTATAAACGAGGGCTTGATTGTGGCCCCAGAAACACGGACAAGTTCCCCCCTGCGCATAACCCGGAACAACCAAACGCTAGAAAGCGAAAACACCCGTGGACTATTCGTCCTTGGTGAAGGGGCGGGATACGCCGGTGGAATTGTCACCAGTGCAGCCGACGGAGTGCGACTGGCCTATTTTGCCAAAAGAAGATGAACTATGATAACCCGTACCATTGACCGCAATTTTGCCAACATGCGCCTAGACCGATTCCTCCGCAAGGCTTTCCCCGAGGAATCGCTGTCTGTTTTTTTTGCAATCCTGCGTAAAAAGAAAGTCAGGGTAAACGGTGCTATCGGGAAAGCCAACCTGCTTTTACAGGAAGGGGACACGGTCTGCATCTACGAAAATCTTAAAAGTGCAGCAGCTGCAGAAACGGCCCCCCAAAAAACCTCTTGGGGCAAAAGCATCTCCACAGGAAACGGATCCGGATGGAAAAAGCAGCGGCTGGACATAATTCTTGAAACCGAAGACTACCTGGTGGTAAACAAGCCCTCGGGTCTTGCCAGCCAGCCAGGAAGCGGAACACGCCCTGGAGAGAGTCTGGTGGAATACCTTTGGGAATGGGGCCGCGAACAAAAGCTGGACTTCAAGCCGACCCTCGCCCACCGCCTCGATCAAGAAACCTCCGGACTCCTGCTAGTCGCACTTCATGGAGACACTCTGCGGGACCTGACCCGCCTGATTCGCGAACACGAGGTCAAGAAATTCTACCTGGCCCTAGTCAAGGGAAACCTTGAGAAAGAAAAAGGGACCATAGAGGCCTCCCTTGCGCGTACAGACAACGCCAAGGGTTCCAAGATGCAAATTGACGACAAAAACGGGAAAAAATCCATTACCCATTACAGCGTAAAAACGCACTATAAAGGATATGACCTGGTAAAAATCAACCTGGAAACCGGCCGAATGCACCAAATCAGGGCGCACTTTGCCAGCATCGGGCATCCACTCTTGGGAGATACCCGCTACGGCGATTTTGCCTTGAACCGTGACTTTAAGAAACAGTACGGGCTGAACAGGCTGTTCTTGCACAGTTGCCGTCTGGAATACCCCTGGCAGGGGAAAAGCACCGTGCAAGACTGCCCCTTGCCCAAAGAACTGCAAGAAGTTTTAAAGAAATTGCAGAGATGATTTACGCATGAAACAGCGGATTATCAAGGCACTGCTGGAAATGAATTTTAATGACGGCGATCAACTTCCGTCTGTGCGAGCCCTTATAGATTCCTTGGGAACGTCTTCGGCCACGGTACAGGCCGCATTGCGCGAATTGGAAGCATCTGGGCTAATATGCAAAATCCGCGGCAAGGGATGCTTTTGGGGGAAAGCCCCTAAAGCAACACGCATTCCTCAAATTCAGGAAAAAGGTATCGAAAAACTAGCGAAAGCTTTTGACCGCGACTTTGCACAGGGCTTCCTGAACCCTTCAAGACCTTTGCCCCTATCCAAAGAACTATCTACCCGCTACAAAGTATCCTCCGCAACGCTGAGAAAATTTCTCGCCGAAAAAGTGGCCCTCGGTTTACTTGAAAAACAAGGACGGCATTACCATTTTAAAACCGGCCTATACAAAAAGGACATTTCTCCCCTAAGCGAAATCATTTTTGTAACCCGCTGCAACAGCTGGGGCGGTTTTAAAGCGGAAAGCGAAAGGGAACTGGACTTTTTACGTCTTATTTATAAAACTGCAGGCAGGGACCACTACAAGCTCACTCTTTTGGGATTCAACGAAGCCTCGGGAACCCTCATTGACCGAAGCGGAATGCCCTGCAACCTTTCGGAACACCCCAATGCCGTGGGAATAATTCTTTCAACGCTCTTAGTGCAAAATGCAAGGCCACTGCTATACTTCTTTTCAAACACAAAAATTCCCGTAGCGGTCTGGTGGGAACATCCCATTGATTCCGTACCACGGAATTTTTTAAGAAAAGATAATTGGCTTTTTTTCAATTCCACCTTTGGCAAACAGCCCGGAAAAGAAATCGGGCGGTACCTTCTGGGCCTTGGCGTTACCGAAGCCGCCTATTTCTCACCTTACCATGGCAGCTCCTGGTCAAGGGACCGCCTGGCAGGCATCAAGGAATCCGGCTTGATTGTCCACCCCTACGTAGATGACGAATTTTCTAGTCCGTGGGATTACAAGGAAATCGCCCGCAAAAGGAACGAGAAGTTTTCTGTAGAAATCTTGACCCGTACCCTAGAAAAAGAAAAACTGAAGAAACTTGCCGAACAAGCCATTTCATTCCAAGCCAAAAATGGAAAAATAATTCCCTGGATATGCGCCAATGACGAAGTGGCCGGAATATTCATGGAAATGGTCGACGAAAACGAACTGAACCTACCGCAACCAGACATCTGTCCAACGTTTATAGCATTCGACAATTCTGCCGAAAGCTATTTGCTGCGCATTCCCTCCTATGACTTCAACACAGAGGCTTTAGCGGAACAGATGTTCTACTATATTGCCAACCCGCAGGCCTTCGACGGCATCAAAAAAATCCACCACATCCTTGGTAACGTGGTGGAGAAATAAGCTTTAAGGTCGCTAGCAACTACTTATTCTTATTCACAATAAGCGTTTTTGCCTTGAATGTCTTGCGGTCGATCCACTTGACCATCAGCGACACTTTGTTGTCCTTGTCGAGGGCAGCCCAGTACTTCTTGAGGGTGTCTTCGGCATTGTCGAAAATCGGCATCAGCTGCGGGAAGCCCTTGAAGGAGGGAATCGGGTTGCCGTCGGTTTCGTAGGTGCTAATGAAGTGGCCAAGGCCCGGCAGCGCCTTCTCGAATTCGAAGGTCATGCGTTCGCAGCCGGCATCTTCACAGTTGTTACGGCTCTTGAGGATAGAGAGCTTGTACACGGCTGGCTGTGCATTCTTGTAATGGATGCCGGAAATACGCGGCGTGAAGTTCGGGGCGTCGTCTTCATACTGGCGGGTAGCAAGAGCACTTTCAAAAGTGCCGCCCAGCTTGATGGCGTTGTAAATCGTATCGGTTTGGTCGCCGTTGGTGATAATCTGGACATCGGCGGTATGGCGTGCCGGGTAGTAGATGATCAGGTGCGGATCCGTGAGCTTGGATTCATCAAAGGCCTTCGTCTTCATGAAGCCGGTCTTGGCTTCCATTTCAAAAACGCGGTTGCGGCTGTTGACGCTGCGGCCCATGATCCAGTAGACCTGCACGTAGGACTTGCCGTCCACCATGGCAAGAGCCACACAAAACATCACGACGCTACCCACAATTACTTGCTGCCGATGGTCGTAATCACGCTTGACATAGGTCGGATTCTCTTCATTAATTTGCTGAAGTGTGGGACCCTGGTTCAGCTTGGTCGAGTCGATGCCGTAGAGTTCTGCGGCTTCTTCGTCAGTCATGTTCAGTGTACTCACGTAGGCGCTGTCGTACTTGTCGAGCTTGTCTGCGGCAAAAGACGTCCCTGCAAACAGGAACGCTATAAGCACAGCAAGAACGACCTTATTCATTATTCCTTCGCGAGCTTGTCGAGGATCTGGTTCACGAGGCCCGGGTTGGCCTTGCCGCCGGACTTGCGCATGGTCATACCAACCAAGAAGCCCTTCAGAGCGACCTTGCCAGCCTTGAATTCGGCGAACTGGGCGGCATTTTCGGCACAGACGGCGCGAACCACTTCTTCGATGGCACCGGTGTCGGTCACCTGCACGAGGCCCTTTTCCTTCACGATGGCTTCGGGATCCTTGCCGGTTTCAAACATCTCGGCGAAGACGGTCTTTGCGATCTTACCGTTGATGGTGTTGTCGGCAATCAAGTTCACGAGCTTGCAGAGGTCTTCGGGCTTGATCTTGAGGGCACCCAGGCCACCTTCCAGTTCCTTCACCTTGGCGAGGAGTTCGGTAATCACCCAGTTGGCCAAGACCTTGCCGTTCTTGCAGTTCTTCGCGGCGGTGTCGTACCATTCGCTCACGTCGCGGTCTTCGGTCAGCACC
>CACXIR010000110.1 GCA_902767785.1 Fibrobacter succinogenes | reverse complement strand
TAGGGCGATAAGCCCCTGCTCAATGGAGGACTTGAGGCTCTGGGACAAAAGAGCGTTGCGTTCCGCCGCAATTTTCCGCATTTCCTCCTGGCAAGAGAGGACTTCTTCTTCGGTACGGGTCAGGTCTTCTGCCTTTTGCTCCTTCAAGGTCGCCATGGCGACGAATGCAAGGATAAACAGGGAAACCAGGGCCACACCCAAGTCCGTATAGGCCATCCAAGGGTTGTGATTGTCTTCGCGACGCAAACCCATTTACTTGCCCTCCCCCTTAGGTGCAGAGCCGGCATAACCCACCCGTTGGATCTGTTCCATGACTTCCAAAAGGATTTCCTGGGTCTTGACGGCATTTTCCATAAGCACTTCGCTGGCCCGTTCGTGGAACGCTTCCAAGGACTGGTTCAAGTGTTCCACAAAATTGTCCTCTTCCTCCCGCTCTTCCGTATCGCCAGAAAGCTTTTCCAGAATGGTTTCCAGGCCAGCACGGAGCATTTCCAGGTTGGCGCTGAGTTCGCTCTGGTTCACACGCATCAGTTCTGCAGTCTGCACAATGTTTGCGCCCAAAGCGTCGGTGGCCTCCTTCTCCTTGACCACACGGTTGTCGATGCTTTCGGTAAGGGTCTTCTGGGCCTGCAACAGCACCGACGTAGTGTCGGAAAGTTTCTGGAAGGCAGCCAGAATATCGGACGTAAATGCCGAAAGTTTTTCGGACACGTTCTTGCTCAGTTCTGCAGAACCCGCCTGGGCCTTTTCCGCCACGGAAAGGGCCACCGTCTTCAAGGCTTCCAGGCCATCCGCCTGGGACTTGACGCCTGCGACTGCTTCTGCCTCCAGCTTGTCCATAAAGGCCTTCCACTGGGCGTCGGACTTTTGCACCTGTTCTGCTACGGTACTTGCAATTTGCTTTGCGGAGGCGTTCATGGAGTTCTCCGTAGCAGAGGCGACTGCACCCACCGTCTTGGAAAGGTCTGCACCCACTTTTTCTACAACAGCATTCAGGCCCTGCTGCACAGAGGCTGAAACCGCAGCCAGGTTCTTTTCTACCGACTGGAACAGCCTTTCCAGTTCCGTCTTTTCCACATCGGCAGCGGCAGTGTCGCTACCCTGCAATTCCAAGGTGGCACCGTCTAGGCGGGCCACAAAACGGTCCCGGCTGGCGGCAAGCAGGCTACGGCTAGCATTCAAAATCAAAGCGGCAAACAAGCCGCAAAGGCTGGTGCCAAAAATTCCCTTCATGTTCTGGAACAGCACCTGGATGGTGTCCAGAGTCCCTTGAGTGGTAGAATTGTCAATGGCCCCGCCGGCGGTAGCCACAGAATACATAAGGCCAAAGAAGGTTCCCATAAGGCCCAGCAGAATCACCGAACCGCTGGAACTGCGCGGGAGAGCAATCCCCGCACTGTTGGAAAGCACCTCGTAGGCAATGGGAGAGTCAATGCGGATCCCCTTTTCTACCAAGTGGCGGGCCAATTCCAAACGCCGGGCCACCACGCCATCGCCACGAACCTGAGAAGATCGCCCGTTTTCACAAGCATCCAGTTGTTCAGATTCCGCTAGGATCTTTTTCGCGCTGGCCATGTCCAGGAACTGTTCCACCAGGAACACCACGAAAATGGCCGCCATGATAATCCAGCCAAACAGCGGAGCCCCAAAGTACAGGGCGCCACAAGCCAGGGCGGCAATACCTACCAGCGTAAGCAAGAGAATGGAATTGAATGCGTTCTTCATTGTACACCTTTTGTTTCAAATAAATTCAACTGACCGCGGTTAAACCCGCGCAAAAACAGGGACCACTTGTCCCGGTACCAATCAATAACCTGCAGGGTAAGTCCCCGTGCATAATCGCAAAAGTCGTCGGTAAAGGCCAAAAAGGAATTCTCGTAGGCGTAATGAGGGTTCCAAATCCTGCCCACGTTTCGGGCACAGCCAGCCGCCGTACGGTAGTACTTGGGGGCCGTTTTCACGTTAAAGGCAGAGGCAAAGCGTTTCTTGGCCATCTGGTTTAACGACATTCTGAGGGAGGTCACCAGGTTATTTTCCTTTTCCCGCAGGGAAGATTCCAGGCAGGGCAGCAACTTGCTCACCGCGTCCACCGCGCTCTCGGAATGCCAGTACTTGCAGAGTTTTTCTTGCAACTGCATCACGCGGCCGTGCATGCGCACAAACAGCGGTTCGGCGTCACTGACCAGCAAGTGGATGGTAGCCGAATAAAAAGCATTGATGTCCTGCTTGTTGTTCCTTACCGCCAACGTCCAGCCCTTCTCCTCGTCGTGGTGGATAAAGTCGCCACCCTCCAAGAGCAGGCGCAGCACCTCTTCGGTAGAAAACCGCTGCATCCACTTGGCACGGAATTCGTCGTAAAGCTTGTTGGCGTCCGCCACAATCTGGGGGAACGCCGCTTCGCAAAGTTTCCAGGCCGTTTCGCTAAAACTGATGAGTTCGGAATTAGAAACGGCCTCTTCCCTATTGTTCAAAAGGGCGTCCAAGTGTTCAAAAAGCACAATGGACCAGGTCACCATCATAGACTGGGAAAGAGTCGCCACCATGGCAGGGCGATCCGCATGCACCGACAAGTGCATACTGGTCCCTGTCATCTTGCGGACGGAGCGGCGAAAAGACTCTTCCACTGGCTACCCCCTAAAATCCCGTTTCAATCCTACGCCACACACCGCGGCTCACCCGCTTGCGGCTACCAGCCATTTCATCGGATTCCCGGCTCACGTCGGACTCCAGGTTCCCCTTGACCAAGGCCAGGTCCCCTTGAAAGTCTCCTCCCGCCTCCAGGAACAGGCCATAGACATTGTTGGAAATCTTGCTATCCAGGGACTTGACCTTGCTCCCCCGCACCGAAAGGGCAAAACGGTTACGGTTGAACTCGCAATGGGAAAGCATCAGCTCTGGGACCTCGTCCACCCAAAGCCCGTAGTAATTGTTCACGAACTTCACGTTCTCGAAAAAGCCCCGGGTACGGAATACGGAATTGCGGAAGGCATTCTCCACCACCAGGTTTTTCACTTCGAAAGGCTTTGCTCCCGAAATAAAATGGATCCCGTTCCAGCTCTCGCTAGAATCGGCACTGCGGAAAAACACCGGCTTTGCTTCAGAACCCTTGATTTCCACGGGTCCCCGAAGCATGATCTTCGCATATTCTCCCATAAGGACCGTGACCCCCGGTTCCACGGCAAAAGTGTCCGTAGAAGAAAGCACCACGCCCTGTTCCAGAATATAAGGGCTGTCTTTTTCGTGCAAGGATAGCTTGCCATTCTCCACCTGAGGGAATGGCATCTCGCCCGCAAAGGGGAGAGTCGACAGCAGGAGCAGGACCGGAAGGATTTTACTCGGCTTTCTCAATTTCCCCCCGTAACTTGATTTTCTGGATAATGTGCATGTCAGGAAGGACCTGAGAAGCCACCATGTCGCTTATGTCCAGGTGTCCCGAAATTTCCAGGGAGCCCGAAGAGACCACCCCGTGGGTGATGTCGAACAGGATATGGCCGGAACCCACGATAAAGCCCTTGCTTTCCATGCGGACGTTCGCAGTGGTATCCGGAAGCTCCTTGTACTTGATATTCATGCCGATCTTGGCCATCTGCACGCCGTCGTGGACAAAAACGTCCTCCAGCTTAAAGGACTTGTACACCGAGGTCATGGAGCCGTTTCCGGGGATTTCCACGGTGCGTTCCCACACGTCCCCCAAATTCACGGGGCTGCCGGGCAACACCGGCTGTATTTTCATGAACACCTTCATCAGGTTCAATTCTTCGGTACCGGGCTGCAGGGCCATGTCCTCTACCGATGGGTCGCTCATGGAGCCATCGCCCATCATCTTGAACTGGAAATGCTGCGAAGCAAGGTATTTCTCTATGTAGCGGAATTCCTCCACCGTCCGTTTGTCGCTCTTGTAGTCCACCGTATCAATCTTCATTTCGAACCGGGCAGAACCATTGTCAAAGGCAACCGTCTGGGTCAAGGTGGACCGGGCATTGAGATGGGTTTCCATGGACTCAGGGGACTCGTGGGTGGAATCCTCGGGGGCGAACACGTTCAGGCTCGCTTCCAGGGTAAACTTTTGGACCGGAGCGTTCTGGGTGTTGAACGCCAGGGAAACGCTGTTGTTGTCGCAAGAACAAAGGAACAGGAGCGATGCTGAAACCAGGGCAAACTTTACGAAATTCATACCCAGAATATAGTTATTGGGCAGAATTTATGTGCCTTTGTTGCCGGAATCTCCCTTTTCCAGCCGCATTTGCTGGAAAAACGCCTTCAAAAGTCCCAGGCATTCATCGGCCAAGACCCCGCCAACCACCTCCACGGACCGTTGCAGGGCATTCCCAGAAATAACGTCCACCGTGGTACCACAACCGCCAAAGCGGGTGTCGGGGGAACCATACACCACACGGCCAATCCTGCTATTGAGAATAGCACCCGCGCACATGGGGCAAGGTTCCAGCGTTACATACAAAGTAGCACCATCCAAGCGCCAATTGTCCAGGTGGCTTGCCGCCGTCCCGATGGAGAGAATTTCGGCATGGGCGGTAGCATCCTTCAGCATTTCCACCTGGTTGTGGCCCTTCCCTATGACCACGCCGTCCTTCACAATAACGCAACCGATGGGGATCTCCTTCTCCTCGAAGGCCTTCTCAGCCTCCCGGAGCGCCATACGCATGAATTTTTCGTCGTCTGCCGCGAAACTCACAGTCCTCTCCCATAGGCACAATAGGAATCCTCTTGCATGTAGTCGCCATCGTGGTAGTAGGCGGCCCTGGCGCGACAACCGCCGCAACGGTCGTTGAACTTGCATTTGCCGCAGGTGCCGGAGTATGCCTTGGTACGGAGCTTCTTGAACACTTCGGCATTGGCCCAAATCTCGTCGAAGGGGGTGTCGTGTACGTCGCCAGCCTCTTCCATCATGTAGGCGCAGGGGCGGACCTTGCCAATGGGGCTTACAATGCAATAGTCCAGACCAGCAAGGCATCCACGGCTGTAGCGGGTCTTGATGTCCAGCTGGTCGGCAATACGCAAAAACTGCGGGGCGCAGGTGGGTTTCACAGGAATTCCCAAAGTGCGGCTCTTTTCCATGATCTTGCGGAGCAAACCTTCGTATTCTGCCACACGGAGGGCATGATCCTCGATTTCCTTGCCTCGGCCCACGGGAATCAAAAAGAATATCTGGTGGTTCACTGCACCGATTTCCTTAACCCAATCCATGATATCCAAGATTTCACCCTGGTTCCAGTCCATGATGGTGGTGTGTATCTGGAACGGGAGGCCGGCTGCCTTGCAGTTCTCAATGCCCATCATGGTCATTTCAAAGGCATTGGGCAGTCCACGAAAATCATTATGGCGATCGTGATCAATGCTATCGATGCTGATCCCCATAGCCATGGCCCCTGCCTTTTTAAGTTCAAAAGCCAAATCGCGAGTGATAAGGGTGCCGTTGGTGCCAAACACCGGGCGAAGGCCCTTGCTAGAGGCATGGGCAACCAATTCCACGATGTCTGGGCGGGTCATGGGTTCTCCGCCACTAAAAATCATAATTTTGAACCCAGCCCTGGCGATTTCGTCAATCAGCTTCAAAGCCTCGGCAGTCGTGAGTTCGGCTTCCTTGTTCTCGCCTGCATCCTGGTAGCAGTGCTTGCAGGTCAGGTTGCACTTGTTGGTGGTCATCCAGGAGACAATCATTCAAAACCTCTAATTTCTTTCTGTCATAAAATAGAAATTCTTTTGTAAGCAAATCGCCCCTGTTTTTTTTTCTATATTGCTTAAGTATGCTCGCTAAAAGAACACCTTTGCTTATCTTTATCGCCAGCGCGGTAGCGTTCTTTGCCTGTGACAGTTCCTCCTCTGCCAGCACTGAACTAGCGGAAATTGGCAGTTCCAGCAGCCAGCAGGTCCCCGCAACCAGCGAAAACTCCAGTTCAAGCATTGCCGACACCACCTCATCTGGCATGAAGTTCAACACCCTCAACGGACTTCTGACAGAAAAACAAGCAGAAGCGGTTGAAATCATCAAATCTTTTGCAAGCACCGATGACGAATTCAAGGACTTGGCCGACTCTTGCGAGGATGGAGCAAAAACTTCCAGGGAAGTACAAGGGCATACTGTTGAATTCACCTGCGCCTATGAAAGCTGGGTTCCCACCTCCGGCTTAAAAGAGCTTTTTGAAAGCATGGATCCAACGATGCAGGGCATGTTGCTTGCCTTCACCGGAATGACCGAAGAGGAAATAAACGCACTCCTGGATACCCTCTCTTCCCTCAGCAACCAGGAACCCCAAAACAACTAATGGCCAAGTAAGAAAGCATGAGCAAAAGAAGAATCGTTATTACCGGCATAGGTGCCGTGACCCCCGTGGGAAAATCTGCCCCTGAAATGTGGAAATCCATTCGTGAGGGTAAAAGCGGCATTGGCCCCATCACCCTGTTCGATGCCAGCAACTGCCCCGTAAAGATTGCAGCCGAAGTCAAGGACTTCAAGCCCGAGGAACACGGGATCGACCCCAAGGAAGCCCGCCGCATGGCCCGCTTTACCCAATTCCTGGTAGCCGCTGCCAACGAGGCGGTTGCTGACGCCGGCCTCAGCCGCGAACAGCTTGCCGAAGACACCACGGGAATCGTGGCAGGCAACGGACTTTCGGGCATGGACATTCTGGACGAAACCTACAACAAGTATATTGAAGGCGGAAAACGCAGGGTTTCTCCGCTTGCTATGCCAGAGCTGATTCCCAACGAAGCCTGCGCCAACGTCTCTATAGCGCTGGGCATTACAGGCCTTGCCCATACAGTATGCACCGCCTGTGCCT